>CAZBYE010000019.1:0-24695 GCA_964496045.1 uncultured Stakelama sp.
CAACGGGGTCGAGGTTGGCGGCGGGCCCAAGAGCAACGTCACCTTCCCCGATTTCGGCAAGGTCGCGACGGCGTTCGGCTTCGCCTATTTCCGCGCGGAATCGCACAACGACCTCCCCGGCACGATCGCCGCTGCACTTGCCGCCGAGGGTCCGGTGCTGTGCGAGCTGATCATCGACGAGCATGTTGGATTCGCGCCCAAGCTCGGCGCGAAGGCGCATCCCGACGGGCGGATCACTTCGCCCGCGCTGGAGGACTTGTCGCCCTTCCTGCCCCGCGACGTACTCGCCGCGAACATGCGGATTCCGCTGATGGAAGAATCATGATGGCCACCGTTTCCATCGTCCTTCTTTCGTCACCCCGGCCTTGTGCCGGGGTCCACTCCGCCTCACGCGCTGCCCTTCAGGCTCTTTCCCACCGCCTGCCTCCCGGTGGACCCCGGCACAGGGCCGGGGTGACGGAACGGGGTGGATGGAGTCACCCGTCGTGATCGCGCGCGCCGAACGTCCGTTGCGCTTTGCTGCCGCGGGGGCGGCGAACACCGTGTTCGGCATCGGCATTTACCCGCTGTTGCTGTGGGCGGTGCCGGTCTTCCAGACGCATTATCTGATCGCGCTCGGCATCGCGCAGGTGGTCAGTCTGTGCTTCGCCTTCACCACCTACAAGCTCGGGGTGTTCCGCACGCGCGGCAATCTCGCCCGCGAATTCGGCGCCTTCGCCAGCTTCTACCTCGCCAATTATGCGGCAAACTGGATCATCCTGCCGATCCTGGTCGAGATCGGCGGTGTCCCGCCGGTGATCGCCCAGCTCGGCTTTGCGCTCGTCATCATCGTGACGAGCTGGTTCTGGCACAGCCGCGTCACCTTCCGCACCGCGGAGAGACCCTGATGACCGAGTATCTGTATCGCGACTGCCCCGCCTGCGGTTCTTCCAACGCGCGTCGCGAAGTGCGTGCGGGTAAGACTGCCGAGACCATGACGCTCGACGCACTGCGCCCCTTCTGGGCGGGGCTGTTCAAAGAGAAGTGCTTCTTCTCCTATCACCGCTGCGTCGATTGCAGACAGCTCTACAACCCGGTGTTCTTCACCGGTGAACAACTCGGCGAGCTTTACGCGCGGATGGCGCCCAACATGGATGCGATCGGCGATGCGGCGATCGTCGCGACGCAGCGCGGTTATTTCTCCCGCAGCGTTGAGCAGGGCGGGGTGGGCGGCGGCTACCTCGAAATCGGTCCCGACGCCGGTCATCTCGTTCGCGCTGCGGCGCTGCATGGCGGGTTCAACCGTTTCTGGCTGTTCGAGCCCAACGCGGCGATCCACGACACGCTGCGCGCCGCCGCGGGCGGGCTGCCCGCCACCATCTCGGCCGCGATGGAGGATCTCTCGCCCGTTCCCGATGGCTCGATTGGCCTTGCGGTGATGGTGCATGTGCTCGATCATCTGCTCGATCCGCTTGCGATGCTGTCGCAGATCCGCGCCAAGCTGCGTCCCGGCGGCACGCTGATGATCGTCACCCACGACGAAAGCTCCCTGCTGCGCTATGTGATGGGTAAGCGCTGGCCGCCCTTCTGCCTCCAGCATCCCGAACTCTATCGCCCCTCAACGATGAAGGCGCTGCTGGGCCGCGCCGGGTTTAACGACGTGCATGTCGAGGGCAGCCGCAACGTCTTCCCGCTCGATTTCCTCGTGCGGCAGGCGGCATGGGCGGCGGGTATCCGCGTCAAGCGCGTGCCGCTGCCAGCGGTCCCGGTCGGCCTCAAGCTCGGCAATATCCTGACGCTGGCGATCGCTCCCGCTCAGGCGGCGGCGCGGATGCTCGAAGCGGCGGAATAGTTGGCGATCTGAGCGAGGGTGACGGCGCGGGCATCGTCACCCGATCCTACGGCCTTGTGCCAGTCGACGATCCACTCCAGTGCACGGTCGAGCGTGAGGGCAGGGCGCCAGCCCAGCGCCGCGCGCACCTTGGAGCTGTCGAGCCGCAACAGCCCGGCCTCGTGCGGGCGCGGGCCTCCGTCCAGCAGCGGTGCGTCGCCGTCACCCCATGCTGCGCGCATCCGTTCGACGATCCAGCCCACGGGTCGCGCATCGTCGTCGGATGGTCCGAAGTTCCAGGCATCGGCAAAACTGCGGTCGCCGGCCATCAGCCGTTCGGCGATCGCGATGTATCCGCCCAGCGCTTCCAGCACATGCTGCCAGGGCCGCACTGCGTCGGGCGCGCGGATCAGCGGCGATACGCCTGCCTCAAATGCGCGGATCAGGTCGGGGATCAGCCGGTCTTCGGCCCAATCGCCACCGCCGATGACATTGCCCGCACGGACGGTGGCGAGGGCAGGGCCGTCGTCTCCGAAGAACGAGTTGCGCCACGATGCCGCGACCAGTTCGGCGCAGCCCTTGCTGCTACTATACGGGTCATGGCCACCCATCGGGTCGCTCTCGCGATAGGGCCACACCCATTCGCGATTGGCGTAGCATTTGTCGCTGGTGACGCAGACCACGCCCTTGACGCTCCCGGCGTGCCGCGCGGCCTCCAGCACGTGCACCGTGCCCATCACATTGGTGGCATAGGTCCCGATCGGGTCCGCATAGGACGCGCGCACCAGCGGCTGCGCGGCGAGGTGGAAGACAAGTTCCGGCTTTGCCCTGGCGAACGTGGCGTGCACTGCGGCGTAATCACCAACATCGGCGACCAAATGTTCCACGATGTCCCGGATCCGGGCTGCCTCGAACAAGCTCGGTTCGGTCGGCGCAGGCAGCGCCAGACCTGTCACCTCGGCCCCCATCGAATGCAGCCACAGGCTCAGCCAGCTGCCCTTGAACCCGGTATGCCCGGTGACCAGCACCCGGCGGCCGCGCCACCCGCTCACCAGCGTTTCCACGGCGCATTTCCGCCGTTCCACAGGTCTTCGAGGTACAGTTTGTCGCGCAGCGTATCCATCGGCTGCCAGAAACCGTCGTGGCGATAGCCCATCAGCTCGCCGCCCCGCGCCAGCGTCTCGAGCGGCTTCTGTTCCCACACGCTGTCCGGCCCGTCGATCAGGTCGAGGACGGAGGGATCGGCGACGAAGAACCCGCCATTGATCTGCCCGCCGTCGCCGGCCGGCTTCTCCTTGAAGTCGGTGACTTGCGTGCCATCGAACTCCAGTGCGCCGAACCGTCCCGGCGGCGACACCGCGGTGATCGTTGCGCGCAGCCCGTGCGATTTGTGGAAGCTCACAAGGTCGGCGATGTCGATGTCCGCCACCCCGTCGCCATAGGTGAAGCAGAACGGCTCGCCGTCTTCCAGATAAGGCCGGATCGCGCCCAGCCGCCCGCCGGTCATCGTCGCCGCGCCGGTCTCGACCAAAGTGATCCGCCACGGTTCGCTGCGCGCGTGATGCACCTCCATCCCGTTGCCGCCGCGCAGGTCGATCGTCACGTCAGAGGTGTGGAGGAAGTAGTTCGCGAAGAACTCCTTGATCAAATAGCCCTTGTAGCCAAGGCAGATCACGAAGTCATTGAAGCCGGCGGCGGAATAGATCTTCATGATGTGCCACAGGATCGGCATCCCGCCGATTTCGACCATCGGCTTGGGCCGGACGGCCGTCTCTTCGCCGAGCCGGGTACCAAGACCGCCGGCCAGGATTACGGTTCGCATCGTTACTCCACGTCATGCCATTCGACACCATGACGGACCCGAACCTCCTGCCCCGTAACCGCGATCGAACGCGGTGGCCCGAACATGCAGCCTTGCTGTTGATCCTCCTCATGGCTGCGGTGATCCGTATCCATGGGGTCGCCTTCGGCTTGCCCGCGCTCAACGATCCGGACGAGCCGCTGTTCATGATGACTGCGCTCGACATGCTACGTAGCGGCAATCTCAACCCGGGCTGGTTCGGGCATCCCGCGACGCTCACCTTCTATGCGATCGCGCTGGTGATGGTCGCGGTGGCGGGGATTGGCATTCTCACCGGGCGCTTCGCCGATCTCGATGCCTTTGTTGCTGCCGCCTATGCCGATCCCTCGATCCTGTTCCTGCCCGCGCGGTTGTTCTTCGTGGCGTGCGGTGTGCTCTGCGTCTGGCTGACCTATCGGCTGGGAAAGCGGCTGGGTGGTGCGCGCCTGGGGTTGCTCGCGGCGGCATTGATTGCGGTGAACTCGGTTCATGTCTCCTACTCGCAGGTCATCCGCACTGACGTGCAGATGACCGTGTTCGTCCTGCTGGCAACGCTCGCGTCGCTGAACATCCTGGAGCGCGGGCGGTGGCGCGACCACGCGCTCGCAGGGGTTTTCATCGGCCTGGGTGTTGCCACCAAATGGCCTGCGGCACTGTTTGCGATGAGCCCGCTCGCTGCTGCCTTTGTTTGCGGTGAGGGCTGGGGGAGGGTGCGGAACGCCGCCATCGTCGGCGCCGCTGCGGCCGTGGCGCTGTTGATCGCGTCGCCTTTCCTCCTGCTCGACTATGCCACGGTGATCCACAACCTCACCGGCGAAGCGCGGCCCGCGCACCCCGGAGCGACGGGTGGTGGGCTTCTCGCCAATATCGGCTGGTATGTGCGTGGCCCGTTGCTCGGCTCATTCGGTACGGCGGGCCTTGCGCTGGTCGCGATCGGCAGCGTGTTCGGGCTGAGCGATCGGCGGGTCCGTATTGCGGTGCTGCCCGGTGTTGCGGCCCTCGCCATCGTGATCTGTGTGCAGGCGCTGGTCTGGGAGCGTTGGCTGGTGCCGCTGCTGCCGTTCCTTGCGCTTGGAGCTGCGGCGGCAATCTGTGCGCTTGCAGGCCGTTTGCGCGCGTTCGGGCGCCGGCTGACCGGAGTCGAATTTGCCGCGATCGCAGCGCTGCTGATCGCGCCGATGGTCGCTGCGACCTTCACGACTCAAGCTGAGCGCGCTGACGATACGCGCCAGGCCGCATCTGCCTGGATCACGGCGAATGCACCGCGCGGAAGCACGATCCTTGTCGAGCATGCCGCGTTCGACCTGTTGCAGAATGGGTGGCCGTTGCGCTTCCCGCTGGGGTCGGCAGGGTGCGTCGATGCCGCCGCGCTGCTGGCCGGGCGTATCCCCTATTCCCGCGTCGAAACGCTGCGGGCAGGAAGCGCGGTGGTCGATTTCGGGCATCTCGATTCCGAGCAGGTGGCCAGCTGCCAAGGCCGATTTGCGGTGTTTACGCATGAAGAAGTCTACGGGCAGGAGCCGGCCCGCTATCGCGCACAGCTCGACAGATATCGCGCGATTTCCGCCGGCGGACGTTTGCGGGCGGTTATCCGGCCCGAACCCGGCAGCCGCGGAGGACCGGTCGTCCGTATTGTCGAACTCGCTCCTTCGTCGGAACGAGGCGGGCTTGGGCTGTCCCAAGGAGCAGTCGGCGACAGATAGGGGCTTGCAATGTTGTCATATGAAGTTCTTGATTGGTTAGAGCTTTGACTTCGATGCCAAGCGACGGAACTTGGATTGTCGTGAACGCGCCATTCGGGAGGCACAGTGACCCGGCCCAGGATACTTGTCGCGGACGATCATCCCCTGATGCTTTCGGGTATCGAGGCGGTGCTGCGTGGCTCGGATTTCGAAGTGGTTGGCACTGCACGCGACGGAGCGCAGACGCTTGAGCTGATCCCGGTCGTTCGCCCCGATGTGCTGATCCTCGACATCGCGATGCCGAATCGCGGCGGCATGGATGTGGTGCGTGCCCTGCGCGCGCGACACGACAAGCGGGCGATCGTGCTGCTCACTGCGCACATTTCCGACTCGGACCTGATCGAGGCGCTCGACCTCAAGGTTCAGGGCATCTTGCCCAAGGAAGGGGCGGAGACATTGCTGGTCGCGTGCCTGCGCGAAGTGTCCACCGGCGGGCAGTGGATCGAGCGGTCGATCATGCAGCGCGCGCTGTCGCTGGCGATGCAGGGCAGCAAGAGCGTTACCCGGCTGAGCCTGCTTACCTTGCGTGAGCGGTCGATCGCGCAACTCATCACCCGCGGACTGCGCAACCGCGATATCGGATTTGAGCTGGGCGTGACCGAAGGGACCGTCAAGCTCACCTTGCACCGGATCTTTGCCAAGCTCGACGTCGCGAATCGAGTCGAGCTGGCGATGCTGATGCAGAAAGAAAACGAGCGTCTGCCCAAGGCGGGGACTGAACTCTAGTCACGCCCGCTTGATGACTTCCTTTCGGATAAGCGTCATCGCAAGACAGGCGAAGATATAACTATAGTTTCATCCACATAATGCTTAATATATCGTCAGTTTGTCCATAACGTTGAATGGATCAGCTGAGCAATCTGCTTAACAATCCGTAAACATCGAGTCGTGGCGCAATGTTGCGCTTCCAAGTGAAGGCGATGCGAAAGCGGAGCCGAACTTCGTCTCGACAGGCCTTTTCAGGGAGGCGGAGTTGCGGATTTCGGTCTGGACTTTGGGAATCTTGGCGGCGACAGGGCTAACGCTCTGCAACGCGCCGGTATCAGCCCAAACCTATTATGCCGATGGCCCCAATGCCGGCGGCTTCGCTTCGCTCCCGATTCAGGTACGGGCAATGGTCGGCGGTCGCTGCGGCTTCGCTACCGGCGCGGCGCCGAACGGCAGCTTCGATCAGCCGAACTTCGACCAGACCGGCTTCACCCATGATTTCACCTTCCAGCTCGAATGCACCGGACCTTCGCGTGTTGCAGTGGTGTCGAGCAATGGCGGGCTGAAGGCGTCGGGCAGCGCGCCGTCGGGCTATTCGACGCTCGCGCCCTATGACGTGATGCTCAACCTGGTCGGATCGAGTGCGACGGCATCGGCGACCTGCGCGGTTGCGGCGCTGACCGCGACAACAGGGACGCCGTGCAGCTTCCGCGGCCCGGCGACGACCACGGACGGGCTGCGGCTCAATTCCAATTCCATTCTGCAAAACGGGTCGTTCGTGCGCGTCAGCGCGCCTGCCTATTCCGGCGCCAACATGCTGGTTTCGGGCAATTACGCGGACACCCTGACCGTGACCGTGAGTGTCGCGCCATGACCGGCGAAGCAACGCCCGTCCTGCTCCGTGACACCCTCATGAGTGAAGCGTGCGGCCTGTTGCCGATGAACCAAATCTTGCCCGGCCGGATGCCGGCCAGATCAGGAGACCGAGTGATGAAAACCGTTCTTGCCATTCTTGCGGCTGGCACCGCGCTCGCTGTCGCCGCGCCGGCGATGGCCCAGAACACCACCGGCACCGTGAACATCACCGGTTCGGTGGCCCCCAAGTGCATCGTCGTTCCTGGCGGCGACAACACCTTCACCCGTCTCGTCGCATTCGGCGAACTGGCCGGTGTCGACGGCAGGCTGCGTACCGGTCTTGCGGCGGATTTCACTGCGGCGGGCGTAGCTGCCCGGGTCGTGTGCACCACAGCTGCCCCGACGATCAGCGTCGACGCGGATCCGATCACGGCGGCAACGGCGACCGCGACAACGGGCTATGACAACAGCATCGACTTCACTGCGAATGTTGCCGTGACGACGACCACTGGCCCTGCAGGTCCGTTCTCGAACGACAGCGCCGCTGCGGCGGGTGCCGACACTGCGGTGGGTGGACGTCTGGCCAATAATGGTTCGGACAACATCGTGATCACCGCGAGCAACTTCCGCACCAACACCGTCAACGATCTGCTGTCCGCAGATCCGGTCTACACCGGCAAGATCACCGTCGTGATCAAGCCCGGCACCTGATCGAAACCGGAAGGGCATGAGACGATGCGCAAGTTGATCCTGGCTTCGGTGGTTGTGGCCGCCGCAACCGCGACCCCGGTGGTGGCACAGACCACCACGGGGACGGTGACGATCGACGGATCGGTGGCGCCACGCTGCCTGTTCACCACATCCAATGCGGTGATCAATGCAGGCGAGCTTGCGCAGGGTGGCACCGGCGCAGGTGCGGGCAAGCTGGACGCGAGCAAGCTCGACGGCCAGTCCCGCACTCTCGTCGGCTGGTGCAACGGCACCGCCTCTTCGATGAGCGTCGAGGCGTTCCCAGTGGTCAACACCACGGTGACGAGCGCGCCGCCGGCAGGGTTTGACCGGGTGGTCAATTACACTGCCACGGCTGTCGCGAATTCGGTCAGCGCGCTGGACAGCTCGATCGTGGCCGGGGCGGGCAGCGCCAGCACCGTGGGGCTGTTCACCGGCAATGTAACCGTGACGCTTTCGAGCTCGTCGACCCCCGCCTCCGGGCTGCTGATCGCCGGCGCCTATCAGGGCGAGACGCGCGTGACGCTGTCGGCGGCGAACTGACCCGGCGGAACCAAGGAGCATGACGATGAAGGCTCTGATGATCACCATCGCCGCAACAGCGGCGGCCATGATCCCGGGAAGCGCGCTGGCCCAGGCGGCCGGCGACACGTCGACCGGGCAGGTCATCGTCAACGGCAATGTCGCGCGGCTGTGCATCCTGGGTGCCCCGTCGCGTGCCACCGTCGATCTCGGCCAGATGGCTGCGACGTCGGGCACGCGGGTCGGACGGATCGCGGTGCTGGGCGATCAGAGCGTCACGCTTCCGAATTCGTTCTGCAACTTCGCCGGATCGGCGCTGACGGTGCAGGTAACGGCTCTGGTCTCCGCCGACGCATCGCCGGTGCAGCCGGGGTTCGCCAAAGCGGTGAACTATACCGCGACCGCATCCAACTGGGCGCTGTCGCCGACCGCGGCGACGTCGGCGGCGAGCGCTTCCGGCACAACGCCGACCGCAACCAGCACCGGCGCGACCCAGCCGGCACCCAAGATCGCCGATGTCAACGTGACGCTTTCGGGCTTCACCGCGCCGTCGGACGCACTGCTCACTGCAGGAATCTATAGCGGCCTCGTCGTCGTGACGCTTGGCCCGGCCGTTGGCGGAGGAAGCTGAGATGACCCGTTCCCTGATCCTTGCCGCGGGTGCGTTCGCTACCCTGACGGCAGGCTCGGCCGCCGCGCAAAGCGCGACCGACACCAAGTCCTTCGCCGTGGTCGGCAACGTCCCCGCGCTCTGCTCGGGCGGGACGATCGTAGGCACCGGATCGACCTTCGATCTCGGCGTCCTCACTGACACCACGACGGGTTTGCTGCGCACCGACCTGGCGGCACCGTCCAAGGTTCTGACCGGTTCCTTCTGCAGCTCGCGTAGCACGATCACCGTCAATGCGACGCCGATGGCTGCGCAGAATTTTACCGCGGCGCCCCCCGCGGGCTTCTCGCGCACGGTGGACTATACGGCGACCGCGAGCGGCTGGACGGCCACTGCGGCGACCTTTGCCACCGGCGCGGGGAGCAACCCCGGCGCGGTCCAGACGCGGCCGACCGCCTTCTCCGGCGACATCACCGTGTCGATCGGCACCTTCGCCACCAATGGCGGCAGCGGACTGCGGTTGGTGTCCGACACCAGCTATCTCGGCCTGGTGACCGTCACGCTGGCGGTGGCGAACTGAGATGACCCGGGTCGCGCTCCTCCTCGCCTCGGTCGTGGCCGCCGGGACCGCGCCTTCGATTGCGCAGATCCGGCCTGCCACGACCAACATGCCCGTCATCGGATCGGCGCCGCAGATCTGCGTATTGCAGCCGCCGCGGCTGGCACCGGGCGCGCAAACCAACTTCCGCGGTCTGAGCGGCGAGACGCTCCAGATCGACCAGATGGTCGACTCGACGACGCTGGCGACCAATGCGGCGAGCGCGTCGGTCCAGTTCGACGCGGTCTGCAGCTTCCCGCATCGCCTGCGCATCGAATCGCAGAATAACGGGTTGTGGCGGACCAGCGAGCTGCCGCCGACCCCGTCGGCCGGCTTCACCTATGCGGTGCCCTATCGGGCCGAAGTCTCCTGGGCCGGCGTCAACACCGCGCTCGACGCCGACGCGCTGTCGCGCCGCGTCGCCGAGCGCGGCGTGACCGTCGACCGGCCCGGCGCGGGCACGCTCGAGCTGCGCATCGAGATCCAGCAGGGCGCGTCGAACGTGCGCGCCAATGCCCCGGTGATCGCCGGCTATTACGGCGACACGCTCCGCATTGTCCTGGAGCCGCAACAATGAGGTACGCAATTCCCCTAGCCGGCGCGCTTGCGCTTACCGCTGTACTCCCGGCGGCAGCGCAAACGGGCGACGCCCGCGGACGGATCGAACTTGCCGGGCGGACTTTCCCCGCCTGTGTGATCCGTTCCGCGCGCGCCGGCACCGCAGTCAATGCCAGCTTTATCGGCGCCGGGCCGTCGAGCGGCGAGATCCGCATCGCCGAGCTGGTCGATCCGCAGACCGCGCAGCCGCGCGCCGCGGAAATGGTGATCGAGCTGCCGGTGATATGCAATGCCGCGCACCGGCTGACGCTGTCGAGCGCGAACGGCGGATTGCTGCGTGACGGCGGCAATCGCGCCAACCGCCAGTCGACGACCGGCTTTGGCGACGTGCTCGGCTACCAACTCGACGCGAACTGGGCGAACCGCGCCCTGACGCTCAACGCCGCGGCGTCGCCGCAGGCCATTCTCGATGTTCCGGACGGGACGGCGGGCGACCTGTCGCTGCGCCTCTCGATCCCGGCCGGCGGCGGGGCACTCACCGCCGGGCGCTATTCAGACACGGTTGTCATCGAACTGCACGTTTCGAGCTGATCGCACGATCGGCACAGGGAGACTGGACATATGAAGCTCCTTCGAGGTCTCGTTACGGTACTCGCGGCACTGGCGGCGGTCTTTGCGTCGCCCGCCTGGAGTATGACCGTTCAGCCGGTGGTGATCGACCTGTCGGTCTCGGGCCGCGGGATGAGTCAGGTCATCACCGTCGAGAATACCTTCGCGACTCCGCTGCCGGTCGAGCTGCGCGTCGAGGAGCTGATGTTCGACGAGACCGGGGTGAAGAGCACCGGCAAGCCGAGCGAAGATCTGCTGATCTTCCCGCCCCAGGCGCTGATCCAGCCGGGCCAGACCCAGACCTTCCGCATCCAGTATGTCGGCGACCCCGACCTCAAGGCGAGCAAGCATTATTACGTCACGGTGGCGCAGCTGCCCGTGAAGCTGCCCGAGGGCCAGTCGGCGATCCAGATCCTCTACAATTTCCAGGTGCTGGTCAGTGTGTCGCCTGCGGGTGCCAAGCCTGCACTCGCGATCCAGTCGGCAGAAGTTGGGAAGAATGCCGAGGGGAAACCCGCGCCGGTTCTCACGCTCGCCAACACGTCCGCAGCGCACGCTTATCTGTCGAACGGCCGGCTGCGGATCATTCAGAGGGACGCATCGGGCAAAGAGGTCTTTCGCAAGACGCTCTCGGGCCCGGAAATCCAGCAGACGATCGGTTTCGGTCTTGTCGGCGCCAATCAGGTACGCCGCATGACGCTGCCGATCGTGCTGCCAACCGAAGGGGGCAAGCTCGATGTCAGCTTCACGCCCGAAACCTGACCGTGCACGCCTGCTGGGCGGCTGTGCGTTCGTCCTGATCTCGCTGCTGGCGCTACCCGCCACTGCTTCGGACCAGGCTGGAACCACGCTGCAGGTGCAGGAACGGCGCGTGACGATCCAGGCGCCCCCGGCGATGGCGGCGGGACCGCAGATGCGGCTCAACCCGACCGGCAAGCCGATCGCGCTGACCGTTCCGCTCAAGGATGGCGGCATCTATCTGGGCGATATGCAGATCGTCATTCAGCCCGACGACCGCATCGAATTGCCTGCGCAGCGACTGATCGACCTGCTCGCCAATGTGCTTAACCCCGGCACGATCAAGGCGCTGCAGGGGGTGTCGGCGACCAAGGCGTCGCTGACACCCGCCGATTTCGAAGCGTCGGGCGTGCAGATCCGCTACAATCCGCAGACGCTGGAGCTGAACCTGACGATCGCGGCGGAGCGCCGCGGCACCAAGACGGTGCAGGTCAGCCCGCTCGACCGCGACCGGATCGGCACGTTCGCGGAGCCGGCGGATTTCAGCGCCTATCTCAACATTCGCGGCGCGCTGGATTACCTCCATGCGGGCGGCGATGTCGGCTTTACCTCGCCGATCTTCTCGCTCGACGGAGCTACCCGCATTGGCCCGGTGGTGGCCGAGGGTGAGGCGATCTGGCAGCCCGGCGGGCCGGGGACGGACTTCCAGCGGCTCGGCTCGCGCTTCGTCTATGACGATGAGAAGAACCTGATGCGGTGGACCGTGGGCGATCTGCGCACGATCAGCCGCGGCTTCCAGTCGGCGCCCGATATCGCCGGCGTTTCGATCTTCCGTTCGTACAGCGTGCTGCAACCGCAGCAGATTATCCGGCCGCGTGGCGACCGGAGCTTCCGGCTGGACCGTCCTTCGACCGTCGAGGTCGAGGTCAACGGCCAGATCGTCCGGCGTCTTCAGCTTGCACCGGGTAACTATGACCTTCGCGACTTCCCCTTCACCCAAGGCGCGAATGATATCCGGTTGTCGGTGCTGGATGACGCCGGACGCACCGAATTGCTCCGCTTCAATCTGTTCCTCGACCAGTCGCAACTGGCGAAGGGGTTGAGCGAATTCGGGCTGTATGCGGGCGTGCTCAATCCGCTGGGGCCGAGCGGGCCGCGCTATAGCGACGACTGGGCCGTGACCGGCTTCTATCGTCGCGGCCTGACCGACCAGCTGACGCTGGGCGCCAACATTCAGGCCGACAAGCGCTCGCGCATGGGCGGGGTCGAGTTCGTCGCCGCGACCACCATCGGGTCGTTCGCGGGCAATTTCTCGGTCTCCGACATCCGGAACTACGGCTCGGGCTATGCTGCGACGCTGACCTTCCAACGGCTGATCCAGCGCCGCAACGGACAGGCGGACTCGTTGACGCTGTTCGCGGAGACGCGCAGCCGCCGGTTCGGGCCGATGGGGGTGTTCACGCCCGACAATCAGTTCGTCGCCGAGTTTGGTGGTGGCTATTCGCACGCCTTCAACGACCGGCTCTATGCCGGGTTCGACGGTCGTTACTCGATCGGGCGCGGCGCGCAGCGCGACGTGCACAGCTATCGCGTGACGACCGGCTACCGCATTTCGGACATAGCGAGCCTGACCGTGGACGGACGCTGGGAACGCGACGGCGGGGGATCGCGCGTCAGCGCGCTCGCATCGCTGGTGGTCCGGCTTGGCCGTTATTCGAGCGCCCGCGCCGACTATGATACGCGCGACAATCGCGTGCGCGCATCGTTCCAGACGCTGCACGGGCAAGGCGTCGGATCGTACAACATCACCGCCGATATCGAACGCAGCGATCATGGATCGGGCTTCAACTTCAACGGCAATTACTACAGCAACCGCGCCGAACTCGGCCTCAGCCACTTCGGGACATTCCAGGGCACGTTCGGCGAGCGGACGAGCCAGCGCACCTCGATGCGGCTCGGCACCTCGCTGGCGATCGCCGACGGCGCCTTCTCGGTGGGCCGGCCGATCTATGACAGCTTTGCGATCGTCACGCCGCACCGCACGCTGGCGGGCGCCAATGTCGTGGTCGAGCCGACGCCGTTCGGCTTCACCGCGAACAGCGGGATGCTGAAGGCGGGCACGCAGCCGAGCATCAGCTCCTATGCCGAGCGGACGCTGACGGTCGACGCGCCCGACGCGCCGGCTGGAGCGGATATGGGCACGGGATCGTTCCGTCTGCTGCCGCCCTATCGCAGCGGCTATAAGCTGGTGGTCGGGTCCGACTATTTCGTCACTGCGATCGGGCGCCTGCTCGACAGCGACGGCGAGCCGGTCAGCCTGGTGACGGGCAACGCCACCGAACTGGCGCATCCCGACCGGCCGCCGGTCACGGTGTTCACGACCCGCGACGGCCGCTTCGCCGCAGCGGGCCTCGCGCCCGGGCGCTGGCGGATCGAGATGCTCGACGCGAAGAAATCAACGTTCATCATCACCATCCCGGCCGACACCAAGGGCCTTGTGCGCCTGCCGGAAATCCAGTCGGGGAAGGACAAGTAACCATGCGATTTGGCAAACTCGGGCTTATCCTCTGCGCGCTGGCCGGCATGTTCACCGGCAGCGAGGCGATGGCGGGGGGCGCTTGCGGCCTGACCACGGTGTCGGGCGGCGTCGCCAACCTGCAATATGATCCGTTCAGCCCGACCGCCTTCGGCGTCACCATCACCGGCGTGACGCTGTCGCGCATCAACGGGACGGGCGGCGAGAAATCGTCCGACATCGAATTCTATGCCAAGGGCGCGACGTCGGCGCAGAATGGTTCGACGCTGACCCCGATGATCGCGGCGAGCACGGGCAGCGGGGGGATCGGCTACAACCAGAACATCTTCTTCGGCACCAACCAAGCGCCGCCGATCCTGAACATCAACGCTCAGACCCCGGCGCCCGGCGTGTTCCGCTGGAAATTCTCGGGCAACAACGCGGCGTCGGACACGTTCACGCTCAACTTCAGCCTGACGCTGCCCGCCAACCTCAATCTGATCGCGGGCGGCACGCTGCCCTTCGACATCGTCTATAGCTGCCGGGCGACGGGCAATGGCGGCCCGATCACCGACACCGGCACGCATCCCAACGCCATCGTCGTTTCGGTGACGGTGCTGAGCGGGCTTCAGGCCAGCTATGTCGGCACGATGCTCGATTTCGGCGAGGTGGGCGACAAGACGACGGCTCAGGTGCTGGCGGCGCCCGCCACCTACACCACGCCGAATACCAACTATGTCCGCGTGGCGAGCTCGGGTCCGTTCTCGGTCGGCCTCAGCTCACCCAATGCCTATCGGCTGACCTATCCGGGCGGAACCCTGTCCGATCCGAACCAGACGCTGCGCTACAGCATCCGCTTCCTTGGCCAGACCAAGAACAATACCAGCCCGACCTTTACCACCGTGACCTGTCAGCGCGCGGGCACCGATGCGGCGACCGGCATCCTGCCGATCACCGCGACGTTGCTCGAGGGTGGACAGGGCAAGGCCGTGTCGCCGCAATATGGTGAAGTGCTGGTGGTCACCGTGACCCCGCTGGTGGCGAGTACGCCGTCCGGGATCCAACAGAATTGCCCTGTCCTCTGATCCTCTCCCAGAGGGCAGGGCAACCCCTTTAGCGCAGGCTGTTTAGAGCGGGACGATCCGGAACGCGATCTGCGCCGAGGTCACCCCTTCAGGCACTTCAAGCGAAACGCCGTTGTTCTGGATCGCGGCATGGTCCGACATGCGGATGCGCGTCGAGCCGGTTTCCGACAGCTGGATCTTCTGCCCGCCGACGACGATGCTGCCACCCGCAAGCGCGGCCGAGTGATCGGCGTAGATCGCATAGCCATTGGGGCTGTTGCAGAATTCGCTGAGCGTGCCGAGCGAGACTTCGCCGGCGGTCGTGGGGACCGACGTCGCATCGACGGTGGCGCGGCAGACGACCGGCACGAAGCCGGTGATGCTCAGCGTGTAGCGGCTCGACCCGATGTCGAGCCCGGTGTCGCCGGCCGAGGCATTGACCGCGGCGAAGCTGCTGAGGGCCGCCGCGAAGAGCGCGCACGATTTGATTGCCCGTACCATGTTGGACTCCGAATTGATTGCGGTCCGACAATAGCGGGCACGGCTTACCGGATTGGTTTCCCCGGCTGGTAAAGGCCGGATTTACCTCTGGGATGCGCAGGCTACGGTGATGCGTGCATCCGGCCTGATCGCGCAACGGCTTAGCGGGCGAAGTTCATGCCGCGGGATTTGCGGCCTCCGAAAAAACTTTTACGGCGATGTGCAACGAACCCGGTCCTCCGGACGAATCCGGCGCTATTCCGGATCCGGATTCGCAGTCGTCTCATGCTCCTCGACCGGAAGGCGGATCGCGAGCAGCGTCCCTGCGCTGATTGCCTCCTCATAGGCGGTGCCGCCGAGCATCACGATCCGCCGCTCGAGCGAGCGCGAGGCGATGCGCTCCTCGCCGTCATCATCGATCTGCCGCGACGGATCGGGCGGACGGCCGTCAGACTTGATGCTGACGAAGAGCTGCTCGCCGTCGGTGGCCAGCCGCACGGTGAATTGCCCGGCGCCGGCGTAACGGACAGCGTTCGAGATCGCCTCGCGGATCAGCAGCTCCAGCTCCATCGACAGGCTGGCGGAGACGGGAAGGGTCGTCTCGCCCTTGGGGTCGAGCCGGCATTCGATTTGCCACTGGCGTCCGAGCAACTCGAGCCGCCGGGCGATCAGCGTGACGAGATCGACCCGGTCGTTAGTCATATGCGGGCGATCGACCATCAGCGCGCGCAAATTGGTCTGCTCGGCGGCGATGATCCCAACGATCTCACCCAGATCTGCGTCGATCTCCGCACGGTCGCCACCCAGCCGGCTGCGCAGGGCGGAGAGGTTGAGACGCAGGCCGGCGAGCGTCTGAGTAATCCCGTCGTGAAGGTCACGGCTCATCGCGATCCGTGCCGAGGTTTGCGCATGTTCGAACCAGCGGGCGAGCACCTGCTGGCGTGCGAGCGCGGTATTCATCGCCTCTCCCGCACGCGCGGCGGTTTCGAGCAGCGTGCCGGACGGACGGCCAACGCCAAGCAGGATCGCGTGCCCCTGCATCTCCCCGGCCTGGATCGGCACGCCGCACATCGGCTCTCCCGATAGCGCGAGTGTGGGCGGAAGGCTGGGCGCGTGCCCGGTTGAGCGGCGTACGACGCCGCGCCAGTTGCGCAGAAGGGCAACCCGACTGCCGGGGACGAAAAGGAACGCCTGCTCATCCCACGCCGGCGGCACGAAGGCTGCACCGTGGGTATCAACCCGGGTGAGGCGGTCATTCTCCGCCAACGCCGCATGGAGTCTGCCCCCATCCGTTGTGCGCCAGACGAACAGAACCTGTCTCGCGTCGACGTGTCGGGTGAGCTCTGCGGCAAGCAGATCGAGTGACAGAAGACGCGGATCGTCTCCGGCTTCGGACCAGATTTCCTGCTCTGCCGCGGCCTCGCCGTCGTGTGCGACGGTAGCCCGCCACCCCAGCAGCAGGATCGCGGTGAGGTTGACCAGCCCGAACTGGAGCCAGATCATGCCCGGCGCGACCGGTGACCAGCCAGCGTAGGTCGCGCCGGCTTCTGCCAGCAAGATCATCAGATCGAGCAGAAGCAAGCGGATCAGCAGCGCCTTTCGCGACGGCGCTGCGGCCAGTGTGAACCAGACAAAGGGCAAATAGAGGGCGGGTGCCATGACCGCGAGCACCAGCATCATGCTGCACATCGCCAGATCGATCGGGGCGGCGAGCTTGCGCAGCCAATAATCGATGAGCCACAGAAACATGTGTGCGACGAGGAAACCGGCCGCAACGATGCCATAGGCGAGCAGGATTGTTTGTGCAGCGCGGTGCCAGGTATCGGGCTCGATCCGGGCGCTCCACGACAGGGGTATGGCGATGAGCACGAGCAGCAGTCGTGCGGCCACCACCACCGCGCGGCCACCGTCTGCACCATCGAACGCACGATCGAACGCGCGCCGGACGCGGCTCGCCGCGCGGTGGAGGCTGCCGGTCTCGCCCGTCGTTACGGTGCCCTTTGTTCCTGTCCCTCCGGGAACTAGATCCGCGTTCATGAATTCGGCCCCCAATGCGTTCCCCGATGAAAGGGAGTTAACCATCCTGGAAGATCGTTCGTCTAGATTGGTGGCGGGATCGTGCATGGAGACGACCGGGTACCGCGCATGAAGCAGAAGTTACGCCATCGCCTGACCGCACGAAGCGCAGCGCTGATCTGCCGGCTTGAAGTGGATCTGCCGGCGCTCGCGCTGCTGTGGGCTGCCGCGGCGGCGCTCGCCAGTGGCCTGCGCATGTCGCTGAGCGGGGATATGGAGGGGGTGTTCGTGCCCAACCTGCTCTCCTATTCGCTGCTCGTCGCGGCACCGATGGTGATGATGTTCCTCGGACTCAGCTGGTTCCGCAAGGACATGCTGCAACCCCAATCGCGATACCGGTTCAGCCGGATCGGGCGGTGGCGTGATGTCGATCCGGTCGCCGCGCGATCGCTGCCGTTGTTTGGCGCCACCGGATTCATGGCCTCGCTGGTGGTCGGCATCCTGCTCAACATCCCGTTGCGTGCCTTCGAGTTCCTGACCGCGATCCCGGCCTTGCCCGCCGACGCGCCGGGGTGGTTCCTGTTGCTCCGCCAGCTGATGCTGCTCGACGTGGTGGTGATGACCAGCATGTACGCATTCGCTGCGGTGCTGGCGCTTCGGCATGTGCCGAGCTTCCCGCGCTTCCTCGTCGCCGCGTGGATCGTCGACATCGCGATGCAGGTCGGGATCGCGCGCGTCATGGGGGCGCTGACCGATCTGCCCCCGGCCGTTGCGGCACCGCTGGGCGGATTGCTGGAAGGCAACCTCAAGAAAGTGCTGATCAGCGTGGCGATCTGGCTCCCCTATCTGATCCTGTCGAAGCGGGTGAACCTGACCTATCGTTGTCGCGTGCCTGCCTGAGATCGGCCCCGCGCCGGGCATCGGCGACATGGATCACCGCCCATTTGTCGGCATGAATCCGGCGCCAGCCCGGCTCCTTGTCGAGCTGCGTGACAAGCGCATTATCGGGCGGCAGGATCGTCCACGCGAATTGCCATCGCGCATCGGCCCGGCGCCATCGTGCGATATCGCCGCGCGACATCTCGAAATAGTCGGTGGTGAAGGCGTCGCCATACATATCCGACCGACCGTCAATGAATGGACGGATCCCCTCCAGCACCAGTAGCCCGCCGAAACTATACTCGTTGAACACCGGTTTTGTACGGAGATCCGGCGGCAATGCGCGGAGTGCGGATTGCGGAACGCCACGGCTCTCGGGCCGATCAAACGGGATTGCGAGCCGCAGCGCGAGCATCCCGGCAAACAGCAGCAGCCCGGTAGCGAGCAACGGCCGCAGCTGGACCGCGTCGACACGAATGCTCCTCAACAGCGGCGGGCGGGGGAGGGAGGCTTCGTTCCCCCAGGCGCGGCCTATCGGCTCGGCCAGAAGGATAGGGGCGATGACAGCGAGCACCGCAAGCTGACGGATATGCTCGAGCGCGAGGTGGAGGAAACCGAGCAGCATCAGCAGGCGGATCACCGGCACCCGAACCGGTCGCGCCAGCAGGAAGAACAGCGTCGAGAGCAGGACGATCTCGAAGATCGAGATCTGACCGAACGAAGCTGGATTCCACTCGCTGATATATTTCAGCAGCTCAAGCCGGCTGACGTAGAAAGGATATTCATAGGCGTGGACCCCGGCCGGATTGCACAGTCCCGCGAGCAGCAGGACGGCGCCGAACAGCCCCCAGTCGCGTGCGACCCGCCAGCGGCGGTCGCGTGGCGCATCGATCAGCGCTTCGAGACCGAAGGCGCCGGCGATGGCAATGCCTACGATGAAGCTGGCATGGGCATTGACCCAGACGAGCATCAGAAGCCCCAGCCAAAGCGAAGGCGCGCGATCCTGTTCGCCTGCTCTGATCATCAGCAGCATCCACCCGGCGAGGAGCGGAAGCGCGAGCATATGCGGCCGCGCGAGATAAGCGGGCAGCAGGGCTGCAGAAACGTAGAGCAGGGTCAGTGCCGCGGCGCCCGGCGTCATCCACTTGCGCAAGTGCAGCGCGAGCATCGCATAGAGCGTCGCCGCCGCCGTCCCGAACAACAGCATGATACCCCGCCAGCCTGCCGCGTACCACGCCGTGGCCATCACGACCTCACTCAGCCATTCGTGCGCCATCCATGGGCGGCCGGCGGCGCTGAATGAGAAGGGGTCGGTGCGCGGGACCTGACCATGTTCGAGGATCCACCTGCCCGCACCAATATGCCAGCCGGTATCGCCGTCTGCCAGCGCAGAGGACATGACCAGCGCAAAAGCAAAGGCCGTGAAGGCAGCGGCAATAAGCAGAAACAGGTCACCCGGCGCTACTTGCGACTCGGATTTATCCGTGACGCTCAACCTGTTCCTCCTCGCCCGAGTCGATTTGAACTATATCCTAAACATGTAACGATGAAATCATCTGCTGGATTTTGATAATGAAGTGACCGTTTCGTATAGTAATATCCTATATCTTTAGTTACAAATTGGGCCGCCCTGTGTTGATCGGGTACACATTTTGACCAAAAAAGAAGACATCGCACTGTGGAACGGTCGAATATGGTGCATTATTAACATATTGAGATGTAATGATTTTTACAAATATAGTTAACGAGAATACGTGACAAGATGTTGAATTATATAGTAAATTTTTAGTTATTGACTTGCCTGTGGGCGAAGCTCCTAATCGATTGTGCGGTATGCAGCGACGCTTCGACGATCCAACGGGAGGGCGTCGCCGCAGACCGGATTGATGAAGGTGGAGCGGCCCAGATCCGCTGTGACACGGGTCCGCTGAGGAGACGTGAGATGACCATGATCAAGGCTCTGTGGAACGATGAAAGCGGCGCCTCTGCCGCGGAATACGCGCTCATCCTGGCAATCGTCGGCACGGGGATCGCGCTTGCGGCCTGGCAGCTGGGTGACTCGGTGAGCAAGGCCATGAACGAGGCTTCGAACTGCATCAAGAACAGCGTCAACGGCGTCTGCTGATGCACCCCCTGGGGGCCGTCCCAAGGGACGGTCCCCTCCCGTGATGGAGGCCGGGGGCTATGCGTAATCAGTCGATCATCATGCTTGCGATTGCGATTGTTGTTGGGCTGGCGGCAGTATTTCTTGCGAATACTTACTTGGGCCGTGTCGAACAGGCGCAAACGCAAAGCAGCCAGGGAACTCGAAAAGTCGTCGTGGCGCGCGTGCCGATCGATTTCGGTACCCAGATTACTGCGGACAAGGTTCGCCTGATCGACTGGCCCGCGGACTCGGTTCCTGCCGGTGCCTTCCACTCACTTGAACAACTGCTTCCAATGGGCAAGCCGCGCGTTGCGCTGCGCCCGATGCTCACGGACGAGCCGATCCTGCGCCCCAAGCTGGCGGGCGAGGGCGGCCGCGCGACGATCTCCGCAGTGCTCAAGCCCGACATGCGCGCCGCCGCGGTGCGGGTGAACGAGGTGGCGGGTGTCGCCGGCTTTGTACTCCCCGGCGACGTCGTCGATGTGCTGGTGACGCGCACGCCCACCGATCTGACCGGCAATACCGGCCAGATCACGGACGTGTTGTTGCAGAAGGTGCGCGTGATCGCGATCGATCAGGACGCGAACGACAACGCCGACAAGCCCATGGTCGGCAAGACTGCAACGCTTGAAGTGTCGCAGATCGATTCACAAAAGCTGGCGCTTGCGCAGCAGATCGGGACGCTGAGCCTGGTGCTGCGCACTGTCACCGGTGAACCCAATCCGGTGGTCGAGACGGTGAGCGTCGATGATCTGCGCGATGGCGCATATGTCGGTGGCTATAACCGGCCGCAGCCTCTTCGGCCGGCCGGCCCTGCGCCCGTGCGGACGCGCGAGACGCGCGCACCACAGCCGCGCGCCGCCACAATTCCTGCGGGCGACCGTGTCGAAGTGGTCCGGGGCACGCAGGACAAAAGCTATGAGGTGGGGCGCTATGCCGGGTTCTGATCGCAAAACCCGCTTGGCGGGACGGCTGATCGCAGTGGCTTTGTGCGCTGCGCCGCTGACGTTGCCTGCACAGGCGCAGGGTGTCGTCCCGGCGCCGGACATGTCCGCGGGCGAGATCGTCGTGCCGGTCAACAAGAGTCAGGTCGTCGTGGCGGACCGGCCTTTCACCAAGGTGCTGATCGGCAATCCGGAGATTGCCGACGTCGTCCCGCTCACGACCCGGTCGGTCTATGTGCTCGGCAAGAAGCAGGGGACGACGAGCCTGACCATTTATGACCGCAACAACACATTGATAACGGTGATCGACGTTTCGGTCGGTGCCGATGTCGTGTCGCTGCGGCGGCAATTGTCCGAACTGATGCCCGACGAGAAGATCGCGGTACGCGCGTCGGGGGATTCGGTGGTGCTGTCGGGCACCGTCTCCTCCGGCCCGGCCGCGGATCGCGCCAAGCAGATCGCGGCGACCTTTGCCGGTGACAAGGTCGTCAATCTGCTCAGCGTCGGCGCGGCGCAGCAAGTGATGCTGGAGGTGCGCTTCTCCGAGATGAATCGCACCGCGGCGAAGCAGTTCGGGTTCAACAACGCCTTCTTCTCAGGCGGTTTCCGCGGCGGCACCGGCAATACAGCACCCCAGACCACGATCCTCACCGATCAGGGCGGCCGGCCGATCGTCAACCTGCCGGGGATCCTTGAAGCATTCGGCATCGGTGCGGCGCGCTACAGCATCGGATCACTGAACATCGTCACCGCGCTCGATGCGCTCGAACGAAAGGGCGTGGTCACCACGCTGGCCGAGCCGACATTGATTGCGCTCTCGGGCGAGTCCGCCTCGTTCCTGGCGGGTGGGGAGTTCCCCGTGCCCGTCGCGCAGAGCTCGGCCAGCGGTACCGGCAATGGCGGGTCGACGATCACCGTCGAGTTCAAGCCATTCGGCGTGAGCCTGGCCTTTACGCCAACGGTTCTGGACGATGGCGTGATCAATCTGGAGGTCGCGCCTGAAGTAAGCTCGATCGATCCGTCGGCATCGGTGACGATCAACGGGCTGACCGTGCCCGGCCTGCAGACCCGGCGCGCGAAGACAACGCTGGAGCTGCGCGATGGGCAGTCCTTTGCGATCGCCGGCCTGCTGCGCAAAGATTTCCAGGATACGGTGCGGCAGTTCCCCGTACTGGGATCGATCCCGATCATCGGCGCGCTCTTCCGTTCGACCGGCTTCCAGAAGCAGGAGACCGAACTGGTCATCATCGTGACGCCGCGGCTGGTGAAGCCGGTAAGCGCTGAAAAGCTGGCGATGCCGACGGACCGGGTATTGCCGCCGAGCGAGGGCGATCTGTTCGGGTTCGGACGCACCGATCGCGCGGTGGGGATCAACCCGCTCGATCCCCATGCGCCGCCGCCCGAAACGAAGAAGGTCAAGCCCCCGGCGCGTGTGCTGCCCGATGACGCCCCCTCCGGCTATGAGATGAGGAAGTGAGCATGGACATGATCCGCCGCTTCGCGTTGCTGCCGGCCCTCGCGCTCGCGGCCTGCACACCGATCGACACGGGGCTGGGCGATACGATCCGCGCCAATCAGGCGCTCCACGTTATCGATCCCGGCCCGGTCGTGGACGACGACGCGCCCATCTTGACTTCGGGCGCGCGCGCCGCGGCCGCAGCCGAACGCTATCGCAAGGGAGAAGTCAAAAAGCCCGCAGCAGTTTCGACCACCGGCACCGCGAGCGGTGCGGGCGGGCCGCCGAAATAGGCGCGGCTGGCGATGCGCACCCTCCGCGATCTGCTGCGGGACGAGGGCGGCGCGGTCGCCCCCATCGTTGCGGTATCGCTGTTCGGGCTGGTCGGCGCGGCGGGGCTTGCCTTCGACTATGCGCGGCTCGCGGGCCTCGACACCGAACTTCAGGGCGCCGCGGATCAGGCTGCGCTTGCCGCGGCGTCGCAGCTCGACGGGCTGACCGGCGCGCAGAGCAGAGCGACCTCGGCTGCGCAGAGCCTGATCGCAAATCGTGCGTTGTTCGCCAATGACGGGCTCGACCGCACCGTGACGGTGCCGACGATCGCCTTTTACTCGACCTTCAGCGACAGCGCGCGGACCGCGGCGACCGGCGATACGGACTCGCATTTCGTGCAGGTCACCGTTGGCGCACGCACGGCGCGCTATGCGCTGACGCCGATCGTGGGTGCGCTCAATTCCGGAGCGATCAGCGCTTCGGCGTCTGCAGGTGTCGGTACCGCGATCTGCAACGTCCCGCCGGTGATGGTGTGCAACCCGTCCGAGCCGCTCAACAACGGCGACGAGCTGCTGGGGTTCAGCCCGGCGGTGGGCGTCGGATTGAAGCTGATCACCGGCAATGCCGACGCGCCGGGCAATTTCGGCTGGCTCGAATCCAGTGTCGGCAATGGCGCGAGCGATCTCGCGGCGGCGCTTGGCTACAACAAGCCGCCGGGCAATTGCTCACCACTGACGGGCGTCACGACCAAGACCGGAATGAGCGCGTCGGTGCTGTCGGCGCTCAATACCCGGTTCGACGTGTTCGCTAACGGCAACCAGACCTGTCCGTCGCAGGGCGGGGGCACCTGTTCGCCGTCGAGCAACAGCCGCAAGGATCTGGTCTGCACCTCGAACAACGCGGCAAGCTGCTCGAACGACACATGGGGCGAGTCCAGCCGGCCCTATCGCCCGACCAGCGCGGCGGCGCTCGCGGCGGACGGTAGTGCCGACCCTGACATCATCGGTTTTCCGCGTGACCTGTGCCACGCGGTCGCATCGTCGGCGCAGTGCGGAACGATGGGCACCGGCAGCTGGGACCGCGACGCCTATTTCCGGGTGAACTACAAGCTCAGCGGTTCGGGCGCATGGACCGGCGCGACCGGACTGTCAGCCAGCGCGTCGCGCTACGATGTCTACAAATGGGAGATGACGCACACGGCGATCACCGTGGGCGGACAGTCCTATGGCATCTCGATCGCCCAGGGACTGGGGGGCGGCAATGGCAATGGCAATGGCAATGGCAACGGCAACGGCAACGGTAATGGCAACGGAGCTCAGCCGACCGGCTTCGGGCATCCTGCGACCGGCCGGACAGGGCTGACCCCCGGCACAGAGGGTGACCGGCGTCGCATTTCGATCGCCGTCCTCAACTGCCGAGCGCTGACGTTGCACGGCAAATCGACCAACGTTCCTGTCGCCAAATGGCTCGACGTGTTCCTGGTCGAACCGGCCTTCACGCGGAAGAGCGGCAATGTCGCGTACACCGATTCCAAGGAGGTCTATGTCGAGGTGATCGGCGAGACGCTCGCCGGTGCGAACGGCACCAATCAGGCGCAGGTGGT
>CAZBYE010000020.1:0-7670 GCA_964496045.1 uncultured Stakelama sp.
AGGTCGCCAAGGACGAGGGCGTCGAGAACGCCTTCGCCTTCCCCGGCTTCGTCCCCGCCTATATCCGCCCGCTGTTCTGCCGCGGCATCGGCCCGTTCCGCTGGGCCGCGCTGTCGGGCAATCCTGAGGATATCTACAAGACCGACCAGAAGGTGAAGGAGCTGCTCCCGGGCAACCACCACCTCCACAACTGGCTCGACATGGCGAAGGAGCGGATCGCGTTCCAGGGCCTGCCCGCGCGCATCTGCTGGGTCGGCCTCGGCGACCGCCACCGCCTCGCGCTGGCGTTCAACGAGATGGTCGCAAACGGCGAGCTCGAAGCGCCGGTCGTCATCGGCCGCGATCACCTCGACTCAGGCTCGGTCGCCAGCCCGAACCGCGAGACCGAGGCGATGATGGACGGCTCCGACGCCGTGTCCGACTGGCCGCTGCTCAACGCCCTGCTCAACACCGCGAGCGGCGCGACCTGGGTCTCGCTCCACCATGGCGGCGGCGTCGGCATGGGCTATTCGCAGCATTCGGGCATGGTCATCGTCGCCGACGGCACCCCCGAAGCCGCCAAGCGCCTCGAGCGCGTCCTGTGGAACGATCCCGCCACCGGCGTCATGCGCCACGCCGATGCGGGCTACGAGATCGCCCGCAACTGCGCGACCGAGATGGGGCTGGACCTGCCGGGTATCCTCTAAGCTGTCGGGCGGCGGTCAGCCGCCGCCCGCAACATGGCGCATGGCGACGTCGCACCGCGCATAAAGCGCGCCGTACGTCGCCATGATCCCGGCATCGTGCCGGAAGCCGAGCTTCTCGTAGAGGTGGATGGCCGCCGCGCACTTGGTGTTGGTGAGCAGATAGAGCGGGTCGGCACCCAGCGACGCCGCCCGCTCGATCGCCGCAGCCAGCAGAAACTCGCCTGCCTTAAGGCCGCGCGCCGACTCGCGCACACCCATCTTGGTCAGTTCGTAGCTGTTCGGCCCCGTCTTCAGCAGCGCGCAGGTGCCGACAATCCCCAGCCCTTTCGCCTCGACGAACAGGATCACACCGCCCGCATCAACGATCTTGGCGCGCGGGTTCTCCAGCACCTCGCGATCGATCGGCTCGAGCCGGAACATCGCATTGATCCACGCGGCGTTGATGTCGTGGAAATGCCCGGCAAGATCGTCGCTATATTCGCGGATCGTCAGCACCGCGGGGCTGGACCGGCTCGCCAGAAGATCGAGCGGAGTCGCCTCCAGCGCCGCTTCCAGCTCGGTGATCCGCTCGACGAACGCGTCCGCCCGCCCGCCGAACAGCGCATGGACGGCTTCCTCCACCTGCGGCCACACATAAAGCCGCGCGCGCGCCAGCACGCTGGTCCCGGCCGGGGTGAGCGAAATCGTGCGCTGCCGCTGGTCCTCGCCCAGCTCGGACTGGACGATACCCAGCTCCACCAACTGGCCGATCGCGCGCGTCACCCCCGGCTGGCTGATCCCGACGGCCTGCACCAGCTGACCGATCGTCAGCGCCTGACCATCGAGCGCCGCAAGGAACTGCATATGCGAGGGCTGCACGGGCAATCCGGCATCTGCGGTGATCCGCGCCGCGCCCGCCTGCATCCGCTCGCCCAGCCGCTTGAGCCGGCTGCCCAGAAAGGCCGCGCCCATCTGCTCCACCACGTCCTTCACACAACGCCTCCAATAACGGGATATATAACGCGATATATAAATGCCACTCACTAAGTCAATGGCCTCACCGGGTGAGCTTGCCAGCCCTGATCGAAAACCCTGCCCGCCAACTGGTCGCTTGCTCCCGCCCGATTTATACAACATATTGCACAATATATTGTGTAAAGGGTTGGTCGGATGGCGAAAAGAATGCGAACTGCTCTGTTGGCTGCAACCGCCTGGCTGCTGAGCGTCGCCGCAGCCGACGAGGCGCCGCTGACCGCTGCCGACAAGCGCAAGGTGGTCGAACAGCTCGGCGCTGCGCTGGAGACGAATTACGTGTTCGTCGACAAGGCAAAGGGGATCGCCGCGAAACTGCAAGCGCACCTCGACGCAGGCAAATATGACGCCGCGTCGGACAAGACGGCGCTGGCCCGGGCACTCAGTGAGGATCTGGTCGCGGCGAGCGGCGACCTGCACTTCTTTGTCGGCGTCGATCCCGGTTTCGCCGCTGAATACGCCGCAAAGAAGGATCCGGTTCGGGCCGCGGCATTGCGCGAGCAGGAGCGCCGCGACGAGGCGCGCCAGAATTTCGGCTTCACCGATCTGCGTCGGCTCGAAGGCAACATCGCCTATGTCGGCCTCTCGCATTTCGCCGACCCCGAGCTCGGCTATGACGCGGCAGCCGCCGCCATGCGCTTCATCGAGAACAGCGACGCGGTCATCTACGATTTGCGCTACAATAATGGCGGCCATCTCGAGATGGCCCAGCTTCTCGCCAGCCAGCTGTTCCGCGGCGACAAGGATCAGGAGCTGTTCGACTATTATTACAACGAGGATGGCCGCCGGATCGAACGCGGCCAATGGGTGCTGCCCGCGCTTCCTGCGGGTCGCCTCACCGGAAAGCCGGTCTATATCCTGACGGGATCGACATCCTTCTCCGCTGCGGAGTGGTTCGCCTACAGCCTCAGGAAACTCGGCCGCGCGACGCTCGTCGGCGAACGAACCGCAGGAGGCGCCCATCCTGTCGATCGTCGTCCGGTCAATGCCGATTTCTTCGTGCAGGTTCCGATCGGCCAGATCCGCGACCCGGTCGATCACGGCGACTTCGAGGGCAAGGGAGTCACGCCCGATCACCCGGTCGCTTCCGCCGATGCGATCCCGGTCGCGCACCGCCTCGCGCTCGCCGATCTCGCCCGCGCAGACCCCGCGCGGCAGGCCGAGGTCGACTGGTTCGCGCCAATCCTCGCCGCGCGTGCCAAACCCATCCAGCTCCCTTCCGCGGAGCTGAAGCAGCTCGCCGGCCGCTACGAAGGGCGCCGGATCGAACTGGTCGACGGCAAACCCTCCTATGTCTGGCGGGAACGTTTGCGACTTGCGCTCGAACCGCTCGGTCGCGATCTTTTCGCGATCGAGGGTGTCAGCGATTTCCGCCTGCGCGTCGCGCGCAAGGGGCGGAAGATCGCGGCGATCGAACGTATCAACCGCGATGGAACGACCCAAAGCTATGCGCGACTCGAGTGATCTGAACGATATCTCGTTCCTCGGCCGGCTTAGCGAAATGCTGAGCATGCGGATCGAGGAACAGACGCGCGAGCTGTTCGACGCGTCGGGGATTGTCGTCCCGGTCCGGTCCTGTTCGCTGCTTGTCGCGCTCGAACAAGCGGGCGAAGCCTCGGCCGCCGCACTCGCGCGCACGCTGGGTCATTCGCACCAGCTTGTCACACAGAAGATTCCCGCCCTGCTTCGGCTGGGCCTGATTACGCAGCACCCGGACCCGGCGGACGCGCGGCGCAAGCTGTTTCGCCTGACCGACAAGGGCCGGACACAGCTGGCCAGCGTCAATGCCTACAGCGACCGGATTTCGGAAATCTACCGCGCGCTGTTTGAAGAAGTGGGCGATACGCACCGGATCATCGTCGACACGCTCGCCGCGCTTGAGAAACGGCCGCTATCGCAACGCGCTGCCGGCATCATCCCGCCCGAACCAGGCTAACCCGCCGCCGCCAGTTCGAGACGTGCGCTCCGGCCAGCAGCAGGCTGCCGGCTACCGTCACGCCCGTCTCCATCGCAACCCAGCTCTCGAACGCCAGCCCCGCAGCCATCAGCGCCAGCCCTGCGCCGCCCACGAACAGCGGCGCGACGCCACGATGCCGCCGCCAGCCCTCGATCAGCGCGAAACTGCTCGTCGGGATCGCGAACAGCAGCACGCCGAGGTGGAAGCCCTCGCCCAGATCGAGTCGCCCTGCGATGGCGGGCAGTGCCGCGATCAGCAGCGGCAGCGCCAGGCAATGCACCAGGCACAGCACCGACGCCCCCACCCCAAATCCGTCGAACCACTTGCCGATCATCGCCCGCATCACGCCACTCCAGGTTACTCGCGGCTCAAATGATATGGTATATCATCAATTTCAAGAGGCGATGCGACGGATCGCTTGCAATGTTGGATTTCGCCTGATCCGATCTCGGCGGCGGCGGCGGCGGCGGCGGCCAGCCCGCCCGCTCTTTGACTCGTCGAACCTGTGCCTGACACCACGCCAAGAAACCGCGTGTTTGTGTCAACTATGTCAACCGGTGCCGGCTCGCGCACGCGTGGCAGTGTGACCTTTGGGACTTTCCGCGCGATCAGCCGCCCACTACCGGTGCCTCGGGCGGCACCGCGGCGTTGCGCCAGCGCGCCACCGGCAACACCTCGACGGTGCCGTCCTCCTCGCGCTTGCGCTGGATCAGCGTCGCGCCGTCCTGCGCCGTATCGCCGATCGTCGCCCGCACTCGTACCCAGAAGGTGCCCGACCGAAACGCGGTGCCGGGCGGCTGTGTCACCTTCTGGTCGGACAGGTCGCGCAAGGTGATCTGTCCGTTGCGCTTGCGGATCGCGACCAGCCGTTCGGCGACAATTGGGTCGTCGAACAGGATCGCGAGGAGTTCCTGATCGGCTGCGTTGAGGTTGATCTGCGTATTGCCCGGAAGTGCCGTCACCATGCGCTCCAGCCGCGCAATGGCGTCCTGATCCACCCCCGGCAGCAACCGGATCGGCCGCACATCGGTCACCGGGCCTTGCGAACGCACATAGGCGATGGCCTGCGTCATCTGCACCTCATCCAGCCCGGCGATCGTCGCCAGCTTCTGGAAGATCAGCACCGGCGCCACCTCGCCGCTGCGCAGCGCGTTGACGTTGAACCGTCCCTCCGCGTCGCTCACCGCCAGATCGAAGCTGCCCCCGTCGATCGCAACGCCCTTTGCACCGATCGATGCCCAGCGCTCGCCGGAATGATCCACCTCGGGCGCTTCCCGCGCATCCTTCCGCAGCGCGCTGATCGCCGAAAGCTCGCCGCCGCGCACGATCGCCGCTGCCCGCGCTGCCTCACGCCCACGCAAAGAGCGGTCGAGCGCCAGTTCCTCGCGGCTGATCATCAACAGCACCAGCCCGCTCGCGATCGCCACGAACATCAGGACATTGACCAGGATCATACCCTGCTCATCCCCCCTCCGCTCTTCGCGCCGCCGCCTCATCATTTGTCCTTCGGCTGATCGGGCAGCACGACCACCCGCCGCAACGCGCCTTCCGGCCCCGGCACGCCGCCCACCTGCATCTCGACCGAAACCGCGCGCGGCCATTCGTCCTTGCGCTCCTCAGACACCGGCCAGCGATCGACCCAGCGGCCTCCGTCGCGAAAGCGCCATTTCGCTTCCGCCACGCCCTGCAGCAGCAACTGCGGCTGCGGCGCGGATCGCACCAGCGCGCCCTGCGCCGCGTCATAGCGAACCGGCACCGGCGGTCCGCCCATGCCGCCCGCAATCCGGGTAAACGCAATGCCGTTTCCGCCGCCCGAAACCGCGCCGCGGCTGATCTGGTCGAGGTCGCTCTGAACCACGAACATCGCGCGCTGAAGGTCGCTCAGCCGGCTCAGCCGCGCGTCGGTCCGTCCCTGAACGTTGAGGACGCTGTCGAGCAGCCCAAGCCCGGCCACAGCGATCAGCGCGAACAGGCCCATTGAAATGATCAGTTCAAGAAGGGTGAACCCCTCCTCTCCCGTCGCCGGTTTCACGCCCCCAGGCTCACCGCGACCGGTTCATAGCCCTGCGGCCCGGCCATCAGAATCGCCAGCTCTCGCGCCACGCTGCCGTCGCTGCGGAAGCGGGCATTGCCGGTGACGCATGGATAGTTCGCCTCGGCAAGCAGCGCCTTCTCACTGATCTCGCCCTTGGCCCGCAGCACCTTGACGATCCCGCCCGCATCATAGGCCAGAGCTGCCAACGCGCCCGGATCGCCGCCATGCCGCGCACGAAATTCTCCGGCGAAGCGCCCGAACGCCGCTGGATCGGGGCTCGCCAGCCACGCGCCGTCCAGCACCTCGAGTGAAGCAGGCCGGTGATCCAGCGCCTGCACCGTGCCCAGCAACTGGATGCCGGTCTGCTTGAGGTTGCGCGCCGCCGCCAGCACCGCCTCGCCGCTGCCGGGCAGCAGCACCGCGTCGGGCGCATCCCCTGCGGCGGGCAAGGGCTGCCCATCACTCACCGTCAGCACCCGCACGTCGATGCCGATCTCGCCCTGCACCTTGCCGGCCGCCAGCGCCGCCGCCGCGCTCCACGGCGACGCGTCGTCGATCACCACGACATTCTTGATCCCGCGCGACCGGGCATAGCGCAGGATCGCGCTGGTCACCTGGCTGGGTGTGATGCCGAACACCCAGCTTCCCGGGCCCCGCACCACCGCATTGTTGCTGAACGCCACGACCGGAATCGTCCCGGCGACCTCGCGGGCCACCGCGCTCATCTCCTCGGCCGTCACCGGACCCAGGATCATGGCCGATTTGGCCTTCAGCGCATTGCGCGCCGCCAGCGCCGCGCCCTCCGCGGTCCCGCCGGTGTCGTAGGCGGTGATTTCCGGCCCAGAATCCGCGAGCAACGCCGCCTGCCGCATGCTAAGGCCCAGCGCGGCGCGCGGCCCGCTCAGCGGCAGCAACATTGCCACCTGCCGCTTGTCGCGCTTGGGCTTCTTGTCCTGCACGGAAGCGGCGAGAACAGAGGGACTCGCAAGCAATGCCGGCGGCAGCAACAGGGCTGATTTCAACACATCGCGGCGGTGAAACGCCGGTGTCCGGATTGGCGTCTTGGTCGGCACGGCGGCGTCTTACCGTCTTCGTCGTGCTGGGCATAGCCGCTTATGCGCTGGCGATGTTCGCGACGATGCCCGCCAGCGTGTTCCTCAAGAACCGGCCGTGGCGCACCGGTGTCGCCGGTACCGTCTGGAACGGAGAGGTCGGTATCGCCGGCGGCAGCAAGTTCGAGTGGAACTGGGCACCGCTGCGCTCGCTCACCTCCTTTGCCTTCGCCGCCGACTGGAAAGCGACCGGCCCCGACACCGATATGGGCGGCCGCGGCCTTATGCGATTCGGCCGCACCATACTCGACGATGTCAGCGGCAGCGCACACAGCTCGGTGCTTCAGGCGCTCCAGCCCAACCTGCCCTTCACCTGCAATCTCGTGATGCAGCTTCAGTTCGCCCGGATCGCGATCGGCGGCGGCGATCAGGCGATCGACGGCAAGCTCACCACCGAGCCCAGCACCTGCACCCCGAAACAGGGCGGCACGGCAACCACAGTCCCTGCACTGCTGCTCAGCGCCGAGAAGGTCGGTGCCGCCACCCGCATCCGCATCGTCCCGGCCGCACAACGTCGCCAGGTGCTGATGGACGCGACGCTGGCCGAAGACGGAAAGCTCAGCCTTCACATGACACCCGATGGCGCGCGCATCCTCCCCTTCACCGGCATGCCCGCCGGCGCGACGATCGAAGGAGCGATGTGACGATGCGCGGGCTGGCAGCTGCGATTGCAGCCTTGTTCGTCGCGGCTCCGCTAGCCGCGCAGACCCCGGCGCCCCGCTGGCCGGTGCAGGAAGCGAATTTCGAGATCGCGAAGTTCCGCTTCCACGACGGCACCACGCTCCCCAGCGTTCGCATCCACTATCGCACACTCGGCAAGCCGCACCGCGACGCTTCGGGCGCGATCGATCGAGCGTCTGCGCGACTAC
>CAZBYE010000020.1:7680-17726 GCA_964496045.1 uncultured Stakelama sp.
GCGCGCAGTTCCTTCAGCCGCAATTCGCCGACCGGCTCTACGGCCCCGGCCAGCCGCTCGACATTACCCGCTACTGGATCATCCTGCCCGACAATCTCGGCCATGGCGGCTCGGCCAGGCCGTCGGACGGCCTGCGCATGCGCTTCCCCGCTTATGACTATGACGACATGGTCACAGCACAACACCGGCTGCTCACCGAAGGACTCGGCATCCGCCGCATGCGCCTGATCATGGGCACATCGATGGGCTGCATGCACAGCTTCGTGTGGGGCGAAACCCACCCCGATTTCGCCCGCGCACTGATGCCGCTCGCCTGCGAGCCGATCGAGATCGCCGGCCTCAACCGCATGTGGCGGCAGCTGCTGATCGACGGGATCAAGGCCGATCCCGCCTGGGCCAATGGCGACTATACGGCGCAGCCTGCACAGGGCCTGCGCACCGCGGCGAGCATGTTGTTCGTCGCCGGTGGCGCGCCACTGTACCTCCAGCAGCAATATCCCACGCGCGATGCCGCGGCGGCCTATGTCCGCGAGCGCGCCGAACGCTCGATCGCCGGTCTCGACGCCAACGACCTGATCTACCAGGTCGATGCCTCGCGCAGCTACAATCCCTGGCCCCGGCTCGAAGCGATCACCGCGTCGATGTTGTGGATCAACTCGGCCGACGATTTCCTCAATCCGCGCAGCCTAGACGCACCGGAACCCGCATTGAAGCGGGAGCCCAACCCCCGCTACCGCCTGATCCCCGAGCCGGCCGAGACGCGCGGCCATGGCACGCACAGCTGGGCGGTCTTCTGGGAACAGGATCTGCGCGACCTGCTGGCTCGCACAGAGAAATAGGCAGGCCTAGGAAACCGCCTGCGCCGCCTCCACGATCAGCCCCGCGACTTCCTTCGGCCGCGACGCCAGCGACGCGTGGCTCGCGTCCAGCGTGATGACGTTGCGCGCCTTCATCCGCGCCGACATCGTCTTCTGATTCTCGGGGTTGATCATGCGATCCTCGCTCGAGATCTGATACCAGCTCGGCTTATGCTTCCACGCGGGGTCGCTGATCGCATCGCCAAAGGTCGCGCCAACCGGCGCCTTCTGCGTCACCGCCATCACCAGTGCTTCCTCCTCTGTCAGATCCTGACAGAAGCTCTCATGATACAGGTCGGGCTTGACCCACAGATAGCCGTCGCTGTCGGGCGCGATATTGGCGAACGCCGCCGGCGGAACCGCCTGCGAAATGCCGCCGGGGCTTTTTCCCGCATCGGGGGCGAAGGCAGCGATATAAACAAGGCCCGCGACGTTGGGCGCGTTGCCCGCTTCGGTGATCACCGCGCCGCCATAGGAATGGCCAACGAGCAGCACGTTCCCATCCTGCTGATCGATCATCTTCCGCAATCGCCCGGCATCGTCGGAGAGCGAGGTCAGCGGCATCTCGACCGCATGGAGATCGGTATAGCCACGCGCCCACAGCTCCGGGATCACCTTCGCCCAATGGGCGGCACCGCCCCAGAAGCCATGAACGAGAATGATCGCGGGATTCGTCATGAGAGCCTCCTCAAATGCCGGCTGCTTTGGCAGCCTGAAGCCGTAACGATTCCATCGTGGTAACGATCCGGCCGGGCGGCATTCGACCACGAAAGCTTGACGGTTTCGGGTCAGTTACGCGCCAGCGTACTCGTCAGGAACTGGCCCGCTCAGTGATCGCTCAACTTTGGGTCGCATTTGGCAAGGCTGAGAGGCTCGCCCTCTATGTCTTCAACAACCAGTTTTAGCGGCTCGCCAGCCAGGACCTCAGCCGGGTAGTCGCCACATTCCCCGGCTTGCAGGCACAACGCCTTGAACTCGACGCGATCCACCGGGGCACTATAAGTTCGGTATTCGCCGCTCTTCGGCTTCAACGAATCACGCGGGCCAACCACAGAATAATCATAGCGGCCTCCCTCAAGGAGGCTCATCCTGTACTCGACAGCATTTCTGCTACCGCAGTAGCTTCCGAGTACCTCCCCCGGCGATACGGAGGCACCTTCACAACTCAAGATCGCAACCCCGACCACGCAGAGCAACGTCGAGCGAAGTGCATTTCTCAGCATCGCAGGCCCTTTCCGTCCCTACAACGTCACTAGATCGTTCAGATTGATGATCGGCAGCAGGATCGCCAGCACCATCATCAGCACCATTCCCCCCATCAGCAACAGCACCAGCGGCTCGACCAGCGCGACCATCGTACTGGTCACCGCATCAAGCTCGCGGTCGAGCTCGTCCGCCGCGCGCGACAGCGCCGGCCCGAGTTGCCCGCTCGCCTCGCCGGACGCAACGATCGCGGTCAGCATCAGCGGGAACACCCCCGCCTCGGCCATCGCCGCGCGCAGGCTGATGCCCTCGCGAACCCGCGCCGCGACGTGCAGCGCCCGCTCGCGCACCCAGCGGTTGGGCGTCACGGCCGCCGCCGCATAGAGTGCCTCGACCAGTGGCACCGCGCTCGACACCAGCGTTGCGAGGCTCCCGGCGAAGCGCGCCGCATTGTGCTGGCGGCTGAAGCGGCGGAACGGCCAGCGTTCGGTGAACGCGCGATCGATCTTGAGCCGGTTCGCGGGCACTGCCGCCCACCGCCCGAACACCACGAACCCGATCAGCCCGGCAATCAGGATGTACGGCCCCCAGTCCTGCAGGAACCCCGAAATCGCGATCAGCACCCGTGTCAGCAACGGCAGGTCGGTCCCGCGCGAGACGAACACCTTAACGATGTCGGGGATCACATAGACCAGCAGCAGCACGATCACGCCCAGCGAAACCGTCGCGAGCAGCCCCGGATAGAGCAACGCCAGCTGCAGCTTCTGGCCGTTCGCCTGCCGGTTCTCCACGAAGCGGGCGAGATGCTCGAGCACCTGAGTCAGCTTGCCCGACGACTCCCCGGCCGAGACCGACGCACGGTAGAATTCCGGAAATACCCTGGGATGCGTCCCCAGCGCGTTAGCGAAGCTGCGTCCATCGAGGATCGCTGCGCGCACCTCCAGCAAAATGCTGGACACACGCTGCGCCTCGGACTGGCTCGCCGCCAGCCGCAGCGCCTCTTCGACCGGGATGTCCGATCCCACCAGGGTCGCGATCTGCCGCGTCGCCGTCGCCAGCTCGCGCGCGCTCATCCCCGACCGGCCAAGCTTGGGAAGCTGGATGCTTCCGATCGAACGCCGCTCCGACGCCGCGTCCACCGCCAGCGGCAGCAGCCCCTGCTCGCGCAGCATCGCGCGCGCCGCGGCGGCGCTGGTCGCTTCGATCAAGCCTTTCTTCGATGCGCCGGTTTTGTCTGCGGCGGTGTAGGCGAAGGCAGCCATATCAGTAGGGGGCGCCCATCCGCGCCAGGCCATAGGTGAATTTGATCAGATAACCGACCGACGGTGGTCCGCCCGCGACGTCGCGATAATCGGGGATCGCGAAGGATGCGCCCTCGCCGCCATGGCTGTGCCCAAGCGTGGCGAAGAGTTCGGGATACATCGCGGCTTCGAGCGTGCGACCGTCGCACAGCATCCATCCGGTCTGTTCCATATATGCCAGCGTCGACAGTGCACCGGCATAGGCCACCACACTGCCCACGGGCACCTGCCCCGACGTGGTCGAAGGTTGCATTGGTGGCAGCATGTTACGCCTCTTCCCTCACAACCCGCGCGACTTCCTCGACCGTCGTGACCCCGGCCTTCACCTTCGCCACGCCATCGTCGAGCAGCGCCGGACTGCTCTTGCGCGCATGCGCTTCGATCTCAGCTTCGGACGCGCCGTCATGGATCATCGCCTGGAAGCGTTCGTCGACGGGAACGACCTCATACAGGCCCGCACGTCCGCGATACCCCTCGCCGTGGCAGTCGTCGCAGCCGGCCGCGCGCCACACCGGCTCGCCAGTCTTGATCGCCCCGCCGAGCAGCATCGCATCGCCCTCGCTCGCGACATCCTCGCGCCGACAGCTCGGACACAGCCGCCGCACCAGCCGCTGCGCCGCGAGGCCGACCAGCATCGGCGCGAGCAGGTAGCGCTCGACCCCCATGTCGATCAGCCGGGTGACCGATCCCACAGCGCTGTTGGTATGCAGCGTCGAGAGCACGAAATGCCCCGTCATCGCCGATCGCACCGCGACCTCGGCGGTCTCGTGATCGCGGATTTCGCCGACCATGATGACGTCCGGATCCTGGCGCAGGATCGCGCGCAGTCCGCGGGCAAAGGTCATCCCCGTCCGCGCGTTGACCTGAGTCTGCCCGATCCCGGCAAGTTCATATTCGATGGGATCTTCGACCGTCATGATATTGCGTTTACGGTCGTTCAGCCGTTGAAGCGCAGCATAGAGGCTGGTCGTCTTGCCCGATCCGGTCGGCCCGGTGACCAGCAGCATGCCGTGCGGCCGTTCGAGCAGCCGGGCGAATACTTCACGGTCACGCGCGCTCATCCCGAGATGCTCGAGGTCGAGCTTGAGCGAGCCCTTTTCCAGCAGGCGCATCACCACCCGCTCGCCATGCTGAGTCGGCAGGGTCGAGACGCGGGCGTCAACATCGTGTCCGCCGATGCGCAGCGTCACGCGACCGTCCTGCGGCACGCGCTTCTCGGCGATATCGAGCTTGGCCATCACCTTGATGCGGCTGACCAGCAAGGGTGCCAGCTCGCGCCGCGGTTCCAGCTTGTCGCGCAGCACGCCGTCGACGCGGAAACGCACCACGACGCGCTTTTCCTGCGTTTCGACATGCACGTCCGACGCGCCTTCCTTGACCGCCTCGAGCAGCAGCGCGTTGATCAGCCGGATAACGGGCGAATCGTCGCGCGTGTCGAGCAGGTCGTCGACAGCGGCCGCGCTGTCGGCCAGCGCCGCCAGATCCATTTCACCCAGATCGAACTCGGCCGCCGCGCCCGCGCTGCCCGAATAGCTCGCCGCCAGCGCCTGGTCGAACACCGCATCCTCAACCGCAACGAAGCGCGCTGCGGGTGCGATTCGTTGCACCTCGAGCAACGCATCCAGTGCCGCGTCGGGTCGATGGATGCAGTCCAGCCCGTCGGGGCTCGCGCGCAGCACGACACCCGCGCGGCGCGCATAGCCGTACGGCAGCGTCAGATCAGCAACTGCGCTCATTGCGCGAACTCCACGCTCGCGCTCACTCGCCCGGCTGCGCTGCCCTTGCGCAGATCGACGCGGCGCGCGCGCAGCGGCGTCGTCCGTTCGACATTCGCTATCCATCCCACCACCCCCTCGTACGGGGCCTCGGCGACCTGCGCGGTCAGCCCGGCTTCGCTCTGCGCGATGTTCGCCACGATTCCCGCCTCGCTCGCCGCCGCCTGCGCCGCATCGCCCGGCGTGCCCTCGCGTAACTGCGGCTTCGCGCCCTGCGGAGTCAGCACACCGGCCGCGCGCACCCGCGCAGTCAGCGTTTCGTAGGTGCGGATGTCCGCAATCGCCTCGGCCCGCGCCGCCTGAAGCGGCTTCACCACCAGAAAGATCAGCGCCAGCGCAACGACGATCCCGCCCAGCGATCCTACCAGCCAACGCTCGCGCCCGCTCAGCCCTGCCCACCAGCCGCCGATCTTCGCGCCCCACGCGCCCAGCGTCGGGCTACGGGTGATGCGGAGCCCGCTCATGCCCGCACCGTCAGGCGCACCGCACCATCCTGCCCGGCCGCAACCTCGGCATTCACTCCCGCCGCACGCATCGCGTCGCGCACCCGGCCGGCCAGCCCTGGCTCGCCCGGCTCGATCTCCATCACCAGCGAATTCCCCTCAAACCGCATCGACCGCGCCGTCACCGCACTCGAGAGCGGCGCAAGCGCATTGGAGGTACGCGTGATCAGCGGCACGAACTGGCTTCCCGCCGGTCCCGGCGCAGGCAGCATGTCGGCAACACTGACGCGCAGATCATCGCCCAGATTCGCACCCGGCGCCGCTTGGGCCACCGCAGCGCGCGTATCGTCGGCGCGCCGGTCGGCAATCGAACGCAGCATCAACGTGTCTGCGGCGGCAATCACAACATGCGCCGCGATCCCCGCTGCCGCAATCCAGCCGAGACGCCTGAGCCAATTGCTCCCGCCACTGCCGCGCCGCGCATAGAGCCCCTGCCGCAGATCGACCGCGGGTTTGGCCAGCCGCTCAGCCAGTCCGCCGCCGCCAGCCGGGCGCGGTTCCTGCGGCAGCTCGCCGATCGGCTCCACGCCGCAGTTCCAGATGCGGGGCCGGCCCGCCGTTTCCCAGGCCTGTCCCACCAATGCCGCTGGCACCGCAAAGCCGGTTCCGTCGGCTCCCCGCACCAGCACGCGGCCTTCGCCAGCCTCGGCCGACCAGCCTTCATCGGGCGCCGGAAGCGCGAGCGAATCGGGCACCATCGCCGCATGGCCGAGTCCCTCGGCCTCCGCGATCCCGACCCATTCGCGCATCAACGCATGCCGAACCACCGCGACCAGATAGCGCTTGGGTGCGATCTCGCTTCCCAGCGCCAGATGCACCGATTCGATCGGATCGGCGATCCGGTCCTCGATTGCGAACGGCAATGCCGCCAGCCGTTTGGCATGGCTTCCCAACGGCAGATCGACGCCAATCAGCAGCACCGATTCGCTCGGCACCAGCAAGGTTGCAGGACCATCCGGCTCGGCTATGATCGCCCGCCCGCCCGACAGCGCCCAAACGCCGCCGGCGCGGATGTCCGCAACGGACTCGGATTCGCCGGTCATGGATGCTCCGCCGGATACATTGGTTGTAACATTGCTTTCACGAGAAGGACGCATGGGGCCGCGATGCGCATAGTTTTGAAACAGTTCCATGACACCGTGGCAGTTGGCACCCGCAAGGGCAAGCACCGCACCGCTGTTCCATACGCCGAAGCCGGCCTCACGCTGCTCGAGATGATCGTGGTGCTCGTCATCATCGCCATCGTTGCCGGGCTGGTCACCATGAACGTCGTCGGCCGCCCCGATCAGGCGCGGGTCACGACGACCCAGACCAACCTCGCCAGCCTGTCGAGTGCGCTCAAACTTTATCGCCTCGATAACGGGCAATATCCGACGACCGAACAGGGGCTGAAGGCGCTGGCAGAAAAGCCGGTGACGCCTCCCGTTCCTGCGACCTGGCCCGATGGCGGCTATGTCTCGGAGACCCCGGTCGACGCGTGGGGCAACCCCTATGTCTATTCCGCTACCGGCAGCAGCTTTCAGCTCAAGTCGCTCGGCAAGGACGGCAGGCCAGGCGGCGAAGGCCTCGACGCCGATCTCGACGCCAAAGGCGGATAAGCTTCGTGCGGGGGGACCGGATCAGCAACGCTGAGCGCGGCATGACGCTCATCGAGATGCTGATCGTGCTTGTCATCATCGGCATTGCCGCGGGCGGCGTCGCGCTTGGCGTCGGCGCCGCGACGCGCGCGCCCTCGGTCGAGACAGAAGCGCGCCGCCTCGCGCTGCGACTTCAGGCCGCGGCCGACGATGCGATGATCGGCGACCGCGTCATCGCCTTCACCGCAGAACGTCACGGCTATGGCTTCGCGGCGATCAGCCGCGATGGCAAACTCGCCCCGCTCGGTGACGCGCTCGCCTTCCACTCGCTCCCCGGCGGCATTGTCGTAACGCTCGACACCCGTCCGCCCATCGTGCTCGGCGTCGATGGCGGGGGCAAGCCGCTCACCGCGACGATCGAAAACGGCGCGCAGAGATGGGTCGTGCGCTATGACGGCATGACCGCCGTGGCGACCAAAATAGAAACCCCGTCGTGAAGGACGAACAGGGCTTCTCGCTGATCGAGGCGCTGGTCGCCCTCGCCGTGCTCGCCATCGCGACGGTCGGCCTGATCCGTGCGGTCGAGAGCCATATCGATTCGACACGCGGCATGGAGCGCCGCGCCGCCGCGATGTGGGTGGCCGAGAACCGCCTTGCCGAAATCCAGCTTTCCGACCCTGCCGCCAACGCAACCGACACCGAATTGCTTGGACAGCGATGGAAGGTCGAGGTCGCTCGTACGCGCACCGACGACGCGGCCATCGACAAGGTCCGCATTCAGGTATTCGCGGCGGGCGAACGGTCTCCGCTTGCATCGCTCGACGGGTTCGTTGAGGGCGGACGGACATGATCCGCTTGCCCGATCTCTCGCCACGCCAGGCCCGCACCGCGCTCGACATCGTCACCGCGGCAGTGGTCGTGTCGGTCGCCATCGCGCTCGCGGGCCTGACCTGGAGGATCGCCGGCCACGCCAGCACCGGCGCGGTCACCGTCCCATCGGGTGCCCGTTCCGTAGCCGCGCCCGCCGACATCACCGCGGCGCTCGCCTTCGCCCCGTTCGGCAAGAGCGCGATCAGCGACGCATCGCAGGCAACGGCACTCCCGCTCAAGCTGCGCGGCGTCTTCGCCGCATCGCCCGCCGACCTTTCGGTCGCCTATATCGAGGTCGGCGGCGAGCCCGCCAAGGCGTTCCGCGTCGGCGAAGCGCCCGGCGGCGGCACGATCGAGGGCATTTTGCGCGATCGCGTTCTGCTGCGCGTCAACGGCCGCATCGAATATCTCGCCTTTCCCGATCCGACCCTGACCGCAGATCAACAAGCCGATGCCGCGGCCAAGCCCGCCGCCCCGCAACCCGCAGGCGCGCAGACCATTGCCGCCGCGCCGCCACCTGCCGCAGCCGCCGCACTCGCCGGCCTCGCCCCCGCCCCCGGCGGAGGGCTTCAGGTCGGCGACGCTGCTCCCCCGGGTCTTCAACCGGGCGATGTCATTACCTCGATCAACGGCACCGCCATCTCCAGCCAGGCCAGTGCCGCTTCCGCCCTTGCCGCCGCGCAGCAGCGCGGCTCCGCCCAGATCCAGATCACCCGCGACGGAAAGCCCGTGACGCTGACCGTCCCGACCCGCTAGGTATTTCACCCGTGCCGATCCGCAATATCGCCCTCACCATCGCACTTGCTTCCATGGTCGCGCAGCCCGTGCTCGCCCAGCAGAGCGACGCAGCCGACATCGTCGTCAACATGCGCGGGGTCGAGATCGCCGACGTCGCCGATCAGATTTCGCGCCTCACGGGTCGCACGCTGATCCTCGACCCGGCGGTCAAGGGCACGGTCACCGTCACCTCGGCCCAGCCGCTTTCGCCCAGCGGGGTGTGGGAGCTGTTCCAGTCGGTGCTGCGCGCCAACGGCTTCGCGGCGGTCCGATCGGGCCGGGCGTGGCGGATCGTGCCGCAGGGCAACGCCGTGCGCGACGGCGGCGTGCCCACGCGCGGCGCATCCGGCCAGGAGTTGGTCACGCGCATGATCCGCCTGTCGAACGTACCCTCGGCCGAGGCCGCGCGCGTCGCGCGTCCGCTGGTGGCGAGCTTTGGCAGCGTCGAAACGCTCGCCCAGCCCAACGCCGTGGTCGTTACCGCCTATGCCGACAATGTCCGCCGGATCGAGGGGATCCTGCGCGCGCTCGACGGTAACGGATCGGGCCTCACCTTCGCCACCATCGCACTGCGCAACGGCAGCGCGCCCGACGTCGCCCAGGCGTTGCAGGCCGTACTCGGTGATCCGACCTCGGGCGGTGCGCGCGTGGCTGCCGATGCGCGCAGCAACACTATCATCGTCCGCGGCACGCCCGCCGCCGTCGCCGACGCGCGCCGCATGCTGGCCTCGCTCGATACGCCGGGCGGCGCCACCCCGATCACCCGGGTGTTCCGCCTGAGCTATGCCGATGCAGAATCGGTGACCGAAGTGCTGCGCGGGGTGCTGGGCCAGGAGGCCACGACCAACAACGCCGTCGCGCGCAGCTTGTCGGACAAGCGCGGCAACAATTCCCGCAGCCCCACCAGCGTGCTCGGCGGCCTTGTGCGCTCAGGCGGCAGCAACCCGACGGATACCGCGACGGCCGCGGCCACGGCGGCTCTGCAGGCACAGCAGTCCCAGCTCGGCCAGCAGAACAGCGAGACGCCACAGGGCTTCTCCACCCCCGACATCACCGTTCAGCCCTCGCCCGACATCAACGCCGTGGTGGTCCGCGGTACCCCCAGCGCGATCGCGGCGATCGAGCAACTGAACACCGATCTTGACCTCCGCCGTCCCCAGGTGCGGGACCAGGCCCCGAACGC
>CAZBYE010000020.1:17736-24575 GCA_964496045.1 uncultured Stakelama sp.
GGGGCCACCGGCGCGGTCAACGTCATTTTCCGCAAGCAGATCGAAGGCGCGGCCACTTCGTTCAGCACCGGCCCGAGCCAGCTCTCACTCGGTACGATCCTCGGCGCACTCGGCGTACCGATGGCCAAGGCGCTGGGTCCCGGTCTCACCGCCAATATCGGGATCGGCAACGACTTCTCGATCCTGGTGCAGGCGCTCGGCACCTCGACCAAGTCGAACCTGCTCTCGACGCCGCAGATCACGACGCTCGACAACAAGATCGGCGAATTCGTCGTCGCTCAGGAAGTGCCGTTCGTCACCGGCTCGATCCTGCCCGGCAGCGGCGGCAACGTGAATCCCTATACCTCGATCGAACGCAAGGATGTCGGCATCACCCTCAAGGTGCTTCCGCGCATCAACGCCGGCGACACGATCCGGCTCGAGGTTGCACAGGAAGCCTCGTCGATCGCCGCCACGCAGTTGAGCCAAGCCAGCGACCTCATCACCAATCGCCGTGCGGTCAACACGACGGTGCTCGTCGATAATGGCCAGACCATCGTGCTCGGCGGCCTGACCTCCGACGATTACGGCCAGATCAAGAGCCAGGTGCCGATCCTCGGCGACATCCCGATCCTGGGCGAGTTGTTCAAGAGCCGCAGGGAATCGCGCAACAAGCGCACCCTGTTCATCTTCCTCAAGCCCACCATTCTGCGCAATGGCGAGGATGCAGCGGCAATGGCCAAGGCCAAATACGCCCGGTTGCGCAACGAGGAACTCGACCTCAACGCACCCAGCAACCTGCTGCTCAAGCCGCTGCGTCCGCGGCTGACGCTCGAGATCGACGGGATCTACTGATCCGCGGGCGGATCCGAAGCGTCCTCAGGCAATGTCTCGGGCGTCGCCATCGCCACCCGAACCCGCTCGCGCCCGCGGGTGAAGAAGGCGGCGTCGATCGCCAGGCTCTCCAGCCGCCAGCCATCGACGCTCTCGCCGACGCCCAGGCTGCGTGAACTGCCGTCGGCCAGCCGCACCAGCGCAATCGCATCCTTGTTGAGCCGCCCGGCGATCCCGACCAGCGCAGGTGCGTCGCTGGGTAGCGCCTCGCTCCCTTCGGCCACCGCGAACAGCGGGCGTTCATAGACTGCGGCGATGTCCGGCACCGGCGGCGGGACCACCGCCCGCTCGACCGCCGTTGCGCCGGATGCCGGACGCGGGCTCCCCGGCCACAGCAACACAGCCGGCATCGCCGCCGCGAACCCCGCCGCCCCGCCCAGCACGATCCAGTCCTGCCGCGTCAACGCCATGCCGCAACCGCCTCGCCCTCAATCCGCAAGCCACCGCCCGCCAGCGCGCTCGCCCGCCACGCGGCAAAGCGCAGCAGCGGCGCCTCGCGCTCGATCCGGTCGGTCAGCGCAATGACGGCCTTGTCCGGCCCCGACAGCTTGAGTTGCAACTTCACCAGCCCTTCGCCGGCCGGAACGCGCGCCGCCTGCTCGACCAGCACGCCCCCCTCCGCCGCCAGCTTCCGCACGCGCGTCGCGATCGCGCCCGCCGCGGCGACCTCGCTCCCGCCCGGCGCACGTAACCCCGTCGCCGTCAGTGGCACGGGCGCGCGCACGGGGGCGCTCACCGCCACCTGCGCGTCGACCGCGGCGGCCCTTGCCCGAGAGAGCTTGCCCAGCGCTGTCCCGGTTGCGGGCGCCAGCAACGCCACCGCCACCAGTCCGCCCCCGATCCCGGAGATCAACGTCGCCCGGTTCATGCGGCGCGCCTCAGCGTGACCGCGATCATCGCTCCCGCGCGTCGCTGCCCGGTCTCGCGCAAGCCCGCCAACGCCGGATCGCGCCGCAGCGCCGCGCGCAGCAAGTCCGGGTCGGGCGCGGTGATCTCGAGCTCGACGCTCCCGTCCGCGGCCCTGCTCATCCGCGCCACGCGTGCGTCCGCCGGGATCGCCGCCGCCAACCGGTCCATCCACACCGCCACCCCGGCATCGCGCACCGCACCGCGCAGCGCCGCCCGCGCATCCCGCTCGCGCGCCTCTGCCTGCACCCGGGGTGCAACCTGCGCCGTCAGCCGTGTCGCCTCGACCCGCGCGTTCCGCTCGATCGCGCTTGCGCCGACGATCGTCAGCAACGGGCCGAGTGCGATCAGCGCGGCAAGTCCGCCCGCGCGCCGCCAATCCACCCCAGCGCCTTCGGGACGCGGCGCCCGCGGTTCGCGCGCGGTCAGCCGGCGCGCCATCCGATCGGCAAGGCTGTCGCCAATATCCCTGTCCGGCGTATCCATCGCCGTCCCCTAACGCCGCTGCGCTCCGCCGAACAGCCTGTCATCGAAGAGTCGTCAAACCGACACGCGTTCGTCAACGCTCGTCCATCATGCCGTAAAGCGGCACCGTCACAGCCCCCGACAACCGCATCCCTTCCGGATTCGGATCATAAAAGGGGGTCCAGAACATGACCGATCGCACTGATCTTGCGTTTGGCTATAGCGACGGCGACGTCGATACCAACGCCAGCACCACGCCCACCCTCAACACCCTGATCGACCAGCGCTACTCGCGTCGCCAGGCGCTGCGCTCGGGCGCATCGGCCGCCGCAGTGGCCGTGTTCGGTGGCAGCGCGCTCGCGGCATGCGACAGCGCCAATGCTGATGCCGACCCCTATCCCACCATCGTCTCAGTCGGCTCGTCAGGCTCGGCCAATTCGGGTCAGGTCGTCACCCTCACCGCCAACGCGACCGACAATGGCGCGATCAATTCGGCATGGGTGCAGACCGGCGGCCCTGCTGTCACGCTGATCGGCGCGAGCGCCCTGAATGCCAGCTTCATTGCGCCCAGCGTCGCGTCGGCCACCACGCTGTCCTTCCAGTACAGCGCCACCGACAGCTCAAACCAGACGTCTCAGGGCACGACCACGGTCAGCGTGCAGCCCGCTTCGCTCGGCTTCGTTGCGGTCGCAAAGAACAAGAACGACGTCGTCACCGTCCCGGCGGGCTACACCGTCTCGATCCTCTATCGGAAGGGTGATCCGCTCGCTTCGGGTGTGGCCGCCTACAAGAATGACGGCACCGACACCGGCTATTCGCAGCGCGGCGGCGACCATCATGACGCGCTCCACTGGTACGGCCTCAGCACCGCCGGCGCGCGCAGCGACGCCAGCAGCACACGCGGCGTGCTGGTGATGAACCACGAGAACATCGATCCCCAGTATCTCCACACCAACGGCTCGACCACGGTCGCCGGCGCCCGCCCCGAGAGCGAAGCCCTGATCGAGATCGAATCGCACGGCGTGGCCGTGGTCGAGGTGGTCGAGGGCGCCAGCCGCGCATGGACCTATGTCCAGAACAGCAGCTTCAACCGCCGCGTCACCCCCAACACGCCGACTCAGCTCAACGGCCCGGTGCGCGGCCATGATCTGGTCAAGACCGCCTTCTCGAACGACGGTACGCAGGGCCGCGGTACGATCAACAACTGCGCCAACGGCACCACGCCCTGGGCGACCAACCTCACCTGTGAGGAGAACTGGGCGGGCTATTTCCGCCGCAGCGGCGACAATGCCCTGCGCACTGCCAAGGAGCTGACCGCGCTCAACCGCTATGGCGTCACCAGCAGCAGCGGCAATTATGGCTGGTCGACGGTCGTCCCCGCTGACACCTCGAATACGCTGTTCCGCAAATGGGACGCGCGCGCCACCGCCGCCAGCGCGCTCGGCGACTATCGCAACGAGCCGAACCAATATGGCTGGGTCGTCGAAATCGACCCTTACGACAAGTCGAAGGCGCCGCGTAAGCGCACCGCACTCGGCCGTCTCGGCCATGAAGGCGCATGGCCCGGCAAGTTCATCGCTGGCCGCAAGCCCGCCTGGTACATGGGCGACGATTCACGCGGCGAGTATATGTACAAGTTCGTATCGGCGACGGCATGGAACGCCGCCGACGGCGCCGAAAGCGTGGCCGACCGGCTTGCAATCGGCGACAAGTATCTCGACACCGGCACGCTCTACGTCGCGCGCTTCGATGCGAACGGCACCGGCGCGTGGCTGCCCCTGGTGTTCGGCACCGGACCGCTGACCGCGTCGAACGCGACCTATCCGTTCGCGGATCAGGCCGATGTGCTGGTCAACGCCCGGCTCGCCGCGGATGCGGTCGGCGCAACGCCGATGGATCGTCCGGAGTGGACCGCGTCGAACCCGGTCACCGGTGAGATCTATCTGACGCTGACCAACAACAGTGCTGCGCTGCGTCCGCTCAATGGCACCAACGCCGCCAACCCGCGCCACTATAACGACCCAAAGGGCAGCTCGAGCCAGTACGGCAACCCCAATGGTCACATCATCCGCATCCGTGAGGCCGGCGACAACACCGAATCGCTGACCTTCACCTGGGACATCTGGCTGTTTGGCGCGGGTTCGGATCTCAACCCCGCCAACATCAACCTCTCGGGTCTCGATGCGACCAACGACTTCTCCAGCCCGGATGGTCTGTGGTTCGCTCGCTCAACCAACGCCTCGGGTCTGGTGACGCCAATCGCATGGCTGCAGACCGACGACGGCGCGTACACCGACGTCACCAACAACCAAATGCTCGCGGCGATGCCGGGCATTGTCGGCGACGGCGGCGCGCGCACGATCACCAACACCGGCTCGGGTGGCGCCACCGCAACGCAGGCGACCATCATCGGCAAGGCGCCGGGCACGACGCTCCGCCGCTTCTTGGTCGGTCCGGTCGAGTGCGAGATCACCGGCGTGGACTCGACGCCCGACGGTCGCGCCCTGTTCGTCAATATCCAGCATCCGGGCGAAGGCGGAACTTCCACTGCGCCCAGCAGCCACTGGCCGGACAGCCAGGCCACCGGCACTGCCGGCGCCAGCGTCCGTCCGCGCTCGGCAACGGTCGTCATCACCAAGAACGATGGCGGCGTCGTCGGCCTCTAAGGATTGCCCCCGAACTACAGGGGAGGCGGAGTATGCCCCGCCTCCCCTGATTTTTCGGAATTACTTCGCGTCGGTCCGGCTGGTGATCTTGGCAGTGCCATCGCGGGTCAGTGTGATGAGGTGCGGAGTCTTGCCGCAATAGATGCGCCAGGTCGGGTTGCCATCGATCGGATCGCGACGCTCGGTTTGTGTCACCTCCTGACAGTTCATGCCCGCGTCCCGCACGGCGCGCAGGAACACGCCATCCCGCGCCGTCGGCGGCAAAGCGATCACCTCGGCCTGATAGTTGGTCGTGTCCGCCACATTCGCCACCGCCGTATTGGCAGCAGTCTCATTGGCAGCCTTCTCGCCGCCGCATGCGCTCAGCAGCAGCGCCGCGGCCATCGCCACACCCATTTTCTGCATGTCTCGCATCTCCTTTCCAGCGATAACGCCGATCGTCACGGCTTCGATCCGACCATCTTGAGAAACAGCCGCGTCGCGCGTTCCACCCGCGCACGGATCGCGTCAGGTGGCGGCGCCGGCTCGAGGCCGAGCTTGATCCCCATATCCGAAATGCCCTGCCAGAGGCCGCACAGATCCTCGGCCGCAAGCCAAGGATCGTCGATCTCGATCTCCCCCGACTCCGCAGCATCGCCCAGCGCAGTGGCAAGCCGCCCCAGGCAAAGCGCAGGCCCTGCCTGATAGAAACGCTCGGCCAGCCGTCGCGACTGGGCGATCTCGTTCATCAGCACGCGATCGACCGCGATATGCTCCTCGCTGTAGATGAATTCCATCAGCACGGTGCCATAGGCGTTGAGCCGCTCCTCAAGGCAACGACCGGCGGCCACACCGTCGTCGAACACCGCCGCCATGCGCCCGCTCTCGCTACGGATCACCTCCTCGAACAAGGTCTCCTTGTCGCCGAAACGGCTGTAGACCGTGACCTTGGAAACGCCTGCCGCCTGCGCGATGTCCTCGATCGTTGCGGCGTGGAAGCCGCGCGCAAAGAACGCAGCGCGCGCGGCTTCGATGATCGCACCGTATTTGGCGGGGTCACGCGGGCGGCCGGCGCGCCGCGGTTCCACCGCGAGGCTGCCGGCTTCCTCTGCCACCCTCAGCGCTCGTACGCCTTGGGCAGGGCGCCTTCCTGGGGACTGAAGTAGCGGTCCTTGAGCTTCTTCTGGCGCGTGTCGAGCGGTTGTTCAACGCCGTCGATCCACACGCGAACCGCCGCGGTGCCGATCTCCAGCGGGTCGCCGTCCCACACCACGACGTCGCCGCGGCGGCCGGCGCGCAGCGATCCGAACTCGCCGCCCATGCCCATGGCCTCGGCGGGCTTCGAGCTGATCGACGCGAATGCCTGTCCCCAGTCCAGACCCGCCGCACCCGGCAGCTTGCCCAGCGCCACCAGATTGCCGGCATATTGCTTCACCAGCCGTGCCTGCCGGGTCTCGTCGTCGTTGATCATGCCGATGCCGACGGTCACGCCCGCCGCCTGCAGCCGTCCGATGTTCGACTGGGTTGCGGCCAACTGCTCGAACGACGCAGGCAGGTCCGCCAGCGCCGAAGCGAGCACCGGCACCTTCGCCGCCGCGATTTGCCGCGCCACGGTCCAGCCCTCGGTCGCGCCGACCAGCACCATCTTAAGACCGGGCACTTCGCGCTTGAGGTCGAGGATAACAAGAATGTCCGACGCCCGCTCGACATGCACCAACAGCGGCACCGCCCCGTTGACCACCGGCACCAGCGCCTGCGCATCCGCGCGCGTCAGCAGCGCGTCCTTGCCGCGATCGGCGAAGCTGCCCGGCGCCCGCGCATAGTCGCGCACCTCGAACAGGATGTTCTTGAGCATCGCATAGGCTGCGGGGCGGCTTCCTCCGCCACGCGCTGCGCCGGTCTCGCCATATTCCATGAACTGGAAAGCGCGCGGCTTGGTCACTGCCTCCC
>CAZBYE010000021.1:0-24344 GCA_964496045.1 uncultured Stakelama sp.
GGGAGGGGGGGGGTGCGGCGGACATGGGGGTGCGGGACAGGGGCGGCGGGGAGCGTTTCGCCCTGCGGTGCGTCCAGCGCGGCGAAGGCGACGATGCCGCTCGGCATGCCGCGTGTGTCGGCCATGGCCTGAAGCCATTGCGTTTCCTTGAGCGCGTCCGCCGGGTCCGCCCCCGCGTCGATATGCACGATCCCGCGCACGTCCCACTTGGCCGCATCGGCAAGATAGGCGTCGAGCGGGTAGTCCACCGCGATCGGCTCGACGCTCCCATTGGGATTGTCGGTGTCGAACGGACCGGTCAGCCACGGATAGCGGATATGGCCGAGGTCCCAGAGATGGACGTGCGGATCGACAAGGGGCGGACGGCTGCTCATGTCAGTAGGTCGCGCGCCCGCCCGAGGTGTCGAACACCGCGCCGGTCGAGAAGCTCGCCTCTTCGCTCGCGAGGAAGCAGATCATCGCCGCATTCTCATCGACCGTGCCGAAGCGCCCCATCGGGATCTTCGAGAGCATGAAGTCGATATGCGCCTGCGTCATCTGGTCGAAGATCGCGGTCTTGACCGCTGCCGGGGTCACCGCGTTGACGGTGATATTGTCCCTGGCCAGTTCCTTGCCGAGCGACTTGGTCAGGCCGATCACCCCCGCCTTCGACGTCGAGTATGCGCTGGCGTTGGGGTTGCCCTCCTTGCCCGCGACCGACGCGATGTTGACGATGCGGCCATAGCCGTTCGCCTTCATGTGCGGGATCACCGCCTTGTCGCAAAAGAAGGTGCCGTTGAGGTTGATCGCGATCACCTGCTGCCACGCGTCGGAGGGATAGGTCTCGAGCGTGGTGTTCGGCCCCGTGATCCCGGCCGAAACGACGAGGATGTCGAGCCGGCCGAGCTTCGCGGCGACGTCCGCCGCCGCCGCGATCACCTGCGCCTCATCCGACTGGTCGACCTTCGCTGTGTGTGCGGCGAAGTCGCAGCTCGCCAGCGCGTCGTCGGAAATGTCCCACACGCTGACCTGAGCGCCTTCGGCCGCCATGCGCTGCGCAGCGGCGCGACCGATGCCCGCGGCGCCCCCGGTGACAACGGCGACGCGTCCTTCAAAGCGCCCGCTCATTTGGCTTGCCATGCAACGAAGTCCTGGCGCTGCTCGCCCAGCTTCTCGATGCCCAGCTCGACCACGTCGCCCGGCTTCAAATACCAGGGCTCGGGCTTCTGACCGAGGCCGACGCCCGGCGGGGTGCCGGTGGTGATGACATCGCCCGGAAGCAGCGTCATGATCTGCGACACATATGACACGATCTGTGCGACGGTGAAGATCATCGTCTTCGTATTGCCGTCCTGAACCTTCCTGCCGTTGACCGACAGCCACATCGACAGGTTCTGCGGATCGCCAACCTCGTCGGCGGTGACCATCCACGGGCCGATCGGGCCGAAGGTCGGGAAGCCCTTGCCCTTGTCCCAGGTCATACCGCGTTCGGCCTGCCAGTGGCGCTCGGACACGTCGTTGACCACGCAATAGCCCGCAACGTGGCTGAGCGCGTCGGCCTCTGACACGTTGTGCGCGGCGGTGCCGATGACGATGCCGAGTTCGACTTCCCAGTCGGTCTTCTTCGAATCCTTGGGAATCGTTACGGGATCGTTCGGACCCTGGATGCAGCTCACCCATTTGTTGAACACCACCGGCTCTTCGGGGATCGGCAGGTTCGATTCGGCGGCATGATCCGCATAATTGAGGCCGATCGCGACAAACTGGCGGGTGCCGGTGACGCAGGGGCCGTAGCGCACCTCGCCCTCGACCAGCTTGAGCGTGGTCGGATCGACGCCGGCAAGGTTCGCCAGCGTTTCCTTCGACAGCGTCTGCGCGTCGATATCGGCGACATAATTGGACAGGTCGCGGATGCGGCCATCGGCGTCGATCAGGCCGGGCTTCTCGGCGCCGGGAGCGCCATAACGGCAGAGCTTCATGGGTCTTCCTTCAGTCTTGCAAGTCAGTCGTTGGGATAGGGGCGATGCAACGCGATGTCGCGGTTGAGCTCGACGCCGAAGCCGGGCTTGTCGAGTTCGCTCGCGCGGATCTTCCCGTTCACCGGCACCGGCTCGCCCAGCAATTGCGGCGCGAACATCGGTACCACCTCGGTCGGCCCCGGATGCATCATCAGGAACTCGGCGAAGGGCGAGTTGTGGCGCGTCACCACGAAGTGATAGCTGTAGACCGACGATCCGTGCGGGACCATCAGCACGCCCTTCTTGTCGGCATCGTCGGCGATCTTGATCAGCTCGGTCACGCCGCCGCACCAGCCGACATCGGGCTGGATGATGTCGCAGCACTCCATCTCGAGCAGCATCCTGAAGCCCCAGCGGGTCGATTCATGCTCGCCGGTCGTGACCAGAAGGCCGTCGGGCGCGTTCTTCTTGAGCTGCGCATAGCCCCAATAATCGTCGGGTGAGAGCGCTTCCTCGATCCATTTGAGGCCGCATTCGTTCCACGCGCGCTGGGCGAGGCGGGTGGCATAGTCGATGTCGAGTGCCATCCAGCAATCGTACATCAGCCAGAAATCGTCGCCGCACTTCGCGCGCATGTCGGCGAGCAGCGCGATGTTCTTCGCCATCCCTTCCTCGCCCTCGGCCGGGCCGTGATGGAGCGGGAGCTTGCCGCCGATAAAGCCCATGTCCTTCGCCAGATCGGGCCGCGCGCCGGTGGCGTAGAACTGCATCTCGTCGCGCACCGCGCCGCCGAGCAGGTGATAGACCGGCTCCTGCCGCAGCTTGCCGATCAAATCCCAGATCGCGAGATCGACGCCCGAAATGGCGTTCACGACCAGCCCCTTGCGCCCATAATATTGGGTCGAGAAATACATCTGGTCCCAGATCGTCTCATAGTCCGACGGGTCGCGCCCGATCAGGAAGCGCGACAGATGCTTCTCGACGATGAAACAGGCGGGCTCGCCGCCGGTCGTGACGGCGAAGCCGATCGTGCCGTCCTCGGCCTCCAGCTCGACCACCAAAGTGCCGAGCACGTTGATGCCGAAGCTCTGGCGGCTCTGGCGGTATTCGGGATATTTGGACATCGGCGTCGCGATGTGATCGTCGATCCAGTGGCCCGCGCCCTGATCGTGATAGTCGGCGCCACCGCCGCGCACCGTGTAGGCGCGGACATATTTGATCTTCGGAAGACCCACGAATTTCCCTTCGGTCATCGTGCGGCACCATCCAGCACCAGCACCCAGTCATTGCCCGCCGCGGTCTCGCCCGGCGGATCGAAAATTTGCGCGCCGCGATTGGCGAATTCGCCTGCGGGCGTGAACTTGCCGTCGCGCGGCGAATACCATTGCGCCTTGACCCGGCTCCCCGCGATCGCGCCGAGCTTCAGCGTGAAGGGGCGGCCGGTATAGGTGTAGGCGAAGGCATAGGATTTGCCGCGGCTTGCCAGCACGCGATCGTAGCGGACGCCGTTGTCGGCGATCAGCGCCTGATCGGGCACGCGCTCCAGCATCGGGCGCGATTCGATCAGCGTGCGCAGGTGGTGCATCTGGTCGGCGCCCGGCGCGCCCGGTGCCGCAAGCGACGTGTCCCAGCGCTGGTTGGGTTCGAAATTGGCATCCTTCGAACCGGCCACGAACATCTGCATGACGTGGTTCTCGCCATAGGTGTGGCCGAACGCCCCTGCCATCACGCCCCACCAGGCATAGCGTCGCACATCCGCTGCCTGCCAGCGCGGCTGGCCCGGCTCGTGCAGGCCGTGGGGGATATTCTCGTAGCTCGGCTCGCCGTCGATCGTCGGCTTGGGCGGGGTGCGCGCGAGGTCCTGCTCGACATAGCGCCAATTGTCTTCGCCGATCGCATTCGCGCCTTCCTGCGCGTAGCTGCGATGGCCGGACTGGAACATGTTGAAGTCCAGCCACGGCGCCTGATGCCATTGCCAGGACGAGGTCGTTCGCCCGATCGGGTGGAACGTCATCAGCTGCTTCGGGGCGATCGCCTTGATCGTGGTGCCGAGCTTGTCCCACACCGCGGCACGCATCTCCGAGCGGGTGTCGCCGCCGTTGAGCCAGATGACGTTGGCCGCCTTGCCGTAGCGCTCGGCCATGAAGCGGCCGTAGCTTTCGACATTCTTCTCGTTGAGCTGCCGCTCCATCGCGAGATCGCCCCAGGCGGGCACCATCGCGACATAGATGCCATGCGCCGCGGCGCGCTCGACCACCCAGTCGAGGTGATCCCAATAGTCATACTCGCCCGCCTTCACCAGATCCTTGCCCGGCGTGGTGCGCGGCCGCCCGGGATCGCCATCGACCAAAGCGGGCGCGTCGTAGCGGTTGGTCATCTTGCTGGTGTGCAACACCATCACCTGCACCACGTTGAAGCCCTGACGCTGGCGGGTGGCGAGATACTGCTCGGTCTCCTCACGGTTCAACCGGCTGAGCAGCAGCCACGCAGTATCGCCGAGCCCGAAGAACGGTTTACCGCCTGCTTCCAGATAGCGGTGATTGGCCGAGATGCTGAGCGGCGGCGTCTGCGCGGCGGCAGGGGCCGCCAGCAGCGCCGCGATTCCGGCCAACAGAAATCTCGAAGCCATTCAAACTCTCCCTGGCTCAGCGCTGCAAAGATGGCGAACATCGTCCACGCGCGAGCTCGTTGCCCGGCCTATTTTAAATATAATAGTATTATTTGGTCAAGCGTTTCGATGCGTTAAAATCGCCGGCGCGGGGCCGCCGGTCGCCCAGTCGAGCAGTTCGATCGTGTGGACGACGGGGGTTTCGCCGAACCGGGCGATCTGCATCGCGCAGCCAACGTTTCCGGTCGCAATCACATCGGCCTGCAAGCGCTCCAGATTGGCCGCCTTTCGGGCGCCGAGCTGGCCCGCGATCTCTGGCTGGAGGATGTTATAGGTGCCCGCCGATCCGCAGCACAAATGCGCCTCGGCCGGCGTACGCACGGTGTAGCCCGCGGCGGCGAGCAAGCGCTTCGGGGCGTCGGTCACCTTTTGCCCATGCTGGAGGGAGCAGGCAGCGTGATAGGCAACGGTGAGGCCGCGACCGTCGCCCGGGGGCAAATCGATTTCAGCGAGTATCTCCGAGATATCCTTCGCCAGCGCCGAGACCTGTGCCGCCTTGCCGGCATAGGCAGGATCGTTCCGCAGCACGAAGCCATAGTCCTTGATCGTCGTGCCGCAGCCTGAAGCAGTGACCACGATCGCCGCCAGCCCGCCGCCCTCGACCTCACGCATCCACGCATCGACATTGCGCCGGGCGGCATCGAGGCCATCGGCCTCGCGCCCCATATGATGGACGAGCGCGCCGCAGCAGCCCTCGCCCGCCGCGAACACCACGTCATAGCCGGCGCGGTTGAGCAGGCGGATCGCCGCCGCACGATACTCGGGCTTGAGCACCGGCTCGGCACAGCCCTGAAGCAGCGCCACCCGGCCCTTGGCGCCGGGCACCGTCGCGTTCACGGCGGCGACCGGCGCAGGTACATGCTTCGGCGCCATCGCCAGCATCGCCGCGAGCGGCTTCATCCCTGCGATCAGCGGCGCGAACGGGCGTCCGAACTTCGCCAGCGTCAGCGCTGCGCGGAACCGCCCCGGATAAGGCAACACCGCCGCGAGCAGCCGCCGCACCGCACGCTCATGCCAGGGGCGCCGGTAGTTCTCGTGGATATACGCCCGGGCGTGATCGACGAGGTGCATATAGTTCACGCCCGAGGGGCAGGTGGTCATGCACGACAGGCAGGAGAGACAGCGGTCGATATGCCTGACCGTCTCCGGCCCCGGCTTGCGCTGGTTCTCGAGCATGTCCCTGATCAGATAGATGCGCCCGCGCGGGCTATCGAGCTCGTCGCCGAGCAACACATAGGTCGGGCAGGTCGCGGTGCAGAAGCCGCAATGCACGCATTTGCGGATCACGCCTTCGGACGAGGCCATCGCCGGGTCGGCAAGCTGATCGGGAGTGAAGCGGGTCTGCATGACTAGCGATTGACCTTGCGAACGTGGCGCTCGGACTGCGTCTGCCCTTCGACAAGCTCAGGGCGAACGGGGGTTGGCGGGTTTGCCTCCATGATCAGAAACGTCCAGTCTCGAACACGCCATCGGGGTCGAAGGCGCGGCGGACCCGTTCCTCGATACCAGCGAGAGCGGCGGGTTGCGGGTGCAGCGCCGGAACGACACGGCGCATCGCTTCGCTGGCGCGAACCAGCGTCGCGTGGCCACCCGCTGCCGCTGCCGCTGTGCGGATCACCCCCGGGTCGGCATCGCTCGCAAGCCAGATCAGGCCACCGGCCCAGTCGAACAGCCATTCGGCATCGGGCAGCGCGGCGATCACACCGGGCGCCTTCCCTGGCGCGACGATCAGTCGCCAGAGCGGCAGCGCGCCCGGTAGCGGCGAAGCGTCGCGCACCGCCAGCCAGAGCGCGTCGGCGTCCTCGATCGCTTCGAATTCGGGCAGCATCGCCGCGCGTGCCGCCACCGATTCAGCGAAGCCGTCGAGCCGCAGCGCAGTGACCGCCCCACCCTGCCAGTCGGGCAGATGCGCAGCTGCAGTCACTTCCGCCGCCGACCCCAGCGCGCGCGCCATCGCCGCCACGGCTCCGGCCGCATCCAGTCCGCGCAGGGCGAGCGTCAGTCGGGTGCGCGGCGCGGGCAGGACCTTGAGCGTGACTTCGGTCAGCGCAGCAAGCCGCCCCCAGCTGCCCGCCATCAGCTTGGGCAGGTCGTAGCCGGTGACGTTCTTGACCACCTTGGCCCCGGCGACGAAGCGTTCGCCGCGCCCGGACACCGCGGTGAAGCCGAGAAGGTGATCGCGCGCGCCGCCGCGCGACAGCCGCGCGGGCCCCGCCACGCCCGCCGCGATCACGCCGCCGATCGTCGCGCCGCCATCGTTGCCGAGCATCGCGCCGTGATCGAATGGGTCGAAGGCGAGCATCTGCCCTTCGCTTGCGACCAAGATCTCGATTTTGGTGAGCGGGGTTGCCGCCCCCACGGTCAGCACCAACTCGGGCGGGTCGTAATCAATCACGCCCGCAAAGCCGCGCATGTCGACGATTTGCGCGTCGCACGGCGCGCCGATCGCGTCCTTGGTGCCGCCGCCGCGCAGGCGGAGTTTGGTGCCTGCGGCCTGGGCCTCGGCGACGAGTGCGCAGAGGTCATCGGCGGTAGTGGGACGAGTCGTCATTGCCCCACACCTTCGTCACCCCGGCCTTGTGCCGGGGTCCACCGGGAGACTGGCATGAAGCAAGAGGCGCCAGCGCATCGGACGGGGAGCCGTGGCCCCCGGCACAAGGCCGGGGTGACGGTGGGAGTGGAGGTGAGCGCTGGTGCCATCAGAAGCGCGGGAGTTCGGGGAACGGCAGCTGGCCACGATGGATGTGCATCCGCCCCAGTTCCGCACAGCGGTGCAGTTCGGGGAACATCTTGCCGGGGTTGAGCAGCAGCTCAGGGTCGAACGCGCATTTGACGCGCTGCTGCTGGGCGAGGTCGGCCTTGGAGAACATCGTCGGCATCAGGTCGCGCTTCTCGACCCCAACGCCATGCTCGCCGGTCAGCACGCCGCCGACCTCGACGCAGAGCCTGAGGATATCCGCGCCGAACGCCTCGGCCTGTTCGAGCTGGCCCGGTTGATTGGCGTCATACATGATGAGGGGATGGAGGTTGCCGTCCCCGGCGTGAAAGACGTTGATGACGCCAAGGCCATAGTGTTCGGACAGCGCCTTCATCCGGGTGAGCACCTCCGACAGCCGCCGCCGCGGGATGGTGCCGTCCATGCAGTAATAATCGGGCGAAAGCCGTCCCGCCGCCGGGAACGCCGCCTTGCGCCCGGCCCAGAAGGCGATGCGCTCGGATTCGTCGGCCGAGGCGCGGACCGACGCCGCGCCATTGGCGCGGGCGACGCGCTCGACCTCGCCCCCCAGATGACCGCATTCGGCCTCCGGGCCGTCCAGCTCGACGATCAGCAATGCCTCGACATCGAGCGGATAGCCAACCTGGACAAAGGCTTCGGCCGCGTGGACGGCGGCGCGGTCCATCATCTCCATGCCGGCGGGGATGATCCCGGCGGCAATCACCTCGGCGACGCATTGGCCCGCGCTCTCGACGCTCGGAAACCCGATCAGCAGCGCCTTTGCCGTCTGCGGCCGCGGCAGGATGCGGACCGTCACTTCGGTGACCACGCCGAGCAGCCCTTCCGAGCCGACGATTACGCCGAGCAGGTCGAGTCCGGCCGGCTCAAGCCCGCGTCCGCCGCAGCGAACCACCTCGCCCTCGATCGTCACCAGCTCGACGCCCAGCACATTGTTCGTAGTGAGGCCGTATTTGAGGCAATGCACCCCACCGGAATTCTCGGCGACATTGCCGCCGATCGTGCAGGCGATCTGGCTGGAGGGATCGGGGGCGTAGTAGAAGCCCGCGTCTTCCACTGCTCGCGTAATAGCGAGATTGGTGACCCCGGGCTGCACCACCGCGACGCGATCGGCATAGTCGATGTCGAGGACGCGATTGAACTTCGCCATGCCGAGCAGGATGCCGTCGGCGAGCGGCAACGCCCCGCCCGACAGCGAGGTCCCCGCGCCGCGCGGCACAACCTTGACCCGGTTCGCGTGACACCAGCGCAGCACCGCCGCGACCTGCTCCACCGTCTCGGGCAGCACCACCAGCAGCGGGATCTGCGCATAGGCGGTGAGCGCGTCGGACTCATAGGGCCGCAGCGCCTCGATCTGGTCGATCACGCCCTCGCCGGGCACGATCGCGCGCATCGCCGCCACGATCTCCGCCCGCCGCGCCAGTATCGCGGCATCGGGCGGAGGCATGACGAGCGACACGCCGTGATCCTATTGCAGGTTCACGAAGGCGCCGCCATCGACCAGCAAAGCCGCGCCGGTGACATAGGCGGCCATGTCGGAGGCGAGGAACACGATCGGGCCGGCGAGATCGTCGGACTCGCCAAGGCGGCCAAGCGGGATGCGCGCGGTCATGCGGTCGCGTTTGTCCTGGTCGGCGAGATCGTCCTTGTTGATCTCGGTCAGGATCGTGCCCGGCAGCACCGAGTTGCAACGGATGCCGTGACGCCCAAGCGCGATCGCCGCCGATTGCATCAGCGAGTGCACGCCCGCCTTGGTCGGGGTGTAGTGCGTCTGAAACTCGCCGCCGACCAGCGCCGAGATCGAGGAGACCGCGACGATCGCGCCGCCCTCACCCTGTTTCACCATCTGGTTCGCCGCCGCCTGCACCATGTAATAGGCGCCGTGGAGGTTGACGCGGAAGGTGCGGTCGACCGTCTCGACCGGCATGTCGAGGAAGGCGTGGAACGGGCAGATGCCGGCGTTGGAGACCATCACGTCGACGCGCCCGAACGCCTCGACCGCCTTGCTGACGAAATCACTCGCGGTCTCGGGTAGCGCAACGTCGCCCTTTACCGCGAGGCCGCGTTGTCCCAGCGCCTCAATCTCGGCGACGCACGAGGCGGCCTTGTCGTCGCTGGACGCATAGTTGATCGCGACGTTCGCGCCGTGCCGTGCAGCGCCGATCGCCGCGGCGCGGCCGATCCCGGTCGATCCGCCGGTGACCAGTACCGTCTTGCCTTCGAGAAGCTTCATTTTACACCTTCAGCAAGGATCGAGCGATCGATCGCCCCGATCCGGTTGACCCCGGTCAGCGTCATCGCGACCTTCATTTCACGCGCGATCAGGGTGAGCAGCTTGGCCACACCCGCCTCGCCCTGCGCCGCCAGCGCATAGACCCAAGCGCGGCCGAGCAGCACGCCGTCGGCGCCCAGCGCGAGCATGCGCACGACATCGAGCCCGGTGCGGATGCCGCCATCGGCGAGCACGGTGAGCTTGCCCCCCACCGCATCGGCTATCGGTGGGAGCGCACGCGCGCTGGAGAGCACGCCATCGAGCTGGCGCCCGCCATGGTTGGAGACGACGATGCCGTCGGCACCGATCGCCGCCGCCTCGCGCGCGTCCTCGGGATCGAGAATGCCCTTGATGATCAGCGGGCGATCCCATTCGGCGCGGATCCAGTCGAGATCCTGCCACTGGATCGACGGATCGAAATTCTTGCCCAGCCAGCCCATGTAATCGCTGAGGCCGCTGTCCTTGCCGAGCACTGGCGCGAGGTTGCCGAGCGTGTGCGGGCGGCCCATCAGCCCGACGTCCCACGCCCAGCGCGGCTTGCCGATCGCCTGCAATATCTGGCGCAGCCGCGCGTTGGGCCCGGCCATACCCGAATGCTCCGAACGATAGCGCGCACCGGGGATCGGCATGTCGACGGTGAACACCATCGCTTCCGCGCCCGCTTCCTTCGCCCGCGCGATCAGGTCGCGCATGAAGCCACGGTCGCGGATCACATAGAGCTGGAACCAGAAGGGATTGGCGGCCTGCGCGACCTCCTCCAGCGGACAGATCGACACGGTGGACAGGCAGGTCGGGATGCCCGCCGCCGCCGCCGCGCGTGCCGCCTGAACCTCGCCGCGGCGCGCATACATGCCGCTGATCCCGACCGGGCCGAGTGCGACGGGCAGCGCCACCTCACGCCCGAACAGGGTGGTCTTGAGATCGACGTGCGCGACATCCTTGAGCACGCGCTGGCGCAGCGTCACCGAAGCGAGATCGCTGACGTTGCGGGCCAGCGTCACCTCGTCATAGGCGCCGCCCTCGGCATAATCGAACAGGAAGCGCGGCACGCGCCGCTTCGCCGCCTTCTCGAAATCATGGGACGAGGCGATGATCATGCGGCACCCTTTCCGGCGGCTGGCGGAGCGAGAGGGTATAGCATCAGAAGGAGGTGAACAGCGCGTCACGGGCGAGGCGCAGCGCGGTCACCGCGTCGTGCCGGTCCTGCGCGTCCTGCATCGCTTCGAAGTCGAGCTTGTCGAGCGCCCGCTCGATGCCCTTCAGAAAGCTGATCGCGCCATTGGCGACCGCGACCGAATCCTCGCGGAACGGGAACTGGTCGAGCTGCCACACGCCCTCCCACTTGTTCTTGCGCAGCGTGTAGAAGAATTCGAACAGCTCGATCGGGTGGACCGATCCGGCCATCAGATCGTCGTCCCAGCCGCGGAAATTGTCGTTCACGTCCATGCCGAACAGGCGCCCGTGATCGATCGCGAGCTGCGCCGAATCCGCCGGGCTCTCGCCGCCGTAGAGGGCGTGGCCGAAGTCGAGCAGGATGCCGACATTGGGCAGGCCCATCCGCTCGATCCCGAGCAGGGTGCGCGACACGCTGTCATAGCTCATGTGGCAGCGCGGCTCGCGCGGCTTGTATTCGATCACGAAGTTGAGGTCGGGGTTCTGGCTGGCCAGCTCGCCAATGCCCTCGACGCTCTGCTGCCACAGCTTGCGGTGATCGACCTGGAAGGGGTAGTCCCAGCCATCCTGCCCCGGCCAGAGCTTCACATAGTCCGCGCCGAAGCGGCGCACGACGTTCGCGGCATCGTTGCACATTTCGTTGGCGAGGCGGCGGATGCCCGGATCGGGGTTGGTGAAGGCGCCCTTGGCGAACTGGCGCGTGTAGATTTCGGGCGTGATGCCGATGACCGAGAGGTTGTTGCGCCTGAGCGCCGCCTCGACCGTGTCGAGCGACAGGCTGGGGTCGACAAAGGGGTAGTTGATGTCGACCACCGACAGATCGTCGACCTGCCCCGCGATGTCGATCATCTCGATCAGCGACCGTGCGGGACCATAGCCGTCAGTCGCATAGCGATCGACGAAGGTCGCGAAATGCCAGATGCCGGCACCAAATTTCTGATTGCTCACGTACGTGTTCCTTGTTGCAAGGATGTGCGGCGCAGGGCGCCGGAAAAGTTCAGGCGACCAGAACTTCGACGCCTGCCGCTTTGATTGCGGCGCGGTCTTCGTCGCGGATGCCCGCATCGGTCACCAGCAGGTGCACCAGTTCGATCCCGCCCAAAGCGGTGAAGGATCGCAGCCCGATCTTGCTCGAATCGGCGACGAGGATGACCTTCTCCGCCGCCTCGATCATCGCGCGCTTGACCGGAATGTCGGACAGTGCGGGATAGGTAAGACCCGCCTCGAGATCGATCGCCGCGGTCGCCAGGAACAGTTTCTGGACGAACAACCCGCGGAAATAGTCGGCGCTGCGGTCACCCGAGAGCGACAGCGTCGGCGCCTTGAAATGGCCGCCGGTCATATGAATGTCGAAGCCCGGCTCAGCGCCGAGCATCAACGCGATGTTAAGCGCGTTGGTGATGACGGTCATGTCGCGCCGCCCGGACAGTTGCGCCGCGACCTCGGTCGTGGTCGATCCCGAATCGAGGATGATGGTCTCGCCATCGCCGACCAGCGCGGCGGCGACGCGGCCGATGCGCTGCTTGGCGTCCATATTCTCATGATGCTGCAGCGCCATCGCGCGCACCTGTTGTGTCACCGACTTCAGGAACGCGCCGCCATGTTCACGGACGATATGGCCGTCCGACTCGAGCTTCTCGAGATCCTGGCGAACGGTGACTTCGGACACGCCGAACGCCTCGGCCAGACTGCGCACGCGCGCGCTGCCTTCTTCCTGAAGCCATTCGAGGATCTTGTTCCGCCGCGCCTCGCCAAGCATCCGCGCACGTCGTTCGCCGCTCATGGATGCATCGCGATACATGCTGCGTCGGGGGAAATGGCCCCGCACCGGCTGGACAATTCCGACATCCCCGCTCCTGCCTATCTGCCTGATTTGGCACCCGTTCGGGACCATCCGGCCCTCTCCCCTAGCTAACGCAGCCTTTCGGCTCTTGTCAATTTTTGCACATATCGATAGAAAACGAAGATAATCGAAACTTCGATCGATATCGCATATAATATGACTATTATTGCGTTCGATTACAACATCCGCTATCCGGCGGGCAGGAGAGGGTATGAACAGAGTCGGACTGGAACGCCGGGAGACCGCTGTGCGCACGCTGGAAAGCCGCGCCGCGCACGTCCGTGAGCGTGCCAATTGGATGCGCCGCCGCCTGCTCCGCATGATCGTCGATGCTGGCCAGGGCCATCCCGGCGGCGACCTTTCGTCCGCAGACATCATCGCCGCGCTTTATTTCGACATTCTTCGGATCGAAAGCACATCGCCTGCTGCCCCGAACCGCGACCGGTTCGTGATGAGCAAGGGGCATTGCACCGGCGCACTCTACACCGCGCTCGCGGGAGCGGGTTTCTTCGAAGAGCAGGAACTCGAAACTTACCTCAAGCCCGAGTCGCGGCTCAACGGCCATCCCAACCGCACCTATCTGCCCGGCGTTGAGACCAACACCGGCCCGCTCGGCCACGGCCTGCCGGTCGCGGTCGGCATCGCCGTCGCAGGACAGATCGATAAGGCAGACTATCGCGTCTTCGTGCTCACTGGTGACGGCGAGCTGCAGGAAGGCAGCATGTGGGAAGCGGCGATGTTCGCCGGGCATCGCGGCCTTGGCAACCTCACCGTGATCGTCGACCGCAACCGGCTCCAGCAGGGCGCGGGGACCGAGGACACCAACAGCCTCGAGCCGCTTGCCGACAAGTGGCGCGCGTTCGGCTGGGAGGTCGTCGGCGTCGACGGTCATGACGCCGCGGCCTTGCTCGAAACCTTCGACCGCGCGGTTGAACCGCGCGGCCAGCCGCTCGTCATCATCGCCGATACGATCAAGGGCCGCGGCGTCAGCTTCATGGAGAATCACGCCGGCTGGCACCACGGCGTGCCCAATGCCGAGCAATACGCGCAAGCGCTGAAGGAACTTGGCGCCGAACTCGAAGCGGAGATGAACTGATGGCCGCCGCAGCAGCACCCGCCGGTCTGTTCGACTGCCGCGACGCCTATGTCCGCACCGTCGAAGAACTTGCGGCTAACGACAGCCGCATTGTCGCAGTGGTCAATGACTCCGTCGGCTCATCCAAGCTCGGCAAGTTCCGCGAACGCTTTCCCGATCGCCTGATCAATGTCGGCATCGCCGAACAGAATATGGTCGGCGTCGGCGCGGGGCTCGCCAATGGCGGCAAGATCCCGTTCGTCAGCGGCGCAGGCTGTTTCCTGACCGCGCGCGCGATGGAGCAGATCAAGGCCGACTGCGCGTACAGCCAGCAGAATGTGAAGCTGTGCGGCATCTCCTCGGGCGTCGCCTATGGCGAGCTCGGCGCGACGCATCACAGCATCGAGGACGTCGCCTGGCTGCGCGCGATCGACAAACTGACCGTGATCGTCCCCGCCGACCCGTGGGAAACCGCCGAGGCGATCAGGGCCGCCGCCGCGCATGACGGCCCGGTCTATATCAAGATCAGCCGCATGCCCGTGCCCGCGCTCGAGCGCCCCGAGGGCGCAACCTTCGCGATCGGCAAGGGTGAGGTGCTGCGCGAGGGCGGCGACATCGCCATCGTCGTCAACGGCACGCTGGTTCACCGCGCGCTGGCCGCGGCCGAGGCGCTCGCTGCCGAAGGTATCGCGGCGCGCGTCATCAACATGGCGAGCGTTTCGCCCCTCGACACCGATCTGATCGCCGCCGCGGCGCGGACCGGGGCGATCATCACCGCCGAGGAAGGACTTGCGCAAGGCGGCCTTGGTGGCGCGATCGCCGAATATTGCGCGCAGCACGATCCGGTGCGGATGCGGATGCTGGGCTTCCCCGGCTTCCTGCCGACCGGTTCGGCCGCGTGGCTGATGGAGCGCTACGGCCTGTCCGCCACCGGCATCGCCGCCGCTGCGCGTGAACTGCTGGCAACAAGGACCACCTGATGTCCGGCCCGGTCATCCTTGCCATCGATCAGGGCACCACCAACACCAAGGCGCTGCTGGTGGCGCCCGACGGGTCGGTGCTGCTGTCGCGTTCGCGGCCGATGCAGGTGACCTATCCGCAACCCGGTTGGGCCGAGCAGTCGGCATCGGACATCTGGGAGGCGGTCGCCGGGCTGATCGCCGAACTGGTTGCCGCAGCACCCGATGTGCAGATCGCTGCACTCGCCATCTCCAACCAGCGCGAGACGGTGGCGCTGTGGGAAGCCGCGACCGGCCGCCCGATCGCGCCCGCGGTGATCTGGCAATGCGCGCGCTCGGCCGAGCGCTGTGCCGCATTGCGCGCAGCAGGGCTTGAGGACGCGATCGTTTCGCGCAGCGGCCTTGGCATCGACCCGCTCTTCCCAGCCGCCAAGATCGGCTGGCTGCTCGACACGATCCCCGGCGCCCGCGACCGCGCGAACGCCGGCGAGATCAAGGCGGGGACGATCGACAGCTGGCTGTTGTGGAACCTCACCGGCGGACAGGTTCATGCGACCGATCACAGCAATGCCTCGCGCACCCAGCTGTTCAATCTCGACACGCTCGACTGGGATGCGGAGCTCGCGCGCATCTTCGACGTGCCGCTCGGCATCCTGCCGCGTATCGCAGCCTCGGACAGCGGCTTCGGCGCGGTTGCGCCCGGTCTGACCGCGCTGCCCGCAGGCACGCCGGTGCAGGTGCTGCTCGGCGACAGCCATGCCGCCTTGTTCGCGCACGGCATCCATGCGCCGGGCCGGGTCAAGGCGACGATCGGCACCGGCAGCTCGCTGATGGCCGCCACGGCAGGCCGCGTGCGCTCGTCGCACGGCCTGTCGAACACGATCGCCTGGAGCCGTACCAACGGCGGCGCGCAGCATGCGATCGAGGGCAATATCTCGGTCTCCGGCCACGCCGCGGCGTTCGCGACCGCGCTGCTTGGTCTTGCCGACGAGCAGGCGCTGACCGAGCTTGCCGCAAGCGTCGAGAGCAGCGAAGGCGTGGTCTTCGTTCCCGCGCTCGCGGGTCTCGGCGCGCCGCACTGGCAGAGCGGTGCGCGCGGCACGATCAGCGGCATGACGCTGGGAACGCGCCCGGCGCATGTCGCCCGCGCGACGCTGGAGGCGATCGCGCTCCAGATCGGCGACGTGCTCGACGCGATCGCCGCCGATCTCGGCATCGACCTGCCTGAGTTGTCGATCGATGGCGGCGCGGCGCGCAATGCGCTGCTCGCGCAATTGCTTGCCGACCTGACCGGCCGCGTCATCGTCCGGCCCGAAATTGCCGAAGCGAGCGCGCTCGGCGTCGCGCGCATGGCCGCGTACGCGCTCGGCCTTGCCGACACCGGCGCGCCTGCTGCTGCCGACCGTTTCGAACCGCAACTCGCCGCGGACAAGCGCGCCGCGATCCGCAGCGACTGGCGCGAGATGCTTGCCGAAGTGGTCGCACGCGCCAACCGCGCCGCGCCCGGCTGAGGGCACCGCAACTACCGACAGAGAGGCGGAACACCGCCCGACGACTGGGCCTAACCCGGGCCCGTTCACAAACAACAAGGGAAGGAGTGGGGAAATGAAGGATGCAGGAACCAATTTGTCACGCGGCGCCCGCCAGGGGCTGTTGCTGAGCGGCGCGAGCGCACTCACGCTGCTCGCCGCCACCGCCGCACATGCGCAGGATGCCGCGCCCGCCAGCCAGCCAGCGCCCGAAGCCGAGCAGGAAGTCGTCGTCACGGGCAGCCGCATCGCGTCGCCCGCGCTGACGTCGCCCAGCCCGCTTCAGGTCGTGACAGCGCAGGCGCTGGAAAATAGCGGCGTCGTCAACGTGCAGGAAGCGCTGCAGCAGAACCCCGCCGTCGGCATCCCCGGCCAGAGCCGCACCACCAATGGCGGAAGCACCAGCCCCGGCATCGCCACCGTCAATTTGCGCAACCTTGGCGCCGACCGCACCCTGGTGCTGATCGACGGCCGCCGCTCGGTCGCGGGCGTGCCCGGCACCGCGCAGGTCGACCTGTCGATGATCCCGACCCCGTTCATCGAGCGCGTTGATGTGCTCACCGGCGGCGCCTCTGCCGTCTACGGCTCGGACGCCGTCGCGGGCGTGGTCAACTTCATCTACAAGAAGAAGTACGAGGGGCTTCAGCTCAACGTCCAGGGCGGCATTTCCGAACGCGGCGACGATCGCCAGTTCGTCGCCAACGCGACGTACGGCGCGAACTTCGCCGACGGCCGCGGCAACATCATGGTCTATGGCGGCTATGTGAACGAAGGCGTGGTCGAGAATGACGGCCGCGACTTCTCGCGCCTCGACTATACCAGCCTCGGCACCACGCAGCGCGTCGCGGGCAACAGCGCGACCAACCTGACCGCCGCGCAAAACCTGTTCACGCCCTTCTACAATCCGTCGAACGTCGGCGCGGCCGGCGTGTTCGTGATCGGCAGCCAGACCAACCGCATCATCAATCCCGATGGCAGCTTCCGCGCGTATAACGCGGCGACCGACGGCTATAATCGCGAGCAGTATAAGCTCCTCGCCGCGCCGTCGGAGCGCTACACCTTCGCCGCGCGCCTCAACTATGACGTCAACGACAGCGTCAACGTCTTCTCCGAAGTCACCTACACCAACGTGCTCAGCAAGGGCCGGATGGAAGCATCCCCGATGCGCACCGACAGCGCGCTGGGTGCGTTCCCGGGCAATGGCGGCTTCTTCCCGATCGAGTTCATGGTCGCGAACCCGACCAACGCGGCGGACGTGCGCCGGCTGGCCAATCCGCTGGTGCCCGCCGCGGTGTTCGCAGCGGCGACCAACCGCAACGCCAATGACGCGATCAGCTCAAAGGACCTGAGTTTCCTGCTGCGCACGACGATGTTCGACGGCGGCACGCGCACCATCCCGACCGAGCGCGACAATTTCCGCGTCGTGCTGGGCGGCACGGTCGACCTTGGCAGCAGCTGGAAGTTCGACGCCTATTATCAATATGGCTTCACCAAGCAGACCCAGTCGATGAGCGGGCTGGCGAACCTCTACAATCTCGCCGAGGCGCTGCAGGCGATCCCCGACGTCTATGACTATAACAACAACGGCAATCGCACCGAAGCGGTGTGCGTCAACGCATCGGCACGCGCGCAGGGCTGCGTTCCGATCGATGTGTTCGGTCTGAACGCCGACGGCACGTCGAAAATCTCGGCCGACGCGATCAAGTACATCAAGACGAGCATGAGCCGCTATTCCAAGCAGCAGATGCACGTTGCCGCTGCCAATCTGACCGGCACGCTGTTCCAGCTGCCCGCCGGTCCGGTTCAGGTCGCGGTGGGCGCCGAATACCGCAAGGAGGAAAGCCGCGAGATCTTCGATCCGCTGACTAACGCGGCGCGCAACGGCTATGTCCAGATGACGGACACCGCCGGCAAGTTCGACGTCAAGGAAGCCTATGGCGAAATCGTCGTGCCGATCCTGTCGGACACGCCGTTCTTCCACAACCTGACGCTGCGCGCGGCAGGCCGCATGTCGGACTATTCGACCGTCGGCACCTTCTATGCCTGGAACGTGGGCGGCGAATGGTCGCCGGTCGAGGATATCCGCTTTCGCGCCGTCTATGCACACGCAACCCGCGCGCCCAATATCGGCGAGCTGTTCGCGGCGCAGCAAGCGGGGATCATCTCGATCACCGATCCGTGTCAGGGCATCACCGCGACCACGACCGGCGCGCTCGCTGACAATTGCCGCGCGGTGCCGGGCATTGCTGCCAACATCGCCGCGAACGGATCGTTCACGCTCACTCAGGCGGACCTCGCGGGCGTTGGCGGTATCTCTGCCAATAACCCGAACATCCAGGAAGAGACCGGCAAGACGCTGACGATCGGTGCGGTGATCAACCCGCGTTCGATCCACGCATTGCGCAACCTCACGCTCAGCGTCGACTTCTTCGACATCAAGCTCGAGAATGCGATCAGCCGCGTGTCGGCCGCAACGGTGCTCAACAAATGCTACCGCGAAGGGCTGGCCGATTTCTGCCAGTTCGTCACCCGCCGGGCAGGCGCATCGGGCGCGTACAGCACCGGTTCGGTCGAGCAGGTGGTGCGCGCGCTGGTCAACAGCGGCGGATCGTTCAGCCGCGGCCTCGACTTCACGCTGAACTACAAGCACGAAGTGGCGGGCGGCACGGCCAGCCTGTCGGCGGCCTGGACGCATCTGCTCAAGAACGGGTTCCGCGCGCTGACCGGCGATCCTTATGACAACACCATGGGCGAACTCGGCACGCCGCGCGACGCGGTGACCGCAGGTCTGGGTTGGGACAACGACAAGTTCGGCTTCAATGTCAGCGCCGAATATATCGCGCCGCAGGTGCTGGACTATGAGAACTTCCAGACGCTCTATCGTCTGGCCGACGGATCGGTGCCGGACGAGAAATATTTCCGGATCGGCTCGAAGATCTACACCGACATGCAGGTCCGCTACACCGGGCTCGAGCATTTCGAGTTCTATATCGGCGTGAAGAACCTGTTCGACGTCGAGCGTCCGCCCGTCTGGGGCGGTCTGCCGGGCAGCGTCAACGGCGTGTACGACGTGATCGGCCGCCGCTTCTACACCGGTGCCCGCATCAAATTCTGACGAAGCACCCCTTGGACAGGGGAGGCAGACGCCTCCCCTGTCGCTCTGTTTTCGGATTACCGTCGAGGCCGCGACGACGACATAACGGTCAAGCCACTAGCCCTGGAGAGAAACAGAATGAGCAGTGCAGCCGATCGGGAGGACTGGAAGAACACCATCCTTGCCGGACTCGCCAATTATATCGACGCGGGATCGATCGTCGCGGGCGCCGTGGCGCTGGCGTTGTGGAAGAAGGAATATGGCCTCGACGACAGCCTTCTCGGACTGATCGCTGCCTTCGGCCCCAATGCGATCGCCGCCGGCATCGGCGCACTGATCGGCGGGCGGCTGTGCGACCTGCTCGGACGCAAGAAGATCTACCAGTACGACATGCTGTTCTATGCGTTCGGCATGTTGTGGCTGGTGTTCGCGATGAACGCCTGGATGGTCATCATCGGCTTCTTCCTGGTCGGCCTTGCTGTCGGCGCGGACATCCCCGCATCCTGGTCGCTGATCGCGGAAATGGCGCCCGACAAGAAGCGCGGCAAGCATAGCGGCGTGGCGCAGTTGCTCTGGTATCTCGGCCCCGTCGTGGTGCTGGTGATGGCGCTGATCCTCGACAGCCTCGGGCTGCTCGGCGTGCGCATCATCTTCGCCCACCTTGCGATCCTCGCTATCGCGCTCACCTTCCTGCGCTCGAAGATGCAGGAATCGCAGCGCTGGGTGGAAGCACAGCAGAGCGGCGAGACCGCGCAGCGCGGCCGCTGGCAGGATTTGTTCACCCGCAAGCATATCGGATCGATGGCGTTCCTCGCGGGCACCTACCTGTTCTGGAACCTGTGGGCCGGCACCAACGGCTTCTTCTTCCCCTATATCCTGAGCACCGTCGGCAGTCAGACGCATGCGATGTCGGTCGCGGTCCAGACGCTGAGCTTCGTGCTCGGCATGGCGTCGATCTTCTTCATCTTCATGAAGCTGTCCGACAAGGTGAACCAGCGGCTGCTGTTCGGCATCTCGGCGGTGACGCAGGTGATCGGGATGGCGCTGCTCGCGATCTTCCCGCTGACGCTCACCGTCGCGATCGTCCACGTCTTCCTGATGTCGGTCGGCGGCGGCTTCGGCGCGCAGAGCTTCTTCCAGCTGTGGAGCTCGGAGATGTTCCCGACCGCGCTGCGCGCGACCGCGCAGGGCGTGATGTTTGCGATCGTGCGCATCGTGCTCGGCATCTTCAGCTTCTTCGTCCCGGCGCTGGTGGCCACCGGCTTCCACAATCTCGCCTGGATCCTCGTCGGCTTCCTTGCGATCAGCGGCGTGATCGGCTTCGTCTGGGCGCCGCGCAACGAGGGCAAGTCGCTCGAGCAGCTCGACGCGGAGCGCGCAGCGTGACCCTGTCCCGCCGCAACGTCCTGAAGTCCGGCCTGATCGCCGCCGGTGCCGCCGCGACCCCCGCCTTCGGGCAGGGCGCGGCGCGCACCGAGCGGTGGGGGGTGCACGAGCTGGCGTTCGAAGGGCCGCAGACCGGCAACCCGTTCGACGACGTCCAGATCGCCGCGGTGTTCAAGGGCGCGGGGCGCACGATCCGCGTTCCCGGCTTCTACGACGGCAAGGGCGTGTACCGTATCCGCTTCAGCCCGCCTGAGCTGGGCAGCTGGAGCTGGGAGACCGAGAGCAGCGCGACCGAGATGGCGCACAAACGCGGCAGCTTCGACTGCGTTGCGCCGTCAAAGGGCAATCATGGCCCGGTGCGGGTAACGCAGGATGGCTATCACTTCGCCTATGCCGACAGTACGCCGTTCCGCCAGATCGGCACCACCTGCTACAGCTGGGCGCTGCAGTCCGACGCCAAATGCGCGCAGACGCTGGAAACGCTCAAGGCCGCACCGTTCAACAAGATGCGGATGCTGATCACGCCCAACGTCGAATCGGTCGCGACCAACCCCTATGTCCGCACCGGCAAGGGGCCGCGCGACTGGGACGCGACCCGCTTCGACCCCGATTATTTCCGCCGCTACGAGGATCGCATCCTCAAGCTCGGCGCGCTCGGCATCGAGGCCGATGTCATCCTGTTCCACCCCTATGACGAAAAGCGCGGATACAACGACATGAAGCGGGCGGACGACGAACGCTTCGTCCGTTACTGCGCCGCACGCTGGGGGGCATACCGCCATGTCTGGTGGTCGATGGCCAATGAATATGATGCGGTGAAGACCAAATCGATGGCCGACTGGGACCATCTGTTCGAGGTGCTCGTCGCCGCCGATCCGCACGAGCGGCTGCGGTCGATCCACCAGATCAATACCTATTACGACCACCGCAAGCCGTGGATCACGCATGCCAGCGTCCAGAACGGCGCGGCGGTACTCGATGATCTGCGCGCCGAGCTGCACCGGGCGATGACGCTCAAGCCCGTCATCTTCGACGAAGTGGTCTATGAGGGGAATTCGACCAAGCGCTGGGGCAACCTTAATGGCGAAGCCATGGTCGAGCGTTTCTGGTGGGGGCTGATCGGCGGCACTTACGTCGGCCATAGCGAGACGTTCGACCCCAACCAGAACGCCGATTTCTCGTGGCTGGGCCAGGGCGGCGTGCTCAAGGGCACCAGCGCCCCGCGCCTCGCCTTCCTGCGCAAGATCATGGAGGAAGGCCCCGCCCCGGGCATCGACGCGATCCAGCCCTGGTGGAACTATCATCTCGGCGGCAAACCGCACGAATATTACCTGAAGTATTTCGGCACCGCGACGCCGACCGAGTGGAAGGTCGTGCTGCCGGGGCGTGGCGGCGATCCCAAGAGCAGCTTCCGCGTCGACGTGATCGACACCTGGAACATGACGATCACACCGGTCGATGGCGTGTTCAAGATGCAGCAGAAAGACGATTACGACGTCCATGACCCCGCACGCCCGAGCATCGCGCTGCCGGGCAGGCCGTATATCGCGATCCGGCTGGTCAAAATCTGAGGTTTCACGAGACCCCCTCTCGGGGTGGCTAGACCTGCGGCTGCGGCGTTCCACGTCGCAGCCGCTTTTTTATGCGGGTGCCGGGATACCCGAAGGTCCCAAAGGTCACACTGCCACGCGTGCGCGAGACCCGGCTACCGACGATGAGAAAGAGCTGCCGGAGGCTGGCAGCCGGAATCCAACATTGCAAGGAAGCGGTGTCAGGCGGGCGTGTTGCCGCTGCGCCGCCACCAGTGCTTGAGCAGCCGCGCGACCATGCCGGGCGCACCCGGCCGCACGAACAGCCAATCGCGGATCATCGGCCCGGCCTCGGCGCCGATGGTGCGTTTGTAGCCGCTGTCGCCCGCGCCCCAGTCAACCATCGCCAGGCCGTCGTCGAGCGCGCGGACAAGGTTGCGATAGTAGAGCAATTTCCCCGGCGAATGTTTGCCGACGCGCGGGTCATAGCTGTTGGCGATGGCATATTTGAGCGTGCCGGCGTTGATGTCGAACGAGAAGGCTGCCGGCTCCCCGTCGATTCGCAGCAACGCCGCCCACATCATCTGCGCGATCACCGGATCGGCAGCGGCGGCGCGCCAGAAGCCGCCATGACCATCGTCGGTGAACTTGGCGTCGCCGCCACCGGTGCGCGCGGCGATCCAGCTCTTGCGTTCGATCGCGGCGAGCGCGTCGAATGCGTCGGCGTTCCAGTCGGCGCCGGAGACGAAGCTCCAGTCGAGTTCGCCATGCTCGGCGAGGTGCTTTTCATGGAAGCGGTTCTTGCGCAGCGTCGAGTTGCGCGGCCAGGTGCCTTCGGTGCGCAGCCCGGTCATGTCGAGCAGGAAGCTTTCGGCCACGAACCGGTCGAGTGCCACCCAGCCCTTTGCCGTCGCCGCTGCCCGCAACCCCTCAAGCGCCGGATCGCCGTCATAGACGGGGCCGATACGCAGCGCGCGCGCATCGAGCTTGTCGAGCAGCAGTTCGAACGCTTCGGTATCGGCGTCGGATGCGACCGGGAAGCTGCGGAACGGCCAGTAGCAGCCGGGCACCGCCTGCATGCCGAGGAATCCCGGCCCCTTCTGCACCAGCGGCACCGCCAGTATAGGTACGCCCTCTCGCGCGACGGTAAGCGTGCGCGCCGAGCCGCCATAGGCGGCGAGCGCGGCGGCGAACCATCCGTAGCGCAGGAAACGATGAGTCGGCGCGGCATGATCGGCCACCAGATCGAGCGCGCTGGACAGACCATCCCCGACGCTCACGGTGAGCAGCGGGGGCAGACGGGTGAACTCGGCGAGTGGCATCGGCCTTGTCATAGCACGCGCGATACCGCGAATGCGTTACCAATGGGTGCAAGTTCGCTTGGCGAGCGCGCGACACGATCATAAGATATTGCGATGTCACCGATGCTCTCGACCGTCGCCGCCACCATCCAGGTCTCGATCGCCCCCGTCTTTCTGCTCGCGGGTATCGCAGGCATCCTCAACGTGCTGATCGGCCGCATGGCGCGCGTGGTCGACCGGTCGCGCAAGATCGAGCAGCTCCATCCGGTGTCGCAAGGCGCCGAGCATGACCGGCACGTGTGGGAACTGCGGCTGATCGACCGGCGGCTGTCGGTGATCAACAAGTCGATCTGGCTGTGCGTCGCGAGCGCGATCCTGATCTGTCTGGTTGTCGCGCTGATGTTCGGCGCGACGCTGACGCATCTCGATATCGGCGGCGTGGTGGCGGTGACCTTCATCGCCTCGATGCTGCTGCTGACTGCGGGACTGGTCGCCTTTCTGGTCGAGGTTCGACTGTCGCTTCAGGCGGTGCATATCCGCGAGGAACTGCTCGAACGCGATCCCGGCTGAGCGCCAGCCTCAGCCGGTGAGCGGTTCGCCATGCGGCCGGGTCAGCCGTTCCGGGGTGAGAAGAAGCGTCAGCGCCTCGGCGCTGAGCAGCCCGCGTTCGAGCACCAATTCGGCGACGCCGCGGCCGGTCTCCAGCGCCTCGCGCGCGACCATCGTCGCATTCTCGTAACCGATATAGGGGTTGAGCGCGGTCACCAGCCCGATCGAGTTCTTAACGCTCTCGGCCAGATGCGCGCGGTTCGCCGTAATCCCTGACACGCAGCGCTCGGCGAGT
>CAZBYE010000022.1:0-23870 GCA_964496045.1 uncultured Stakelama sp.
CAGGTCGGCACGATCCAGTCGGACCGGGTTCTGCCCGAGCGCCTCGATGCTTCGTACGTCGGCGAGGATGGCGAGCGCCACCGCCCGGTGATGCTCCACCGCGCGATCTTCGGCTCGTACGAGCGCTTCATCGGCATCCTGATCGAGCATTTCGCCGGGCGCTTGCCCGCCTGGCTCGCACCGACTCAGGCGGTGGTCGCGACGATCGTCTCCGACGCAGATGACTATGCGAAGGATGCGGTCGCCAGGCTCAAGGCCGCGGGCATCCGCGCCGACAGCGATCTGCGCAACGAGAAGATCAACTACAAGGTGCGCGAGCATTCGCTGGCGAAGGTTCCGCACCTGCTGGTGGTCGGCAAGCGCGAGGCGGAGGAGGGCACCGTCGCCATCCGTACGCTGGGCGTCGAGGGCCAGCGCGTGATCCCGCTCGCCGAGGCGATCACCTGGCTCAAGGGCGAAGCGACGCCCCCGGACCTCGTGGGATGATTCGCGCCGGAACCGCTGCGGACGTGCCGCGCGCGCTGGAGATCTGGCGCGCCGCGGTCGATGCCACGCACGGGTTCCTCAGCGCCGCGGACCGCGCCGAGATCGACACCTTGGTAGCGGAGCAGTTCCTGCCCAATGTGCCGCTATGGCTTGCCGTCGACGGCGCGGACCGGCCGCAGGGCTTCCTCGTCATGGACGGCGAGATGATCGACGCGCTGTTCGTCGATCCGGCGGTACACGGGCGTGGGATCGGCACCGCTCTGGTCGATCATGCGCTCGCGCTCGCGCCCAATGCACTGGTTGACGCCAGCGAGCAGGCGAGCAATGCCGCACCCTTCTATGAATCCCGCGGCTTCGTCCGCACCGGCCGCTCCGAAACCGATCCGCACGGGCGGCCCTATCCGGTGATCCATTTCCGCCATCCCGGCCGCGCGGGATGAAGCGCTGGACGCGCCATGCTCCTGGAGAGGCGCTGGCGCGGCACCGGCATGATTCGGGCTATGTCGCGGTCGTGCTCGACGGCGGCTATCTCGAAGCGGGCGAGGGCGGGCGTATCCGTGCCGAAGCGGGGATGGCGCTGATCCATCATGGCTGGTCCGCGCATCAGGACGGCTTCGGTGCGACGGGCGCACGCGTCCTGAACCTGCCGCTTCCCGCTGATCTCGCCGAAGGCGCAGCTCGGATCGTCGATCCCGATGCCATCGCGCGGCTGGCCGGGCGCGATCCTCATGCCGCCGCCGAACTGGTGCGCGAAACCGCGACGCCGACGCTCCCGGGGCCGAACGACTGGCCCGATCTGCTCGCCGTCGCGCTCGGTCGCGATCCGGCGCTGTCGATCACCGGTTGGGCCGATCGTGCCGGGCTCGACCCTGCCTCGGTCAGCCGCGGTTTCCTGCGCGCTTATGGCGTCAGCCCGAAGCGCTTCCGCCTCGAACTGCGCACCCGCACCGCCGTGCGTGCGCTGTCCGGCTGGCAGGGTTCGCTCGCCGAGCTGGCGGCCGATCACGGCTTTGCCGATCAGGCGCATTTCGCGCGCGCTACGCTGGCGCTGACCGGGTTCACACCCTCCCAGCTTAAGGCAGCCGGCTAAGGCAAAGTCCGTTCAAGCCGAGATGTAGTGCCTTAGTCTAATAGCACAGTCATGGACCGTCGCCTCTTCCTCGCCGCCACGCTGGGCTCGCTCGCCGCCGCCCGCGCCATCCTCCCCGCCGCCGCCCGCGCCGAGCCGCCCGTCACCCGCTGGAAAGTCGGGTCGTCGGAAGGGCATGATGCCTTCGCCTTTCTCGGCCCGCTCTCGGGCGAGCCGCTTTATCAGACCTACTACGCCGCCGATGCCGCCGCCTTCGCGCCCAGGCTGCCCGAAGCGATTCGCGGCGACATTCCCAAATTGTGGAAGGAAGCGGGCAAGGATTACGGTCTGCTCGGCCCCAATCTATCCACCACCCTATCCGGCGCCGACCTTACGACGACCGACGCAGTGATCGCCAATTTCGACGATCTTGAGGGCCGCGTGCGCCCCGCCTATCAGGCCAGCCCCTATTGGGACGCCAAGGACTGGGCCTGGCTCACCGCCCAGGCGCCGCGCCTGCGCGCAGTGTTCGCGGCGATGCGCGACGCGGGCTTCGCCGCTTTCCGCGCCGAACGCACCGCGGGGATCGAGACGCGCGCCGCGGAAATCGCGCGCGCATTGGCGAATTATGATGTGATCAAATGGCAGCGCAAGCTCACCGGCCGCGCCTTCGACCCCGAGATTGCGATCGTGCTGCTGCAATTCTCCAAGCCGCATGGAATCAAGGTGCAGGGCCAGACCTTCCTCCAGTCCGCCGACTATGACGTCGCGCTCACCGTTCGAATCGCCGCGCATGAGATGCTGCACCCGCCGGTGCCCATGGACGGCGCCGCGGCCAAGGCAGCCATGGCGGTGATCGGGAAGGACGCGGTCTTGATGCGCATCGTCCGCGAGCATGATCCGCGCTGGGGCTACACCACGCTGGAGGGGTATCTGAACGAGGACCTGTGCCAGGCGCTCGATCAGACGATCAGCGAAGCGCTGGGCGTAGCGCGCAACCCTGCCGACCGCTGGCGCAAGGCGGATGATGGCATGCACGTCCTTGCCGCCGGCCTTTACGGCCTGCTCCGCGCCGACAAGTGGGTCGAGAATGGCGGAAACATCGAGCAGTGGCTGGCCAAGTCCGTCGCGGCGGGCCGGCTGGCGCCACGGGTGCTTCACCCTGTCGCCGCACAGGTGCTCGAACGGCCGGTCGGCAAGCTCTGGCCGCTTGCCTGAATGGACCGCAGCACCCATATTGCGTAGCGTTCGCGCCACAGCCTGTGGCTTTTTCACCTAAAGGCGTGCGGCAGGGCTACCCTGTCGCGCTGTGGCGCGCTATCTTACCGGTCTATAACTGTAACAGGAGCTGTTCCTATACGTCCTCCCATGTCCCGGCGCGGGTTCGCGCCCCCGGTGCCCACCGGCCCGCGCTTCAACGAGTTCATCCAGTCGCCCAAGGTCCGCGTGATCGACCATGAGGGTGAGAATCTGGGCGTGATGTACACGCGTGAAGCGATGGAACAGGCGCAGGCGCTGGGCCTCGACCTGGTCGAAGTGTCGCCCAACGCTGATCCGCCGGTCGCAAAGTTCCTCGATGTCGGCAAGTACAAGTACGAGGCGCAGAAAAAGGCGAACCTCGCACGCAAGTCGCAGAAGACGCAGGAGATCAAAGAGATCAAGATGCGTCCGAACATCGACGACCACGATTACGACACCAAGATGAAGGCGGTTCACAAGTTCATCGGTGAGGGCGACAAGGTGAAGATCACCCTGCGCTTCCGCGGTCGCGAACTGTCGCACGGTCAGCTCGGCATGAACCTGCTCAAGCGCGTCCAGGAGGATTGCGCCGAGGATGCGAAGGTCGAGAGCTATCCGCGCATGGAAGGCCGTCAGATGCTGATGGTGCTTTCGCCCAAGTGATCTGATGTGCGGCTGCGCCTAGTCGCAGCCGCCGCCATCGCTTGAGCTATCGTTGCTGAATGCCGGTGCATCGTCGCCGAGCGATTGGTAATCCTCGCTTTCGCGCGCCTTGATTCGCGCGGCATAGAGCGCGACGAAACTGGTGAGCAGCGAAACGCCGACGGCGAGCAGAGCGATCCAAACCGCCTTCATGCCGGCGGCTCCCATAGTTCGATCGCATTACCTTCGGGATCGTGGATTCGCGCGAACTTGCCCGTTTCCGGCGTGTCCCATTCGTCCTTGGTGATGATCGCGATCCCCGCGGCGTTGAGCTGCTCGAGCATCCCTTCCAGGTCGCTGACGCGCAGATTGATCAGGAACTGCTTGTCCGCGGCGAAATAGTCGGTGTCGGCCTTGAATGGCGCGAACACCGTCGGTCCGCCCTGGGTCTGCCAGTACCAGTCGTCGGGATCGCCTCCGGCCGTGTCGTCGGCATTGCACCCCATGCCGATGTTCAGATGCTCGCGATACCATGCGACCAGTGCATCCGGGTCCTTTGCGCGAAAGAAGAACCCGCCCATGCCGAGTACGCCCATCGATCCATCTCCTTGCCGGTGGCGCGATCCTAGGGCGCAAAATCTCGTACGGCTAGCTGGGCACCCGCCCACTCCGTCATCCCGGCCTTGTGCCGGGAGCCGTGGATCCCGGCACAAGGCCGGGATGACGAGCTAGGTGACGGCAACCGCGCCAGCTGTCCTCAAGCCGCTGTCGCGAACTCGCCCAGCCCCGTCGCCGCATCCAGCATCCGCCGCTCGAGCGACTTCAGCCGCAGCACCGCGTTGATCTTATCGCCGGTCAGGTCGGTCACGTAAAAGGTGTCGACCGCGCGCTCGCCATAGGTGGCGACATGCGCGCTGTGGATCGTCACCTTCGACTGGAACAGCGCATAGGCGAGGTGGTGGAGCAGCGCCGGCCGGTCGCGGGCATTCACTTCGATCACCGTGAAGCGGTTCGACGCCTTATTGTCGATCAGCACCGCCGGCTCGATCGCAAAGGCGTCGGCACGCGGGCGGGGCAGGGGCTTGGCCGCCAGCCGTTCGGTCAGCTTGGCGCGGTTGGCCAGCGCCTCGGCGATTGCCGTCTCGATGCGGGCGAGCTGGCCGGGATCGTCGAACGGACGGCCGAGCGGGTCCTGCACCAGGAAATTGTCGATCGCCATGCCATCGCGCGTGGTGTGGATGCGCGCGTCGATAATGTTGCCGCCCGCGGCATGGATTGCGCCCGCGATGCGATAGAACAGGCCGGCATGGTCGGCGGCATAGACAGTCACCAGCGTCGCGCCGCGATCGGGATAAACCGTCGCCTCGACCGACAGCTGCGCTTCGCCGACGCGTTCGATGAAGCGCGCATTACGCTCGATCACATCTTCGGGCTCGGCGACCCAGTAGGCATCGGGCAGCCGCTTGATCAGCGCGCTCATGTCGCGCCCGATCGCCGCCGACAGCTCGGCCTGCTTCGCCGCGATGCGCTCGTTGCGGCCCTTCTGCTTGTGGCCGAGCCGCAGCACTTCCTCGGCGCTGTCATAGAGGTTGGTGAGCAGCTGGCGCTTCCATCCGTTCCACACACCGGGTCCCACTGCGCGGATATCGACGATGGTCAGGACCAGCAGCATCATCAGCCGCTGTGGCGATTGCACCACCTCGGCAAAATCCAGGATCGTCTTGAAGTCCGACAGGTCGCGCTTGAACGCCGTCGCGGACATCAGCAGGTGCCAGCGCACCAGCCACGCTACCGTCTCGGTCTCTGCAGGCGTCAGCCCCAGCCTCGGGCACAGCCGCTGCGCCACCTCGGCACCCAGCTGGCTATGGTCGCCGCCGCGCCCCTTGGCGATGTCGTGCAGAAGCACCGCGACATAGATTGCCCGCCGTGACGCGATCTGGTCGAGAATCCCGCTGGCGAGCGGATGATCTTCCTTGAGGTCGCCCTTCTCGATCTGGCTCAACAGTCCGATCGCGCGGATCGAATGCTCGTCCACCGTATAATGGTGGTACATGTCGAACTGCATCTGCGCGACGACGCGGCCGAAGTCTGGCACGAACCGCCCGAACACGCCCGCCTCGTTCATCCAGCGCAGCACTGTCTCGGGATCGCGCGGACTGGTCAGCACATCCATGAATAGCGCGTTGGCGCGCGGGTCGGTGCGCTTGTCGTCGATCAGCTTGGCGTCGCGCGCGGCCGCACGCATCGTCAGCGGATGCACCTCCAGCTTGTGCAGGTCGGCGAGCTGGAACACCTCCAGCAGCCGCACCGGATCCTCGGCGAAGAACGTATCGCGCGGCAGCGCAAGGCGGCCCCGATCGAGCACGAAGCCCTTGAGCTTCGCCGGGGAGCGGCGGATGCGCGGCAATCCGAAACGACTCCCGCGCGCCGCGAACTTCTCGTCGAGATGGGCAAGGAAGACGCCGGTCAGGTCGCCGACCATCTTCGCCTGCAGGAAGTAGAAGTGCATGAAGCGCTCGACCTTCGATTTGCCCGGCCGGTCGGCGTAGCGCATGCGCTCGGCGATCTCGCGCTGGAAGTCGAAGGTCAGCCGGTCCTCGCCGCGCCCCGCGATATTGTGGAGGTGGCAGCGCACCGCCCACAGGAAATTCTCCGCCCTGCGGAACTGGCGGTACTCCAGCTTGGTCAAAAGGCCCGCGCCGACCAGCTCTGCCGGTTCGACCACGCCATGCGCGTACTTCCCGATCCAGAACAAGGTGTGCAGGTCGCGCAGCCCGCCCTTGCCCTCCTTGACGTTGGGCTCGACGACATAGCGACTGTCGCCCATCTTGCGGTGCCGCTCGTTCCGCTCGTCCAGCTTCTGCGCAATGAACGCGCGCGCGCTGTCCTTCTGCACCTCGTTGCGGAAGCGCGCAGCGCCCTCGTCGTACAGCGCGGTGTCGCCCCATACATAGCGCCCTTCGAGCAGCGCGGTGCGGATCGTCACGTCCGCCTTGGCCTCGCGCACCATCTCGTCGAGCGAGCGCGAGCTGTGCCCGACCTTCAGCCCCATGTCCCACAGCGAGTAGAGGATCGATTCGATCACCTGCTCGCTCCAGCTGGTTTGCTTCCACGGTGTGATGAAGGCGATGTCGACGTCGCTGAACGGCGCCATCTCGCCGCGCCCGTACCCGCCGACCGCGACCAGCGCCATGCGCTCGGCGGCGGTTGGGTTGCTGTTGGGATAGAGCCGCGCGAGCGTGAAATCCCACAGCACGCGCAGCAGCTGGTCCATCATGAACGCGCCGCTCGCCGCGCTCTCATGGCCGCGCGCGGGATGCTCCTCCAGCCGCCGGGCGATTTCGGCGCGCCCCGCTTCCAGCGCGACCTTGAGCCGCAGGGCTGCCGCCTGCCGCAGCCGCATCGTGTCGGGTGCCGTGATCGCCGCCAGCTCGTCCGCCAGCGCCCGCCGATCGACGATCGCGCGGCGGTGCGGAACGGAGTCGAAGCGCGCGGACATGGGAAGCAGATAGGGGAAGCGCCGCGCGGGCGCCACATACGATAACTATATCGTCACCCCGGCCTTGTGCCGGGGCGACGGATACGCCCCGATGGGCCGATTAATCCGGCTTGCGCGCCACACCCACCAGCGCCGGACGCAGCAGCCGGTCCTTGATCATGTAACCCGACTGGATTTCCTGCACGATCGTGCCCGGCGCGGCGTCGGCGCTCGGCACTTCCATCATCGCCTGGTGGCGATTGGGATCGAGCGTTTCACCGAGCGATGACACCTTCGACACGCCATGGCGTGCGAACACGCTGTCCAGCTCGCGCCCGGTCGCCTCGAGGCCGGTGACGAGGCCCTTCAATTTCTCGTCCTCGCGCAGCTCCTCGGGAATCGCCGAGAGGGCACGGGCAAGGTTGTCGGCAACCGACAGGATGTCGCGGGCAAAGCCGGTCGCGGCATAGGCGCGCGCATCCTCGGCTTCCTTCTGCGCGCGGCGCAGCAAATTCTGCGCTTCGGCGCGGGCATAGAGGTTCGCGGATTGCGCCTCGGCGAGCTGGGCTTCCAGCTCGGCGACACGGTCGTGCTCGGCGACTTCGGGGGCGCCCTCCGCGGTTTCGTGGCGAAGGTCCTCGGTCGCTTCGGTCTTGCTTTCTTCGGTCATAATTCCTGTATTTCTTCGTGTTTCAGGCCAGCAATCTGGCGAGTGTCGCGGCAGTGAAATCCACCATGGGCACGACGCGGGCATAGTTCAACCGTGTCGGTCCGATGACACCGACCACGCCGACGACGCGTCCGTCGAGCGAACGCACCGGTTTCGCGATCACCGACGATCCCGACAGCGCGAATAATTTATTCTCGGATCCGATGAAGATGCGCGTCGCCTCGCCCTCGCGCGCGCTGTCGAGCAGGCGCGCGATCTCCTCCTTGCCCTCGAGCTCGTCGAGCAGCTGACTGACCCGGTCGAGGTCGTCTGCGGCTGCGCTGTCGATCAGCCGCGCTTGTCCGCGCACGATCAGCACCGGCCGCTCGCCGCCATCCTGCGACCAGACGGCAAGGCCGCGCTCGACCAGCGCCCGCGCCGCATCGTCCAGCGCCGCGCGCTCGACGCGCAACTCGCGCTCGACCCGCGCGCGCGCCTCGCTCAGCGTCAGCCCGCCCAGCGTCGCGGTCAGGTAATTGGCGGCTTGCTCCAGCGCGCCCGCGGGCATCCCCGATGGCAGCTCGACCACGCGGTTTTCGACCGACCCATCCTCGCCCACCAGCACCGCGAGCGCGCGGTCAGCGCCCAGCGGCACGAAGCCGAACTGGCGCACCACGCGCTCGGCCTTGGGCACCAGCACCATGCCGGCGCAGGCCGACAGGCCGGAGAGCGCCGCTGTGGTGCTGGCCAGTGCCTCCTCGACCGGCCCGCCGCTGCCCGCTCGCGCCTCGATCGCGGCGCGCTCCTCGGCCGAGGGTTCGGACGCGCGCATCATCCCGTCGACGAACAGCCGCAGGCCCAGCTCGGTCGGCATCCGCCCTGCGCTGGTATGCGGTGCCGCGAGCAGCCCGAATTCCTCCAGATCCTGCATCACGTTACGGATCGACGCGGGCGAGAGGTTGAGCCCCGCCATGCGCGAAATCGTCCGCGACCCCACCGGCTGCCCCGCATCGAGATACGATTCAACGACCACGCGAAAAATGTCGCGTGCGCGGTCGGTCAGTTCGGTGATCGGCGGCGTGGTCATCGGGCCTATCTAGGGCGGTTCTATGGATGCCCCAATAGCGACGGCAACATCCCCTCCAGCAGATCGATTTGCGCCTCCAGCAAAGTGTCCGTCCTGCCGTCATTCGGCAGATAGCTGTACGCCGTGAATTCGTGAATCCTTCCGTCGTCGCGATGCCAGTGAACCCTCGTTTCTTCGGTGAAGGCGCAATGATCGCATAGGGGGCGAATATTGCGATCGAACTCGCTCGCCGACACGTCGGCAGCCGGCCTCAGTTCCTCGAACCTGATCTGGATCCGGCGAAAGGCAAAGGGGGCCATTCTGAACTGGCGAACCTCACGCTGGCCATTCCGATAAAAGATCATGTCGCCAGTGCCGTCGCGGTTGATGGCGATCTGATAGGCCTTGCACGGCCCCTCGCCGGCACAGGTTGCGGACGCGATCTCAATTCGCTCGTCGCGTAATTTCTCGGGCAAGATCATCTGCGAAGCGCCGGGGCGTTGCGACACAGGCTCTCGCCCGCTTGCCGACCCGGCCAGGATCAGGGCGATGCAGCTCAATGTCGGTCTGGACAAAGCACGAATATTCAAGGGTGCGCACCAATCAGTGGGGCGAGGGCTGGGATCAGGTCGGGTGCGTTGCCCAATGCATCGGCCATTGCCCGATTCGTATCGCGGTTGCAGCCGAAGTCAAAATAGAGCGTTGTCGTGCTCCGCCGGCCGCGCCAGCGTATCTCGGCGCTCGGCATGTCGGTCGCCGCCTGCTCGCATCCCGGCTCGCCATGCGCATAGCGGCGTGTCCGCCCGGTCGCCGGGCGCCAAGGGGCGAGCGACTGTGCCAGCGCCGCCGCCTGTTCGGGTGTCACCCGGAAGCCGCGCTGCCCGGTGACGGCGGTAAAGCGGATGCCGGTGAAGCTTCCGGTGCCATTGGGATTCACCTGAAAGCGATAGACCGGACAGCTGCCGAAGCACGGCCCGGTCTGGTACTCGATCGCCTCGCCGCTGACCGGGCGTACCGGCGCTGCCGGCGGCGTATGGGTTTCAGGCGGCGGCGCCTGCGGTCTGGGCGCTGCTGGCGGACGCGGCGCGGCGTGTGTTGTTCCGGGCAGCGGTGTCACCTGCGGAATACAGGCGCTTGCCCCCAATCCAGCCAGTATAATCGCGATACGCTTCATTCATGATCCTCCACGGATCGCGAACCGAGACTGGCGCGTTCGGTTCCCGGCGTTTAGGTGCCGGGACAAGAAACCCACAGGAGATTCCCGTTATGCGCCCCAGCGGCCGCACCCCCGACCAGATGCGCACGATCTCGATCGAGCCCAATTTCACCATCCACGCCGAGGGTTCGGTGCTGATCGCATTCGGCAACACCAAGGTGCTGGTCACCGCCAGCGTCGAAGAGCGCGTCCCGCCGTTCCTGCGCGGCAAGGGGCAGGGCTGGGTCACAGCCGAATATGGCATGCTTCCCCGCGCCACCCACACCCGCGGCAATCGCGAAGCGGCCAAGGGCAAGCAGTCGGGCCGCACGCAGGAAATCCAGCGGCTGATTGGCCGTTCGCTCCGCGCCGTGACCGATCTCACCGCGCTGGGCGAGCGTCAGATCACACTCGACTGCGACGTGATTCAGGCCGATGGCGGCACCCGCACCGCAGCAATCTCGGGCGCGTGGGTCGCGCTGCGCATCGCGGTCGACAAGCTGCTCGCCTCGGGCGCGCTGACCACCGACCCGATCCTGACTCAGGTCGCTGCGGTCTCGTGCGGCATCTATCAGGGCAATCCGGTGCTCGACCTCGACTATGACGAGGACTCCGCCGCCGACGCCGACGCCAATTTCGTCCTGCTCGCCGACGGCAAGATCGCCGAGGCGCAGGCGACTGCGGAAGGCGCGACCTATGACGAGGAAGGGCTGTTGCGTCTGCTCCGCCTTGCCCGCATCGGCTGTACCGACATCTTCGCCGCTCAGCTCAAGGCGGCGGGCCGGTGAGCGGCGAGGGGCGCGACCCGCAGGCGATCCGCAAGCTCGCCGCCGGCAAGCTCGTCATCGCCAGCCATAACGAGGGCAAGGTGCGCGAGATCCGCGCGCTGCTCGCCCCCTATGGCATCGAGCCGGTCAGCGCCGCCTCGCTCGGCCTGCCCGAGCCCGATGAGACCGGCACCACCTTCATCGCCAATGCCGAGCTGAAGGCGATGCAGGCCGCCGACCTGTCGGGCCTGCCCGCGCTCGCCGACGATTCGGGGATGTGCGTCGATGCGCTCGGCGGCGATCCCGGCATCTTCTCCGCGCGCTGGGCGGGGCTGTCCAAGGATTTCGGCCTGGCGATGGAGCTGGTCGAGAAGAATATCGCCGAAAAGGCGGTCCCCGGTGAACCCGCCCCGTCGCGTGACGCGCATTTCGTCTGTGCGCTCGCGCTCGCCTGGCCCGACGGCCATGTCGAATGGTTCGAGGGGCGGGTCGACGGCATCCTTGTCTGGCCGCCGCGCGGCAAGAACGGTTTCGGCTATGATCCGATGTTCCTGCCCAACGGCCATATCCAGACTTTTGGCGAGATGGACGCGGACGCCAAGCACGCGATGAGCCACCGCGCCGACGCCTTCCGGCAGCTCGTCGCCGCGGTGTTTTGACGCACCAAGTGGCTGCCGGCGCGGCGGAGCGAGAGCCCGTCGCGCCGCGCTCCACATAAACTCCATCTAATTCGCTTGCTGCGCGGGTACCTCGCGCTGTACGTGACAGTCCAATGACAATTCCTCCGCCGGATCGGTCGCGGGATCGCCGGATCGAGGATCCGTCGAACCTCTGGATCATCCACCCAGCAGGACGCCGCCTCCTGCCGGGCTTCCTTGCGCGTGGAATTTCGGCAAATGCCGTGTCGGTCGGCGGCCTCGCGCTCGGCATCGGTGCTGCCTTCGCCTATTCGAACTGGACCGCCTGGCCCTGGGCCGTCGCCGGACTGCTGCTGTCGATCGGCTGGCTAATCGCCGATGGGCTGGACGGGATGATCGCGCGCGCGACGGGCACCGCCAGCCCGCTCGGCCGCTTCCTCGATGGCCTGTGCGATCATGGCGTCTTCATTCTGATCTATGTCGTCCTCGCCACGTCGATCGGTACGGTCGAAGGCTGGGCGCTGGCGATCTCCGCGGGTGTCGCGCATGCGGTGCAGTCGAGCCTCTACGAGGGTGAGCGCGCGCGCTTTCACCGTCGGTGCAAGGGCGAGGCCGGGACCCCGCCCGAGCCGAGCGGCAACCCGTTGGTGCGCCTCTACGATTCAGTTGCAGGTGCGGCCGACCGCTTCGCGCGCGCCTTTGACGAGACGCTGCGCCGTCACCCCGCTCCCGAACGCTTCGGTGCCGCCTATGGCGAAGCCGCTGTCGGGCCGATGGGGTTGATGCGGCTGCTCAGCGCCAATATGCGCGTGCTCGCAATCTTTTTTGCCTGCCTGGCCGGCAATCCGCGGCTGTTCTGGTGGTTTGAGCTGATCCCGCTCACCATAATCCTCATCATCGGTCTGATCTGGCATCGCGTCGTCGAAGCCCGTCTCGCCGCTGCAGTTGAACCTGTTTCCTCTTCTGACCCATCATTCACTCAAAGGACGTGAAGTAAAATGTCGAGCATCAACATCGCCATCGTCGGCGTCGGCAATTGCGCCAGCTCTCTGGTTCAGGGCCTGTCCCATTATCGCGACGGCGCCAATGACACCGTTGGTCTGATGCACTGGGACCTGGGCGGCTACAGGCCCAGCGATATCCAGGTTGTCGCGGCATGGGACGTCGATGCGCGCAAGGTCGGGCACGACGTTGCCGACGCGATCTTCGCCAAGCCCAATTGCACCGCGATCTTCTGCGAATCGATCGAGCCGACCGGCGCCAAGGTCATGATGGGTCGCATCCTCGACGGCGTCGCCGATCACATGGAGGATTATGCCGACGACCGTACCTTCATCGTCGCCAAGGAACGTGAGGCGACCAAGGACGAAGTCGTTGCGTCGCTGCGCGCCGCCAAGGTCGACGTGCTGATGAACTACCTGCCCGTCGGGTCGCAGGAAGCCAGCGAATTCTACGCCGAATGCGCGCTTGAAGCCGGCGTCGCCTTCGTCAACAACATCCCGGTCTTCATCGCCAGCAACCCTGAATGGGCGCAGCGCTTCGTCGATGCGGGCGTTCCGATCATCGGCGACGACATCAAGGCCCAGCTCGGCGCGACGATCGTGCACCGCGTGCTGACCGATCTGTTCGCCAAGCGCGGCGTCAAGCTCGAGCGGACCTATCAGCTCAACACCGGCGGCAACACCGACTTCCTCAATATGTCGAACCACCGCCGCCTCGCCTCGAAGAAGGTTTCGAAGACCGAGGCGGTCCAGTCGGTCGCGGCCGAGCGGCTCGAGGACGAGAATGTCCATATCGGCCCGTCGGACTATGTGCCGTGGCAGAACGACAACAAGGTCTGCTTCCTGCGTATGGAAGGCGCGATGTTCGGCGGCGTGCCGATGAACCTCGAACTGCGCCTGTCGGTTGAGGACAGCCCGAACTCGGCCGGCGTCGCGATCGACATGATCCGCTGCGCCAAGCTCGCCAAGGACCGCGGCATCGCCGGTCCGATCGACGCTGCCTCGGCCTATTTCTGCAAGCATCCGCGCACGCAGATGACGGACGATCTCGCGCATGATGCGGTTCAGGCGTTCATCGCCGCCGCGTAAACGGGAAGACGGTGCCGGCCCGTTTCCCTGCACGGGGAGGCGGGCCGGCGTCGCAATGACGGGTTCAAGATGATCGACACCGCGATCCTGCTCGCCGCGGGTGAGGGCAGCCGCCTTCGCCCCGCGGCGCCGTTCAAGCCGCTCTGCCCGGTTGCCGGCCGCCCGCTGATCGCGCATGCGCTCCACGGTCTCGCGGCCGCGGGGATGGCGCGCGCGATTATCGTGCTCGGTTATGGCGCGGACGAGATCGAGGCGTATCTCGCCTCGAATGACTGGCCGCTGACAGTCGAAACGGTGCGCGTCGCGGATTATCGCAAGCCCAATGGCAGCTCGCTGCTCGCCGCCGGGCCTTTGCTGCCGGGCGGACAGGCGGTGCTGGCGATGTGCGACCATCTCGTCGACCCCGCGCTCTACCGCCGCATGGCGGAGGCGGGGGCAGGGCAGGGCGCTCGGCTCGGCATCGACCGGCGCCTCGGCCACCCCTGGGTCGACCCCGAGGACGTGACCTGCGTGGCAACACAGGGCGACGCGATCGCCGCGATCGGCAAGGGGCTCGAACCCCATGATTGCTACGACACCGGCGTGTTCGCGATCGGCCAGTCGCTGTTCGATGCACTCCACACGCTCGACGCGCCCTCGCTGACCGAGGGGATGCGCATCCTCGCTGCGCAGGGACGCGCGCGGGTGGTGGAGTGCAGCGATCTCGACTGGATCGATGTCGACGACGCCCCCGCGCTCGCAAAGGCGGAGGCATGGCTGGCCAGCCGCTAGCCGGGCTCAGCGCGGCCGGTGGTCGGTGCCCATGCCTGCGGTGATGAACACGCAATTGGCGTGCTCGCCCGGTGCGACGTCCGCTGTGTGCCACACACCCGGCGGGTTGATCGCATAGTCGCCTGCTTCCAGCTTCACCCGCGTCTCGCTGCCGTCGTCGCCCTGCTGGATCAGCGTCATCCGCCCGTCGACGCACAGCACCACTTCTGTGCCGAGCGGGTGGACCTCCCACATCCCCCAGCTCTCGCTGAAGTCGTACTGCATCACCACACGCCCCTCGACGCCATCGCCTTCGTGGCGCGCGGCATAGGCGTCGTACCAGTCGTTGCCGGTGAAGGCCGGCTCGACGATTGCGGTGGCGCCAAGGCCAAGATGGATGGGCTGGGTGTCGAGCCGGGGCATGGTCGGTCCTTTCAGGCGGCTTCCAGCGTGCGTTCGGCCGCCAGAAAATCGGTCAGTCGGTCGGCATTGGGCTCGATCCCGTTCTTCTGCAGGATGATCCCGATATTGCCGCGATGATAGGTGCCGTGCGTGGCGACGTGCAACAGCATGTCGCCACGCGACATCCGTCCCGGCGAGCCGTTCGAGAAGAAGAAGTCGACCGTCTCGTCGCGCTGCGCCGATGTCAGCCGGTCGGCATAGTCGACATACCAGTCGGCTGTGGCCGCAGCATCGCGCGCCAGCGTCTCGAACGCCGGCAGCTCGGCCGATCGCGGTGCGTCATGGCCATGGGGATAGCCTTCCAGATTGCTGCCAAAGATCGCGTCGACGCTCTGGATATGGTCGAGCAACCGCCGGATCAGCACCATGTCGCGCTCGCCGATCCGGTGCAGATTGCCCGCCACCACCGCGTTCAGGCCATTGGTCGCCCAGCGTTTGTAGCGGGTCAGCGTGTCATAGGGATAGGCCGGCATCGTCATCCTCCCGGGCTTGCGGATTGCGTGCGGAAAATTTGCGAGCTATTGCTCACATTGTCTACTCGCATTGCCAGGAACGAACCGTCATGCCCCGCGCCATTGCGATGAATCCCCGCAAATCCGCGTCGCAGGATCGCTCCCGCGCGACGGTCGAAGCGCTGCTCGATGCCACCGCTCGCATTCTCGTGCGCGAGGGGTATGAGCGCGCCAGCACCAACCGCATCGCCGCGGTCGCGGGGGTCAGCGTCGGCTCACTCTACCAGTATTTCCCGAACAAGGAATCGATCGTCGCCGCGCTGCTCGCGCGCCACAATCGCGAAATCCTCGATCTGCTGCGCGACTCGATGGCGGCGGTGGCCGGGCTCGATCTCGAAACCGCGATCCGTACGCTGATCGCTGCGATGATCGATGCGCACAATGTCGATCCCGACCTGCACCGCATCTTCGACGAGCAGATTCCGCGCATGGGCAAGCTGGCCGAGATCCGCGCGATCGACCGTGAGATCCTCGTCGTCGTCCGCGCCTATCTCGCCGGGCGGGGTGACGAGATCGAGGTCGCGGACCTCGACACTGCGGCCTTCATCTGCGTCACCACGGTCGAGACGCTGACGCACGAAGCGGTGATCCACGAACCCGGCGCGATCGATCCCGCGATCCTGGTCGATGAAGTGACCCGGCTATTGGTCGGCTATCTGCGGCCGGCCCATCCCGGACTGGCACCGGCTCGCCCCTAGTGTAAAATACGCTATTGCGAGTCAATTGCAGAACACCTATCCGCGCCCCGTCAACAGGGGCGGGGAATCCATGAAAACGATCTTACAGACTTGGGCGGCACTGGCTGCGATCCTTCTCGGCGCAGATGCGGCGCTCGCTACGCCACAGGCGCGCGGCAGCGCACCCGATGCCGAGGACGCGCAAGCGGCTCAGGCCGCCGATACCGTCACGATCACCGGCCATCTCGACGAAGCACCGGTCGCAGCCAAGGCGGATATCCCGCCGCTCGAAAGCAGCCAGGCGATCTCGACCGTCTCCGCGGACCTGATCGAGGCGCAGGGGCTGCGACGCGTCGGCGACGTGCTGTTCAACGTCGCGGGCGTCTCACGCAGCAACAATTACGGCTTCTTCGACGGCTTCAACATCCGCGGCTTCAACGCCACCAACGCCACCTATCTCGACGGGCTGCTCGACGACACCGGCTATGGCACGTCGGAGATGAGCGTGCTCGGCCGGGTCGAGGTAGTGAAGGGTCCCGCCTCCGGCCTGTTCGGGCAGGGCCCGATCTCGGGCATCGTCAACCTCGTCAGCAAGCGTCCGCAGGCCGAGGCATTCCTCGACATCGGCGTCGCGGCCGGCTCGCACGCGTTCAAGGAAGTGACGCTCGACGCCAACGCCCCGCTCAACGCCTCCGGCACGCTGCTCGCGCGGCTGGCGGCGGTCTATCGCGATCAGAATTTCTTCGTCGATTATTCGGGCCAGCGTCGCATCATGCTCGCGCCCGCGCTGACGTGGAAGCCGACGCCGGAGACCACGCTGACCCTGCTCGGCCGCTATCTCGACGACCATATCAACCCGTGGTCGCCGACCACCGCCTATGGCACGGCGCTTCCCAATCCCAACGGGCAGGTGCGCCGCTCGCTGTCGATCAACGACGGCGCCTATCCCGCGGTGCAGGACAACAGCTACTGGAGCCTGGGCTATGTGTTCGACCACAAGTTCAGCGAGGCGATCGCCGTCCATCAGTCGCTGCGCTATCAGGATTTCCACAACAGCTGGGACAATTGGCTGTTCATCACCGGCATCTCGGCCGATCGCCGCCGCGTGACCCGCGCCTTTTACGGTCCCTATGACCAGCACGGCACCTATTTCCGCGTCGACACCAACGCCAGCGCGCGTTTCGATACCGGGCCGCTCGACCATTATCTGATGGTCGGGCTCGACTATGGCCGCCGTCAGGCCAGCGACACCAACCTCTACGACACCAGCCGCCCCTATGAGCTCGACCTGTTCAACCCGGTCTATGGCACAGTGCCCACCCATAATCCCGCGGTCCCGGCCAGCACCTATGCGGCCACGACGCGTCAGCGCGGCATCTATGTTCAGGATCATATCAAGCTGGGTGAGGCGATCGCGGTCACGCTCGGCGGCCGCTGGGATCTCGCGATCAGCCGCACCACCAGCAACGGCGTGCAGGGGGCGGAGGTACGCGATACCGCGTTCAGCCCGCGCGCCGGCGCCACGGTCAAGCTCGCCGACTGGGTCTCGGCCTATGTCAACTACGCCAAGTCGTTCAACCCGCAGGGCAGCTACCGCTCGGCCGATGGCTCGCCGCTGCCGCCCGAGAATGGCGTCAATTACGAGGGCGGTCTCAAGCTCGCGCGCGCCGACGGCAGCCTGACCGGGATGCTGACGGTGTTCGAGCTGACCCGCACCAATGTTGCCACCGCCGATGCCGTCCTGCCCAACGTCTATGTCCTCACCGGGCAGCAGCGCACCCGCGGGCTCGAGGCAGAGGTTGCGTGGCGCCCCGCGCCGGGCGTCGAGCTGACCGGCGCCTATACCCATCTCAACGCCGTGGTCACCGCCGACAACCGCCTCAAAGTCGGATCGCGGCTCGGCTCGATCCCGCGCGAGATCGTAAATCTCTGGGGCCGCTACACCGTCCAGAACGGTCCGCTCGCCAATCTCGGCGCGGGATTGGGATTGCACCATGAAAGCAACCGCATGGCCAGCACCGCCTCGGCAGTGCCGGGCGCCACCGCGCCGTTCCTGCTCGGCGCGTACACGCTGGTCGATGCCGCGCTCTACTATCGCATCGGTGACTGGTCGCTTCAGGCCAATGTCCGCAACCTGTTCGACGAACGCTATTTCCCCACCGGCTCGCTCACCCGCACCACGCCGGGCGAACCGCGCAGCTTCACCGTGCGGCTGAGCCGGCGCTTCTAGGGCCACGATCGGCGCCCTTTGCGGAAAATTCGCGGGCCATGTCGATTGGCGTGCTTCATGTTCGTCGTAACCGGGAAGGCAGCAGGCCTTTCCGGAAAGGACAGCATATGATTGAAGCCAATCGCGACGCGAAGGTCGATGCCTATATCGCGGCGGCGGCGCCGTTCGCGCAGCCGATCCTGCGCCATCTGCGCGACGTGATGTACGCCGAATGCCCGGATGTGGTGGAAGCGATCAAATGGGGCATCCCGCACTTCGACTATCATGGCGAGATGATGTGCGTGATGGCCGCCTATCCCCGGCATTGCGCTTTCACCTTCCTCAAACAGGCGCTCATGCGCGATCCCCGGCTTCAGGCGAACCCGGCGCTCAAGGCGGACAAGCGCTATCTCGGTGCGATCGCAGCGCTCGACGACCTGCCCGATGCCGCCGAACTGGCCGGATTCATCCGCGAGGCGATGCGCCTCAACGCGGAGGGCGCGAAGCTGCCGGCGCGTGCGCCCCGGCCTGCGGCCGAAATCGCGATGCCCGATGCCTTTCGCGACCGGCTCGACGCCGACCCGGCGGCGAAGACGGTGTTCGAAAGCAAGCCGCCCTCGTTCCGCAAGGAGTATCTGGTGTGGATCGCCGATGCGAAGACCGACGCCACGCGCGACAGGCGCATCGCGGAGGCGATGGCATGGATCGGCGAAGGCAAGGGCCGCTTCTGGAAGTACCAGAAATAGCGCAGCTCAGGGCAGCGCTTTGCGCCCCCATACATTCCCCGCCGGCGAATAGCGGCACACCAGATACTCGTCGCGCCGGTTGCTCGCGAGCGCGCAGCCGACGCGCGTTGTGCCGTTCCACACGATCTGGCTGTAATGGCCGGTGTCGCCGAACTTACCGGTCCGGCTGATGTTCGGCACCGGCCCGTTCACGAAATCGCGCCGCTCGTCGATCCAGTGCTGTGCCATCTCGCCATAGTGATAGGCGCCGCGCGTCCCGGTCCACAGATTCTCGCCCTGCGCTGCCGGGCCACGCGGCTGTTTCGAATGTTCGAACACGCTGCGCCTGGCCAGTTCCTTCGCATAGGCCTCCGCGTCCTTTGCCAGTGCCGGGTCCCAGCTCAGCGGCGGCATCCGCACATCGGCACGCGCGCGATTGTGCATCTCCAGCATCGTCTCGCGCAGCCGCTCGGCCCCGCGCGGGGCATGCTCCTTGAACCGGCGCGGCTCGATCACGCGTTCGGGCGCATCCTGCGGCGGTGCCGAACACCCCGCGAGCAACAGCAACGGCAGCAGCATCTTTCGCAAACCTCCGTTCGGGCGCATAGCGCGCCACAAATGAACGCTTCCCGACCGCAGCCGCCTTTGGCCCTTTACGTCCATTGGCCGTTCTGCGTTTCCAAATGCCCCTATTGCGATTTCAACAGCCATGTCCGCGAATTGGTGGACCAGGATGCGTGGCGCAAGGCGCTGCTCGCCGATCTCGCGCATGAGGCGGCGTTGCTTCCCGGGCGCCGGCTCGGGTCGATCTTCTTCGGCGGCGGCACGCCCTCGCTGATGCCGCCCGAGACGGTGGCGGCGGTGGTCGACGCCGCGACCTCGGCCTGGTCTCCGGTCGGCGATGTCGAGATTACGCTCGAGGCCAATCCGTCCTCGGTCGAGGCGGCACGCTTCGCCGATCTCGCCGCCGCCGGGGTCAACCGCGTCTCGCTCGGGCTTCAGGCGCTCGACGATGCGGCGCTCGATTTTCTCGGCCGTGCGCATGGCGTGGACGAGGGGCTGGCCGCGCTCGCCACCGCGCAGCGTCACTTCGGCCGGGTCAGCTTCGACCTCATCTATGCCCGTCCGGGCCAGAGCGTCGCGGCGTGGGAGGCGGAACTCGCCCGTGCGCTGACTTTCGGCACCGAGCATCTCTCGCTTTACCAGCTGACGATCGAGCCCGGCACGCGCTTCGCCACGCTGGCCGCCAAGGGGCAGCTCACCATCCCCGGCGAGGACGATGCGGCCGACCTGTGGGAAGTGACTCAGGCACTGACCAGCGCGGCAGGCCTGCCGCGCTACGAGGTGTCGAACCACGCCCGCCCGGGGGCGGAGAGCCGCCACAACCTCGCTTACTGGCGCTATACCGATTACGCCGGGGTCGGCCCCGGCGCGCATGGCCGCCGCGGCGGCGTCGCGACGTTGCGCCACAAAAAGCCGGAAAACTGGATTTCCGCGGTCGGACGTAATGGCTCAGGGTTGCAGGAAGAAACACCGCTCACCGAAGCCGAGCGGATGACCGAAGCATTGGTGATGGGCCTGCGGATGACCGAGGGAATCGATCTGACGCGGATTGCGCCCCTCTGGCTCGACAACGCGGCGGTCGGGCAGCTCGAATCGCACGGTTTGATCGCTCGTTCACCGGACCGCCTCCGCGTGACCGCGAAGGGGATGCCGGTGCTCGAGGCGATCTTGCGAGAGGTTGTGCGGACCTAGCGCCCGCCAAAGCCCGTCGGCGCCGGAGAGACGGTCACGGTCGTGCCGCCGCGGATCTCCTGCACCTCCAGCGCGCGCTCTGCGATGCCGTCGCGGCCGAAGCGGAACGCACCGTCCAGCCCCGCGAAGCCGTCGCGGTCGCTCAGCCGCGCGGTCGGGAAGGCGTCGCCCGGCCGCCAGCCGCGGGCGATGCGCGCGGTCAGCAGCACCGCGTCATAGCCCAGCGTCGACAGGCGGTACGGCGCCGCACCGAAGCGGGCGCGGTATTTGGTGGCATAGGTGCGGTAATAGGTGTCGGAGACGCTGGCGAACCACGCGCCGTTGAGCGCGGTGACCCCGCCGATCGCCGAATCGCTGTTCCACAGCTCGGTACCCAGCACGCGCGCGCTCGGGCTGGCGCGGCGGATGCCGGGCACCGCCGCGACTGCGCCGGTGGCGCCGTCGGCGATCAGCACCGCCTGGAAGGGCGAGCGGGCAAGCTTGGCTATCGCCGCGTTCATCGCCGGGGCGCCGCGATTATAGGTCTCGAGCGCGGTGACCTTGCCGCCCGCGCCTTCGACGGCGCGCAAAAATGCGGTCGAGGCGCGCTCGCCATAGAGGCCGGTGGGCATCAGGCCGGCGAATTCGGTCACGCCGCTCCGGCGGGCATGGTCGACCACGCGCTCGATCGACTGGGCCGGGGCATAGCCCATCAGATAGGTGCCGTTGCCCGCGACGCTGGTGTCGTTGGAGAAGCTCAGCACCGGTACGCCGGCGCCGCGCGCGATCGGTGCGATCACGCGCGCATCCTCGGCGAGCAGCGGACCGAGGATCAGCTTGTTGCCGTCGGCGATGGCGCGCTGTGCTGCAGCGGCGGCGCCGGTCGCGGTGTCATAGCTGGTGATCCGGACATCCTCGGCCTTGAGGTCGAGGATCGCGAGCTGGGTCGCATTGGCAAGGCTGCGGCCAACGCCGGCATTGCCGCCCGACAGCGGCACCAACAGCGCGACGCGATGCCGCGCGGTATCTTCCTCGGGCAGGCCGGGGCGGACCGGGCCGGGTGCCGGGCGGACCGGGGCGGGTTCGGGGCGGGTCGGGGCGGGCGGCGGGCCGGACGGACGGACGCAGGCGGACACTGCCAAGGCCCCAACGATGACGAGTCCCCGGAGCAGCGAGGCAATGCCCCGTTGCGGTTTCACTACTGCCTCTGCCATGACGCTCCCCAATGACACTCGTTCTTGCCCCCGGCCTCTACATCGTCGCGACGCCGATCGGCAATCTCGGCGACCTTTCCCCGCGTGCGGCTGAAATACTCCTGAACGCCGATATTGTTGCAGTCGAAGACTCGCGTGTGACGGCAGGCCTGTTCCGCCACTTGGGCGCGAAGCGGCCGATGACCCCCTATCACGACCATAATGCCGAGGCGGTCCGCCCCGGTCTGGTCGCGCGGATGGCGTCGGAGGCGGTCGCTTTGGTCTCGGACGCCGGCACCCCGCTGATCTCCGACCCGGGCTTCAAGCTGGTCCGCGACGCGCGCGCCGCCGGCCATGCGGTCACCACCATTCCCGGCCCCTGCGCCGGAATCGCCGCGCTGACGCTGGCCGGGCTGCCCACCGACCGTTTCCTGTTCATGGGCTTCCTCCCCTCGAAGCAGCAGGCCCGCGCCGAAACGATCGCCGAGGTTGCTGCGATCCGCGCCACCCTCGTCTTCTACGAATCGGGTCCGCGCCTCTCGGCTGCGCTCTCGGCGCTCGCCGACGGGTTGGGCGACCGCGAGGCGGCGGTAGCGCGCGAGATCACCAAAAAGTTCGAGGAATGCGTCACCGGCAGCCTCACCGAACTCGCCGCGCGCTATGCCGACGCCCCGCCCAGGGGTGAGATCGTCATCGTCGTCGATCAGCCCGGCGAAGCCCCGCCCGCCAGCGCCGAGGATGCCGATACTGCGCTCGCCGAGGCGCTGACCCGGCTGCCCGTGTCCAAGGCGGCGGGCGAGGTCGCCAAGCGTTTCGGCCTCGACCGCAAGGCGCTCTACGCCCGGGCGATGGAGCTCAAGGCCAGGGACGAGGAATGAGAGACCGCCGCGCCGCCGAACGCTCGGGGCGCGAGGGTGAGACGCGCGCGGCCTGGTATCTGCGACTGCGCGGCTGGCGCATCCTCGACCGGCGCGTGCGAACCCCGGCGGGCGAAGTCGATCTGGTGGCGAAGCGCGGCAAGCTCATCGCGTTCGTCGAGGTCAAGGCGCGGAAAACACAGGCCGAGCTCGACTTCGCGATCGACGAGCGCCGCCTCGCCCGCGTCGCCGCTGCGGCCGAATATCTGATGCCGCGCTACGCCACGAACGGGGAGGATATCCGAGTCGACGTCCTGCTGCTCGCCCCCGGCGTGCGCCCGCGCTACATCGAGAATGCCTGGATCGGGTGACAATCGGCCCGCGCATCCCTAACTGCCAGCGAAACCAAAGGAGGAACGCTTGGCTCTCACCGTCGCCGTCCAGATGGACCCGCTCGATGCGATCAACATCGCGGGCGATTCGACCTTCGCGCTGATGCTGTCGGCGCAGGCGCGCGGCCACCGGCTGTTCCACTATTCGCCCGAGGCGCTGAACTATGCCGACGGCCGCGTCTGGACGACCGCGCATCCGGTGAGCGTGCAGCGCGTCGCGGGCAACCATTTCAGCTTCGGCGATCCGGTGAAGCTCGATCTTGGTGAGGAAGCCGATGTCGTGCTGATGCGTCAGGACCCGCCCTTTGACCTGGGTTACATCACCGCCACGCATCTGCTCGAGCGGATCGCCGACAAGACGCTGGTGGTCAACGATCCCGCGGCGGTGCGCAACGCACCCGAAAAGGTCTGGGTGCTCGACTTCGCCCGCTTCATGCCGCCGACACTGGTGACGCGCAGCCTCGACGAGGCGAAGGCGTTCCTGGCCAAACACGGTGCGATCGTGGTCAAGCCGCTGCACGGCAATGGCGGCAAGGCGATCTTCAAGATCGATTCGGACGGCGCCAATCTCTCCTCGCTGATCGAGGTGTTCAACACCGCCTATCGCGAGCCGCATATGATCCAGGCGTTCCTTCCCGATGTGGCGAAGGGCGACAAGCGCATCGTGCTGGTCGACGGCGAGGTTGCGGGTGCGGTCAACCGTGTTCCGGGGGAGGGCGAGATCCGCTCCAACCTCGCGGTCGGCGGTACCGCGGCCAAGACCGAACTGACGCCGAAAGAGCAGGAAATCTGCGCCGCGCTCGGGCCTGAGTTGAAGGCGCGCGGGCTGATCTTCGTCGGCATCGACGTGATCGGCGGCGAATGGCTGACCGAGATCAACGTGACCTCGCCCACCGGCATCGTCGCGATCGACAAGTTCAACGGCACCGACACTGCGGCAATGATCTGGGATGCGATCGAACGGCGAGTGGCCGCGCGCTAGGCGCGGCCTGCCGGCGGGCCCAGCCCGGACCCGATGTTTCCCCCAAATTGCCCGATCC
>CAZBYE010000023.1:0-22770 GCA_964496045.1 uncultured Stakelama sp.
GTGCGCAGATCGCGCGGCGTGTTGGGGAACAGCGCCAGGCACGGGATACCGAGCGCTGCGGCCTCCTTCGCGCGCGCCACCACCAGATCGACCGACCAGCGCGATACGCCGGGCAGCGAGATGATCGGCTCCTCGACGCCCTCCCCTTCGGTCACGAACAGCGGCCAGATCAGGTCCGCCGGAGTCAGCACGGTTTCGGCGTACAACCGGCGGCTCCATGCGGAGGCACGGGTACGGCGGAGGCGAAGCGCGGGGTAATAGGACATGGCGGGCTTGTGGGACAGCCCGCCCGGCGAAGCAAGCGTCAGGCGGCGGTTTCGCGCGCGGCCTTCGCCTTCCTCCGACGACGCCAGTGAAGCAGCCCCAGCCCGGCCGCGCCCAGCGCGAACAGCCCGACCGTTTCTTCCGGCACCGGCGTCGGGTTGCCGCCCCCGCTGCTGCCGCCGCCCGGATTGGTCGCCGGCGGCACATAGTTGCCGTCATAGCCGCCCGAGAGCCTGCCATTCTGCTGCAGGCTGCCGAACACGCCCGAACCATCGATGCTGTTGGAGACCTGGCCCACCGCCTTGGGCGCCAGCACCGATCCGCCCCACGCCGTGGCGATCGCGACGCTGGTGGCGTCGGCGAAGTTCCAGATCACGTTCTCGCCCAGCCCCTTGGTCCCGCCCAGGAAGTTCTGGTTGAGCGCGATCGCCGATCCGCTGACGTTGATGATCGCGGTTTCGGCGCCGTTGAGGTTGAACTTGATCTCGCTGATCTTGTTCAGGTCCGCGCTGGTGATGTTGAACACCGCAACGCCCTTGGCATCGGGCTTGGCGTCGAACGTGCCGCGGCTGCCGCTGACCGTAAAGCTGCTGTTGCCGGTCATCCCCTTCATGTCCGAAGACAGGTTGGTCAGGCTGGAACCCAGCAGGCTCTTCTGCTGCTCCAGCCCTACGCGGAATGCCGGGTTGGTAGTGTTGAGGCCCGAATTAACCGTGTTCTGGTTGACGTTGGTGTTGGAAATCGTGCCGCCGACCCGCACCGTCTGCGACGATCCGTTGAGGTTGAAGCCGCTGTTGACGTTGCCGCCGATCGCCGCGCCCGACGCGTTGTTGAGGTTCTTGTGCCCGCCATTGACGTCGCCGACGACGGTCAGGCCGGGCGTGCCGCGCGCCGAAGGCGGCGGCGTGCGCACCTGATAGTCCGACGAGTTGCCGCTGAGGTTGCCGCCGACAAAGGTCCGCCCTTCCACCTGCCCGGCGGATTGCAGGTCGCCCAGCACGATGAGGTTCCATTCCTTCATCGCGTCGATACCGGCGACTTGAGCGGAGGCGGGCGCGGCCATCACAAGCGCGACGCCGAGGGGAAGCAAAGTACGAATACGCATAAGAAACACTAACGCTACAAAGAGGAGAAACGATCCACGGGACCGACCATGCCCGTTACCGGGTAAAGATTGCGCGAATCAACCCAACCCGCCCGCGAAACCATTTTCCTACAGCCCCGGTTTCGCGATATCTGGTCCGTCCCATGATCGAACGGGACGCCCCCTTCCACTTCGTACCGCCGCGCCGGTGGCGCGTATCCGGCGCTTCAGCGGCGCGCGGCAGTCGCGTCAGTGGCGCGTTGCTGGCGCGCGACTGTCGTGCGGATGTCGCGTCACCGGCGCGAAGGTGTCGCGTCGCAGGCGCGTTGCGGTCGCGTCGTGGTCGCTTCAGCCGAAAAACCCGCGTTCTGTGTCAAGTTCGTCAACCGGCCTCTCCCCGCGAGCCGGGGAAAGGCCGGCTGTCCGGACTTCAGCCCAGCCGCCCCAGCGCCGCGCCCAGCCGCGCCGCCTCGGCCGATTTCTCGGCATGATCGGCACGGGCCTTCTCGACCGCCTCGGGCTTGGCCTTTTCGGCAAAGGCCGGGTTGGACAGGCGCGCGTTCAGGCTGTCACGCTCCTTCTCCGCCGCCGCGATCGCCTTGGTCAGGCGGGCGCGTTCGGCGTCGAGGTCGATGACGCCTTCAAGCGGGAGGACGAAGGTCGCCTCATCCACCACGATCTGCAGCGCCCCGCCAGCGGGCACATCGCCCTCGGCGCGATCGACACGGGCCAGACGGGCGAGCGCCAGCTCCTGCCGGGCGAGACGCTCGGCGGTGTCGGCATGGGCATCGCGCACATGCAGCGGAAGCCGCGCGCCCGGGGGCACATTGAGTTCGTTACGCGCGCCGCGCAGCTCGCTCACCAGCCGGATCAGCCAGTCAATCTCCTTCGCCGCGTGCGAATCCAGCGCGCGGGCGTCGGCCATCGGCCATTTCGCGGTGATCAGCGGATAGTCGGCGCGATCGCCCAGCTTCGACCACAGCTCTTCGGTGATGAAGGGCATGAACGGGTGGAGCAGGACGAGGATCTGGTCGAGCACCCATCCGGCGACAAGCCGGGTTTCCTCGGCGCCTTCCGCACCCTCGGTCTGCAGGACCGGCTTGATCAGCTCGAGATACCAGTCGCAGAAGCGGCTCCAGGTGAACTGGTAGATCGCGTTGGCGGCCTCGTCGAAGCGATGATCGGCAAAAGCGAGGTCCATCGCCTGAACCGTCGCCACCGTCTCGGCGACAATCCACTTGTTGACCGCGAGGGTCGCGGCGGGCGGCTCGATCTGCGTGCTCGCGCTGATCCCGTTGGACTGGGCGAAGCGCGCGGCGTTCCAAAGCTTGGTCGCGAAGTTGCGATAACCCTCGACCCGCTTCTCATCCATCTTCACGTCGCGGCCCTGGCTTTCCATGGCGGCCATGAAGAAGCGCAGCGCGTCGGCGCCATATTTGTCGATCAGGATCAGCGGGTCGACGACATTGCCCTTGGACTTGGACATTTTCTGTCCGTCCGCAGCGCGGACAAGTCCGTGGAGATACAGGGTCTTGAACGGCACTTCCTTCATGAAGTGCAAGCCCTGCATCATCATCCGCGCGTCCCAGAAGAACAGGATGTCAAAGCCGGAGATCAGCACGTCATTGGGGTAGCGACCCATCGCCTTCACGTCGGCGTCGGGCCAGCCCATCGTCGCGAACGGCCACAGCGCGGACGAGAACCATGTGTCGAGCACGTCTTCGTCGCGCGTGAGCGCAACGCCCTGCCCCGCCTGTGCCTGCGCGTCCTCCTCGCTTTCAGCGACGAAGATGCGGCCATCCTCGGCATACCATGCCGGAATCCGGTGGCCCCACCACAGCTGGCGGCTGACGCACCAGGGCTGGATGTTCTCCATCCAGTTGAAATAGGTCTTTTCCCAGCTCTTCGGCACGACCCTGGTCGCGCCCGAGCGGACCGCCTCGATCGCGGGCTTGGCCAGCGTCGCGGCGTCGACATACCATTGGTCGGTCAGCATCGGCTCGATCACCACGCCGCCTCGGTCGCCGAACGGCTGCATGATCTGCTTGTCCTCGACCTGGATCATCAGTCCGTCGGCATCGATGTCGGCGACGACGCGCTTGCGCGCCTCATAGCGGTCGAGCCCGCGATAGGCGTCCGGCACCAGATTGAGCGCATCGACCTCGGCCGCCGTCCACGCGGCGCCGCCCGCGATCTCCTGCGCCCGTGCCGCGGTCTCGGCATAGGGCGCGCCATCGCTGCGCATCGCCGCGACCTCGTCCATCAGCCGGTACATCGGGATGTTGTTGCGCTGCGCGACGCCATAGTCGTTCTCGTCATGCGCGCCGGTGATCTTGACCGCACCCGATCCGAAATCGGGATCGGGATAATCGTCGGTGATGATCGGGATCAGGCGTCGCAATGCCTTGGGGCCGACCGGGATTTCGCAGAGCTTGCCGACGATCGGGCGGTAGCGCTCGTCATCGGGGTGCACCGCGACCGCGCCGTCGCCCAGCATCGTCTCGGGCCGGGTGGTCGCGATCGAGATATAGTCGCGCTCTTCCTCGAGCACGACGTTCCCATCCTCGTCGCGCTCGACATAGGTATAGGTCTCGCCACCCGCGAGCGGGTATTTGAAGTGCCACATATGGCCCTGCACCGCGCGCGATTCGACCTCGAGGTCGGAGATCGCGGTCTTGAGCTTGGGGTCCCAGTTCACCAGCCGCTTGTCGCGGTAGATCAGCCCCTGCTTGTGCAGGTCGACGAACACCTTGAGCACGGCTTTCGAGAAGCCCTCGTCCATGGTGAAGCGCTCGTTCGACCAGTCCATCGAACAGCCGAGGCGACGGAGCTGGCGGGTGATCGTGCCGCCGCTCTCTTCCTTCCACTTCCACACAAGGTCGACGAAGTCTTCGCGCGAATAGTTAGTGCGCTTGTCCTGCCGCTCGTTGAGCTGGCGCTCGACCACCATCTGGGTGGCGATGCCGGCATGGTCGGTGCCGACCACCCAGCGCGCGTCCTTGCCCTTCAGGCGCGCGTGGCGGACGAGGATGTCCTGCAGCGTGTTGTCGAGCGCATGGCCGATATGGAGCGAGCCGGTGACGTTCGGCGGCGGGTTGACGATCGTCCACGGCTCAGCGCCGGGACGGTCGGGGCGGAACAGGCCGCCCTCTTCCCAATGCGCGTACCAGCGCGCTTCGATTTCAGCCGGGTCGAATGTCTTGGGGAGTTCGCTCATGCCCCGCCCTTAACGGGCGTGTCGGGCAAGGCAAGTATTCGGGCAACCAGTCCGGACGATCAGTCGCGGTCGGCGGTGATCCGGGCAATCTCGCGCTGCACCATTTCCTCGACCATCCGCGGAAGGTTGGCGTCGAGCCATTCGCGCAGCATCGGGCGGAGCATCTCGCGCACCAGACCCTCAAGCGTGTCGCTGCCCGCGACATCGGGCTTCACGAGCATGCGCGAGAGCGCTTCGAGCGGCCCGCGAGTCGCCTGCGCCGTGGTGGCGGAGAGAATCGGTTCGGCAGGCGCAGCATCGAGGACGGGGGCCGGAGCCACAACGGGCTCCGGAGCCGGCGCGACGGGCTGGAGCGATTCGACCGGAGCAGGCTCGCTCAGCTCGAGAATCTCGTCCTCGTCCGCGACCGGAGGAGGTGGCGCAGCACGCGCAGGACGACGAACACGGGCCGTAACCGCGCTCTCGCCTTCCTCGGCGATGATCCGTTTGATCGAGGACAGGATGTCCTCCATCGACGGTTCGTTACTGACGTCCCCCATTCGTTGTTCCCGCGTTAGGGATAACCAAACCCGCCAAGTGTCGGATTTGACGGGTATCTGTCAACCATAACCCTTTAAGATTTAATTAGGGCTACCCGGATCGATCGGGCCGGACACCGCGGGGGTCTGGGCGGGGGTGTTGGTGGTGCGGGTCGCCTGCGGCTCCGGCGTCGGGCCGTCGCGCCAGTCCGAAAGGCTGCGGCGCGAGCGGTTGTAGTTCGCGACCGGGTCGTAGAGCGGCCCGCCGTCGAGACCCAGATCTTCCGCCTCGGCACGCCCCATCGCCGCCAGCACCGCGAAACCGGCGACATAGGCGTCGCGCTCGGCGGTGACGAGCTGGACCTGGCTGTTGAGCAGCTCCTGCTCGGCGTTGAGGATGTCGAGGATCGTGCGTGTGCCGACGCTGTTCTCGGCACGGACGCCTTCAAGGCTCAGCCGGTTCGCACTGACCGCAAGCGTGCTGCTCTCGATCACGCGCTGCGCCGACTGCCACACGGCATAGGCGGAGCGGGTCTGCGCGATCACGCCGCGTTCGGCCGAGGTCACCTGCTCGATCGCCGCCGACTGACGCGCCTGCGCCTGACGGACCTGCGCCGCGGGACGGCCGCCCTGGAAGAGCGGGAGGGTCAGGTTGACGCTTGCGCTGGTCGCAAAGCCGTCATTGGCGAGGCCAGCCTTTTGACCCGGACCAGGAACAGCTCCGAACCGGTTATAGTAGTCGCCGTTCACCCCGACGCTCACCTGCGGCAACCGACCAGCACGCGCGACATTGACGTCGTAGACCGATGCATCGCGCCGCTTCTTCGCCGCATCGAGCACGGGATTGTCCTCAAGCGCCACGCCGACTGCCTGATCCGGCCCGGCAGGCAGGTTCGGCAGCGCCGGCGGCGTCGCAAGCGTGCCCGGGGGCGTCCCGACGACACGAATATAGCGCTCGCGGCTGCTGATCAGGTTCGATTCGGCCCCACGAAGCTGGCTCTGGGAGAGTGCTAGACGCGCTTCGGACTGGGCAACGTCGGTGCGGGTAAGGTCGCCCACCTCGAACCGGTCACGCGTCGCCTGAAGATTGACTTCGAGCACGCGGACGTTCTGCTGGTTGAGGCGCACGATCGCCTCGTCGCGGGTCACGTCGAGATAGACGGCGACCACGTCGGTGAAAAGCTGGGCCTCAACGCTGCGCAGGCCGGCGCGGCCCGCTTCGACGCGGGTTTCCGCCGCACGTACCGAATTGCGCACCGAACCGCCCGAGAACACCGGAACGGTCAGGCCCAAGCCTGCACTGCCCTGGCGCGGCGAGGTCAGGCCGCTATTGTCGCTGTCGTGCAGATTCTCGTTGTAGCGACCGGTCGAGTTCACCCCCGGCAATCCACGCGAGCGCGCAATCGGAACATCCTCGTCGGTCGCGCGCAGCGTGGCGCGCTCGGCGAAGAGATCCGGGTTGGTGGCGTAGGCCTTCACCATCGCCTCGCGCAGCGTCTCGGTCGGCGCAGGTGCCTGCGCGACCGGCGGCGCGGTCTGTGCGACAGCAGGCAACGCAAGGCCCGCGGCACTGACCCCGGCAACACTGACCCCGGCGAGGAAAAGGCTCAATCGCATCCGTCTATCTTTCTCAGAATTGGAACCCGCGCGGCTTCTCGAACCCCGGAAGCACGGCGGTTTCGATGTCCACGAACGGGGTGAGGCCAAAGCCACTTTCGCTGCGCACGCCCGAAGCGAGACGCGTCACGCCGCGATCGACGAGACCGCTGACGATTCGCCCGCCCGGAACCACCTGCATAGCGAGCGCCGCGGGCAGTTCTTCGACCGCACCATCAACGATCAGCACGTCATAGGGTGCTCCTGCCGCGTGGCCTTCGGCCAGCGGCCCTTCGACCAGTTCAGCCTGCCCCTCAAGCGCGGTACGCGCCGCCGCGGCGAGCGCCGGATCGGCTTCGACTGCTACGACCTTTGCCGCGAGCTTCGCCGCAACGGCCGCGGCATAGCCGCCCGCAGCGCCGACGATCAGCACCTTGTCCTCCGGGCGCAGCCGTGCCTGGGTAAGCAGCAGGCCGGTGGCGAGCGGTGGATTCTGGGTCCGACCATTGCCCAGCGGAAGCGAGCGGTCCCGATAGGCGAGCGGGCGCTGCGATTCGGGCAGGAACTTCTCCCGCTCGACCTGTGCCATCGCCGCCACCACGCGCGCGTCGCTTACGCCGCTTGTACGCAGCTGGCTCACCACCATCGCGGCGCGTGCGGTTTCGGAACCGGGAAGTTCAGCGGTTGCGGTCATCATAACTCCAGCCCTGTTCGCACAACTGTTATAGTCGCGCAATACACTTGTTCGATTGGCGCGCTTGTATCTTGTGGCGGCGGTGTCGCCAAGCAAGGGAACGCGCTATTTTCACCTCGCAGTGTTGACAAAGGACCATCGCCCCGCGCACAGCGCCCCCTCGCTTTCGGGGCCCGATGGCGGAGTGGTTACGCAGAGGACTGCAAATCCTTGCACGCCGGTTCGATTCCGGCTCGGGCCTCCATCGCGCAGCGGCGCGCTAGCCGCTCTCCTCCTCCACACCCGTCATCAAATCCATGAAGTTACGCGCGGCCTCGCGGTCCGCTTCATCCTTGAACGCCACATCGAGATCGGGTGCGGCGCCGAGCAGGTACATCACCGTCCAGAGCGCGAACCGGCGCGGACGATCCTTCTCAAGCCCGAAATCGACCCGCATCCGCTCGACGCCCGCCTCGACCGCCGCGGGCGGGATCGAGGCGAGGTCGGCGGACCCGAAATAGCGGCGCAACTGATCGTCGAAATCCATGCGCCGCCCCTAACGGCTCAGTTGGTGAAGTCGAGCTGAACCACCTTGGTCGGCGTTGCGCGACAATAGAAAGGCGTCGTGCGGTCGCCGTCCGGATAGCTCGCGGTCAGCTCGGCCGCGAAACGCCAGCCGCCATTGCCCGGCTCAATGCTGGTGATCCGGTCGAGACGCAGCCGCGTGCCGCCGGTCACGCCGATCTGGCGCGATGCCTCGAACAGGCAGGTCTGCAGCGAAGGCCGCGCTTCCGAGCGCACCAGCGTGAGATCGGCCGAGAGCGCTGCAGGCGGACCCGGCGGATAGGTGGTGGGCGGGGCTTCGGGCGCCGGATCGTTCGGCTTCTTGTTCTTGCTCGCGAGCAGCGCGATCAGGCCCGCGGCAACTGCAACACCGCCGATGATCAGCCCGGTGCTCGGCCCCTTGTCGCGGTCGGGATATTCAGGCTGCCAGCCGCCGCCCCAGTTGTTGCCATAGCCATAGGCAAAGGTCGCGCGGCAATCGCGCACCCAGATCGAGCGCCGGTCATAGCCCCAGCCCCGACCCTGGTTGCAAACGCCCCCGTTCGCGCGGAGCAGCACGACGCGGTTCTGGGTGTTCACGTTGCAGTAACGCGTCCGGTTGTTGCGCGATTCGCAGTTGATGCGGCCAGCATAGCCGCGGTTGCTTCCCCAGTCCGGATTGCCCGGATAGCCCGGCTCGGGCCGGGGCGGACGCGGCGGGCGGCCGGGAACCGGATGCGGCAAGGGAACCGGGCGATCGACGATCGGTCCCGGCAGCGGCACCGGACGGTCGGGCACGGGCTGAGGCAGAGGAACGGGGCGATCCGGCACCGGACGCGGCAGCGGGACCGGGCGGTCCTGCGGCGCGGGCCGGGTCTGCGCCATCAGCGGCGTGATGCTCTGGGTGACGATCGCGGTGGACAGAACCACCAGCTTCAACGTGCTTCTCATGCGCGGACTCCCCTGTTTGGAACGCGGCCAGCCAAGTCGTTACGCCGGTATAGATCGTTCGCCCTGCCCCCGCACCGAAAATCAACGTAAAGAGAAGCTTGCAGCCTATTCCGCAGCCTGCGCCGGAAGCGCCTCCGTATCGGGCGTTTCGGCGTGGCCGGCGAGCAGCTCGACCGAGGGAACGCTCTCGATCTCACGCGCCCCGGTCTCAACGTTCAGCTCCTTGAGTTTCCGCGCCGAGACCAAAGCGCGCGTCTCCAAGCTGGAGGCGAAGGTGTTGAAGTTCTTCACCGCGCTGTTGAGGCCGCTCCCGACAAGACGCAGGTCGCCCATCGCCTTGGCCAGCCGGTCGTACAGCTCCTTGCCCAGCTCGCCGATCTGGCGGGCTTCCTTGGCCATTTTCTCCTGCCGCCAGACCGCCGCAACGGTGCGCGCGATCGCGATCAGGTTGGTCGGGGTCGCGAGCAGCACGCGCTTCTCGAACGCGAAATCCCACAGGCTGTGGTCATGCTCGAGCGCGGCTGAGAGGAAATGCTCGCCGGGGACGAACATGATGACATAGTCGGGCGCTTCGTCGAACTGGGTCCAGTACGCCTTGTTGCCGAGCGCGTTGACATGCGCCTTCATCGCCGCGGCGTGCTGGGCGAGACCCGCAAGGCGCTCGCCCTCCTCGACCGCGCCGAACGCGTCCTGATAGGCGTTGAGCGACACTTTGGCGTCGATCACCAGCGCCTTGCCGCCGGGGACGCGGACGATCGCGTCTGGCCGGAGCCGGCCGCCCTCTTCCTGCGCGACGCTGACTTCGGTCTCGAAATCGGTGTGTTCGGAGAGACCGCAGGTTTCGAGCACGTTCTTGAGCTGTTGTTCGCCCCAGCGGCCGCGAGACTTGGGGGCGTTGCGGAGCGAGTTGACGAGCTTGGCTGCCTCGCTGCTCACCCGCTCCTGCCCGATCCGCATCTGCTCGATCTGGCCCTTGAGCTCGCCGAATGCGTCGCGGCGCTCGGCCTCGACCCTGGCGACGCCCTCCTCATAACGCAGGAGCCGGTCGTTGACCGGCTGGAGCAAGGCCTTGAGATTCTGTCCGGCAACGGTCTCGGACTGTTTGAAGCGATCGTCGGCGCGCTTGAGGAACGCTTCCTGAGTCTGATTGAGCATCTGCCCGGCAAGCTCTCGGAACTGGCCCGCCATCAGCTCGCGCGCGCCCTTGAATTCCTCAAGCCGCTCCTCGAATGCGCTGGCCTTGGCGCGCAACTCGGTCAGTTCAAGCCGGGCGATGTCGCGCTCGTCACGGATACCGTCGAGCTGGTCACGCAGCTCGGGAAGCTCGCTCAGGCGTTGTTCTGCGCCGGCAAGGTCGATGATCGCCGCTTTGAAATCGGCTTCGCGCTTGTCGCGCTCGGCCCGGATCTCGGCGAGACGGCGATTAGCGACGAACCAGCCGACGGCGCCGCCAAGCAACAGGGCGAAGATCAGGGCAAGGGCAAACTCGGTTGACACGTTTCTCTCGACAACTTGACACGAACGGCATGTTTTTGCGCACGTGACAACCGCCCGCTCCCCACACCGGAAGCAGGAACATAGACCGAACGACTACAGTAGGACAGGGTTAATTGCGGCGCGTGCAACCACGCGCCGCACAGGGACATCAGGCCGCCGCTTTGCGTGCCTTGCCGAGCTTCCGCATGATCATCTCACGCTTGAGGCGCGACAGGTGATCGAGGAAGACGATGCCCTCGAGATGATCCATCTCATGCTGGATGCACGTCGCGAGCAGGCCGGTGAACACCTCGTCATGCGCCTTGCCATGCTCATCGAGCCACTTGACGCGACAGGTGGCGGGGCGGTCGACATCGGCGAACTGGTCGGGGACCGACAGGCAGCCCTCATTGTAAGTGTTGTAATCCTCGGACGGGTCGAGGATTTCGGGGTTCACGAACACGCGGGGCTCGCGGATCGGCTTGCCCTCCTCGTCCTCTTCCTCCTGCAAATCCATGACCAGCACCCGCTTGGGCACACCGACCTGGATCGCAGCGAGGCCGATGCCGGGGGCATCGTACATCGTCTCGAACATGTCGGCGATCAGCGCGCGCAGTTCGTCGTCGACCGTGTCGACGGGAGTGGACACCAGCTTGAGGCGGGGGTCGGGAACTTCGAGGATCGGAAGAATAGCCATGTGCAAAATTTAGTCGCATGGGTGGCTGAAATCAATCGGCTCTCCAGCAAAGTACCCACCGTATCAAAGATCGGCGATTGCCTTCTCAAAGCGCCGGTGCAGTTGGACGAAAGCCTCGCCCCACCCACTCGCCTCGCTCACTCCCTCCAGCGATCCCGTCGGCGCAAACAAAAGCTCGATCGAGGAAAGCCGGATCGTTTCGGCTCCTTCGATCCTTCGGAGCAGATCATCGATCTCGGCTACGGCTTCGTCCGAGCCATTCTAGCGCGAGTACGCGAAATCATTGCCCGACCGGGCCAGCAGCGCGCGGACATCCCGAAGGACGGATACCAAAGCTTCCTCAGACATCGAAACCTCGCCTCAACGCCACACGATCAGGCAACCGGCCGACGGGCGCGCAGCGCCTGTGCCAATGTGCCTTCGTCGAGATAGTCGAGTTCGCCGCCGACCGGCAAGCCGTGGGCGAGTTGGGTCAGGCGCACCGGATACCCCTCCAGCCGCTCGGCGATGTAATGGGCGGTGGTCTGGCCCTCGAGCGTGGCGTTCATCGCCAGGACCACCTCGTCGATCCCGCCTGCGGCGACGCGGGTGATGAGACTGTCGATCGCGAGATCCTCCGGCCGGACCCCGTCGAGCGCAGAGAGCTTGCCGCCCAGCACATGGAAGCGGCCGGGGAACAGGCGCGAGCGTTCGAGCGCCCATAAATCCGCCACTTCCTCGACCACGCAGAGCTGGCGCGTGTCGCGGCGCGGGTCGGCGCAGATCGCGCACGGATCCGAGGTGTCGACGTTGCCGCAGGTCGAGCAGGTCGCGAGCCGCTGGCTGACCGCGCCGAGCGCGGCGAGCAGCGGGTCGAGCGCGGTCTCGCGCTTCTTGAGCAGATGCAGCACCGCGCGCCGCGCCGAACGCGGGCCGAGACCGGGCAGGCGCGAGAGCGCTTGGGTGAGGGTTTCGATCTCGGGCGAGGCCATGCGATGTTCCCTACCCGTTCGGACTGAGCTTGTCGAAGCCCTGTTCTTGACCTTTCACGAAGAAGGGGCCCTTCGACAAGCTCAGGGCGAACGGTTTTTGTTGCGCGAGGGTGCACTTGATCCGAAAGGCCAACCCATGCGGATCATCTTCATGGGAACGCCGGAGTTTGCGGTGCCGACGCTCGACGCGCTGGTCGAAGCGGGACACGACGTCGTGGCGGCGTACAGCCAGCCGCCGCGCGCGGGCGGACGTCGCGGCAAGGCGCTGACCCCCTCCCCCGTCCATGCGCGCGCCGAAGCGCTGGGGATCGAGGTGCGCACGCCGCTGTCGTTCAGGAAGGACCCTGACGCCGTGGCGGCGTTCGCGGCGCTGGAGGCGGATGTCGCGGTGGTCGCGGCCTATGGCCTGATCCTTCCGGTGAGCGTGCTGGAGGCGCCGCGGCTGGGGTGCATGAACGTCCATGCCTCGTTGCTTCCGCGCTGGCGCGGGGCCGCGCCGATCCAGCGCGCGATCCTTGCCGGGGACGCGGAGACCGGGGTCGGGATCATGCAGATGGAGGCCGGGTTGGATACCGGGCCGATCCGTCTGGAGGGGCGGACGCCGGTCGCGGGCAAGACCGCGGGCGCGCTGACCGACGAGCTGGCGGCGATGGGCGCGAGGGTGAGGGTTGCGGTACTGGGCGATCCGGACGGCTGTCCGGCGGTGCTGCAGGGCGAGGATGGGGTGACCTATGCCTCCAAGAGCGACAAGGCCGAGGCGCGGCTGGATTTCGGGCAAGATGCCGAAGCGGTGGTGCGGCAGGTGCTGTCGTTCAATCCGCCGGGGGCGTTCTTCGAGGTCGCCGGTGAGCGCGTGCGCGTGCTGGCGGCCGAAACAGTCGAAGGGAATGGCGCGGCAGGCACCGTATTGGACGACGGACTGACGATCGCCTGCAGTGACGGGGCAATCCGCCCGACCAGCGTGCAGCGGGCCGGGCGTGGCGTCATCACCACCGCCGAGCTGCTCAACGGCTTTCCCATCCCCGTGGGAACGCAGCTTTGACCCGCTTCGCGCTCACCGTGGAATATGACGGCCGGCCGTTCATGGGCTGGCAGTATCAGGACCATGGGCCGAGCGTGCAGCAGGCAATCGAGGACGCACTGCACGGCATCACCGGCGAGGATGCGCTGGTCCATGCCGCCGGGCGCACCGATGCGGGCGTCCATGCCCTTGGGATGCGTGCGCATACCGAGATCGAGAAGGATCTGGCGCCATTTCGGCTGATGGAGGCGCTCAACGCGCATCTGCGCAACGTGCCGGTGGCGATCTTGGCGTGCGAGATCGTCCCGGACGACTGGCATGCGCGCTTCTCGTGCATCGCGCGGCATTATGTGTACCGGATCGTCAACCGCCGCGCGCCGCTGACCTTCGACAAGGGACTGAAATGGCGCGTGCCCGCCGAGCTCGACGCGGTGGCGATGCACGAGGCGGCACAGATGCTGGTGGGGCTGCATGACTTCACCACCTTCCGCTCGGCGCATTGCCAGTCGGCGAGCGCGCTCAAGACGCTGGACCGGCTCGACGTGGCGCGCGACGGGGACGAGATCAGCATCCACGCCTCTGCGCGTTCGTTCCTGCACCATCAGGTGCGGTCAATGGTCGGATGCCTGTCGATGGTCGGGCGCGGGCAGTGGAGCGCGGACGACCTGCGCGACGCGCTGGAGGCGAAGGATCGCGCGGCGCTGGGGTTGAATGCGCCGCCCGACGGGTTGTATTTCGTGCGGGCCGACTATCCCTGAATTCTGGCCTTAGCGGCTGAAGCGCGCGGCCAGCTCGGCGTGCGTCGACCAGCGGAACTGGCCGACCGGGAGCACCCAGTCGAGGCGATAGCCGCCTTCGATCAGAGTCTTCGCATCGCGTGCGAAGGTATTGGGATTACAGGACACATAGGCGATCACCGGCACCTTTGACGCGGCCAGCTGCTCGACCTGTTCCCGCGCCCCGGCCCGCGGCGGATCGAGGATCACCGCGTCGAACAAGTCGAGCTCCTTCGGCACCAGCGGGCGGCGGAACAGATCGCGATGCTCGGCGAAAACCGGGCGTTGCGCGCGGCCAGCTGCGGCCTTGAGCGACAGGATTGCTTCGCGCGCGCCCTCTCCGGCATAGACCTTCACCGCCGCGTCCATCGCGAACGCGAAGGTGCCGAGGCCCGCAAACAGGTCGGCGATTGCCCTAGCGCCGCCGATCGCTTCGCGCACCGCGGCGATCAGCGCGGTCTCGCCTTCGGGGGTTGCCTGCAGGAAGCTCGCGGGCGGGAACTGGACCGGGACGCCGCCGAAGCCGACCGTGACCGGCTCCGGCTCCCAGCGCGGTTCCGGGCCAAGGCCGTCATCGACCGACAGACGCGCAAGGCCGTGGCGCTGGGCGAAGCTGGTCACCGCCTCGATCGCATTCAGACTGTCGGTGACGAGGCCTTCGACCAGCACGTCCGGCCCCTGATCGGTGAGCGCAAGGTGGACGTTAACGCGGCGGTTGGCGGGAAGGTGCGTGGCCAGCAGGCCCCGCAAAGGCTGAAGCAGCGCGAACAGGCGCGGATCGAGAATCTCGCACTGCTGAAGGTCGATGAGCCGGTGGCTCGACTGTTCGGTGAAGCCAAGATGCACTTGCCGTCCGCGGCGTTCGGCATGGAGCGTGGCGCGTCGGCGCGTGCGCGGCGGAGAGAGCGCCGGCGCGCGGATCCCGGCCTCCACCCCCTGCTGAATCAGCGCGCCGGCAATGCGGGCCGTCAGGAACTCGGCATAGGCGCGGTCGTCGAGATGCTGGAGCTGACAGCCCCCGCATTCGGGGAAGTGGCGGCATGGCGGTGTCTGGTGGCGCGGGCCGGACTGGAGCGTGCCGTCGGCGCGCAGCGTGTCGCCGGGTGCTGCAAGCGGGGCGTGACGCCCGTCTGCGGTCACCCCATCCCCGCGGGCAGCGACGCGAACAATCGTGGCATCGTCGCTCACAGCGCGCGCTCCAGAGCAACGGGAAGCGCATCAGCCAGTTCGTCGGCGAGGAAGCAGCGATTGAGCAGGCGCGCAGCCTCGGCGTGGAGCCAGACGCCTGATGATACGGCTTCGAGCGGCAGATAGGGGTATTGGGTCACCATGGTCGCGATCGCGCCTGCCAGAACATCCCCCGTTCCCGCAACCGAAAGCCAAGGGGAAGCAGATATCGCGACCCTGGTCTGGCCATCGGGCCGGGCGATCACGGTGTCAGCGCCCTTGAACACGACCACGGCATTGCTGCGACGTGCGGCATCCTGAGTGCGGACAATCTTGCTCCCCTCACCTTTGCCGAACAGCGCGTCGAACTCACCCGCGTGCGGCGTCAGTATGGTGAGTGCTTCTCGTGCCTGAAGCCGGTCGAGATCGAGCAGGTGAAGCGCATCGCCGTCGATCACCAGCGGGTGCGAGCTGGCGAGCGCTGCCTCAAGCTTTTCCCGCGCCCGATCTCCGCGACCGAGGCCAGGGCCGATCACCACCGCGCCGATCCGCTTGTCGTCGAGCGCGTCCACGCTCCAGCGCTGGCGGACAATGGCGTGGGGCGGATGTGGCAGGCCGCCAGTGAGCAGCAGCACATAGCCCGCTCCCGCGCGATACGCGGAGAGCGCGGCCAGTTCCGAGGCGCCGTGCATCGGGCCGGACACGACCGCGACCATGCCGCGGCTGTATTTGTGGGTCCAAGGCTGCGGCTTCCGCATCCATGAGCGCCCCAGCGTGCGCACCGGCGCGTCGATCGTGCCCAGCCCGATGTCGATCAGCCGAACCGCGCCGCAATGCCGCGCGGTCGGCTGCAAGACATGCGCGGGCTTCAGCGTCCCCAGCGCGAGTGTGACATCGTAGCCCGCCTCAAGGAAAAGCTCTTGGTCGTTCCCCGTGTCGCTGTCGATGCCACTTGGCAGATCGACCGCGATCGACAACCTTGAAAGGCGCACCAGCTGCTCGATCACATCCGACATCGACTCGGGAAGCGGACGGTTCAAACCGGTCCCGAACGCGGCGTCGACATAAACACCTGAGTAGGCGTCCGCGTTCGACAAAGGGTGTGGCACGGGCTCGACCGGCCCGGTCCAGCCCTTGCGCGCCTCAGCCGCCGCCTCGGTGCGGGGGTCGCCGAGCGCAGCCACCCGCACGTCCATGCCCCGGCTCGCGAGCACGCGTGCCGCGACATAGCCGTCGCCGCCATTGTTGCCCGGACCGCACAGGATCAGCACCGGCGATCCGGCGGCGAGACGATGCACCCATTCCGCCACGCCGCTTCCGGCACGCTCCATCAGCGCGGAGACGCTGGAACCAGCCGCAATCGCCCGGTCCTCGGCCGCGCGCATCTGCGCCACGGTCAGGACCGGCGCGCCCGTAACGGCGCGATCGAACATCACTCGTCGCCTTGAGGCTTGGGCAGGAGCAACGCGAGCAGGATCATGCGGCATTCCGCGTCGATCGTGCCGTCGACCAGCTCGGGCCGGAAGCGACGCTGGAAGGCGACGGTCGCCGCGAGGCCATCGATGACTTCGTAACCGAAGCGTTCGAGCGCGAGCAAAAAGCCGGCATCGGTCCAGCCCGGGTCCATGAGGCCCTTGGTCGGGCGCGGCAATGCGAGACGCAGGCGCGCGAGCTTGCCCCAGGGGAAGAGCTCGCCCGGGTCCTGCTTGCGCGCGGGGGCAATATCCGAATGGCCAACGATGTTGCCGCGGGTGATATTGTAGCGGTTCTTGATCGCAGCGGTGAGGCGGATCACCGACTCGATCTGTTCATCGGGGAACGGGCGATAGCCGAACTCATGGCCAGGATTGACGATCTCGATCCCGACCGATGCCGAGTTGATATCAGTCACCCCGCGCCAGCGCGACTTGCCGGCGTGCCAGGCGCGATTGGCTTCATCGACGAGACGAACGATCTGCCCGTCTTCGGCGACCAGCCAGTGGCTCGATACCTTTGCCTCCGGATCGCGCAGCCGCGTGATCGCCTCTTCGGCGCTCTGCATCCCGGTATAGTGGAGGACGATGATGCTGACCGGCAGCGCCCGCGCGTCGAAATTGGGCGACGGCGCGTCGATCCACCTGAGCTCAGTCCCGTCCTGCATCATCGCTGTGAGGGATGCGGCGGCGCGCGCCGAAACGCAAGCCGCGAGACACGCCGATAAGCCGAAACGCTCCTCGCCTGAGCGTTAAGCGGCGCGGAATGGCGCGACGCGCGCGTCGGCGGCGAGGTAGAGGCCGCGGAACTGGTCGCTGGGGCGGAAGGCATCGGTCTGGCCAATCACCGTCTCGCCCGCGCCCAGCACGAGCAGCCCACCATCGCGGGTCGCGGTCCGCAAGGTGCGGAACACACGGGTGCGGACATCGGCGGCGAAATAGAGCAGGACGTTCCGGCAAAGGACCAGGTCGAACTTGCCCACCGGCGCCGGGTCCCTGGCGAGGTTGTGCTGACGGAACTGGACGCGGCGGGACAGCTCGGGCCGGACGACCCACTCGCCATCGACGCTGTCGAACCAATGCACCATCCGCCGGACCGGCAGGCCGCGCTGGATCTCGAACTGCGAAAAGCGGCCGGCGCGGGCGCGCAGCAGCGCGGCGGCGGAGACATCGGTCGCGATGATCTCGGGCATCATCATGCCGCGGGTGATCGCCGCTTCCTCGAACAGCATCGCCAGCGAATAGGGCTCCTGCCCCATCGAGCAGCCCGCGGACCAGATACGCAACCGGCGGCCGGGCGTCTCTGCCTGCAACGCGATGGCCGCTTCCAACACCAGATCGAGCACAGCAGCATCGCGGAAGAAGGATGTCTCGTTATTGAGCAGTGCGTCGATCACCGAATCGGCGAGCGGCCCGCTGCGATCGCCAGCAAGACGGCCGATGAGCTGATCGAGCGTGTCGAGATCATTGGCGCGCAGCACCGGCTTCAGCACCGTTTCGACACGCCAGGCGCGGTTGGCTGCGATCTGCTGGCCCGTTCGTTGTTCGAGCAGCGCGCCGATCACGTGCATCGCGCCGCTCGAGGCGAAGGTTTGGGGGAGCGCGCCCATCAGCCGGGCCTCCGCTGGCTGGCGATCATGCGGCCGATTTCGTCGGGCGGAAGCACCGCGGCGGCGCTTTCGGCGATCGCACCGGGCATTCCCCACACCACCGAGCTCGCCTTGTCCTGTACGATCACGCTGCCCCCTGCATCGATCAGGCGCTGTGCCCCGATCGCGCCGTCGCGGCCCATGCCCGACAGGACCACGCCGAGCCCGCGCGCACCGAACAGGTCGCCGATCGAATCGAGCATCGGATCGACCGAGGGCATGCAGCCGCTCGCCACCGGTTCATGCGAGAGGCGCACCGCGTAATAGCCTTCGCCCGCGCGCATGACCCGCAGATGCGCGTCGCCCGGCGCCACCAGCATCCGGCCCGGACGCACCCGCATATGATCGACCGCGACCTCGCACGGACGTCCGGCAAGGACTGCAAGCTGCGCCGCGAAATAGCTCATGAACGAAGCCGGGAGATGCTGGGTGACCAGGATCGGCGGCTGGAAGGATGCCGGGATCGCGCGCAGCATCTGGCTGAGCGCGTGGATACCACCGGTGGACGCCCCCACTGCGACGATGTCGAATTCGCCGGGCGCGCGATCGGCATGAGCGGAGACCGAGGTTCGGGCGTCGTCCGCGTTGAACAGGCGCTTCAGACGATCCTCGAGCACCGCAGCGAAGCGGCCGGCAAAATTGCCGACGCCTGGCTTCACCAGCGTATCCGCAGCGCCGAGCGCGAGCGCCTGCACCGCGGCGGCGGCCCCATCGTCAGCGGCGGAGGAGACCACCAGCACCTTCGCCCCCTGCCCCGCAGCCACCAGATCGGGCAACGCGGTCAGGCCGTGGACGCCGGGCATCTCCAGATCGAGCAGGATCACGTCGGCGCGGTTGGTGCCGAGAAACGCGAGCGCATCGGCGACATTGCTGACCGATCCGACGATGCGGAACCGTTCCATCCCCTCGATCATCCGGCCGAGCACGGCGCGGGCGACAACCGAGTCATCAACGATCAGGACACGGACGCGTCCGCCATCGCGGTCCGGCGAAAGGCCGGCCGCGGTAGAGCTTCTGGCCATCGCCGCGGCCCTCAGGCGACGCCGACGATCTGGAGCTTGCTCTCGAGCGTCTCGCGGTCGAACGGCTTCATCACATATTCGTCGGCGCCCGCTTCGATCGCGGCGCGGATATAGGCCATGCCGTTTTCGGTGGTGCAGAACACCACTTTCGGCTTGGACGGGAGGCCGCTGTCCTTGAGCGCGCGCAGGAAATCCATCCCGCTCATCACCGGCATGTTCCAGTCGAGCAGGACAACGTCGGGAACCGAATCGAGGCATGCATCGAGCGCCTCGCGCCCGTCGCCGGCCTCGCGCACCTCGAAATTCATGGTTTCAAGGATATGGCGCGCGACCTTGCGGATCACCTTGGAATCATCGACGACGAGGCAGGTCTTCATGTTGGGCCATTCCCGGGTTTTTGGCGCGTTCGCCGACAGTTGTGCATGAAAGATGTAAGCACCACGTTAATGCCAATTCACGCGGCTTGTGCAGGCGATGCCGGCACCAGCGCGGTCAGATCGATCGCCAGGATCGGCTCGCCGTCGCGTTCGACCAGCCCGATGCCGGCACGCTGCCATGCTTCCGACAATGGCACACCCGAGGCCAGCGGCTGAAGCGGGAAAGGCGCGACATCGTCGAGCGCATCGACCAGCAACGCGTAGTGATGGCCATCGACGCGGGTGATGACCGCCCGGCTGGCATCCTGTCCGCCAGTCATGCCGAGCGCGGCAACGGTGTCGATGACCGTGACGACACGGCTGCGCAAGGCAGCAAGGCCGCGGACATGGCCCCCGGCGCGCGGCACCGCGACGATCGTGCCGATATCCACCACCGATTCGACCTGGTCGGCGCCGATCGCCACCGCCTGGCCCGCAACATGCGCAATCAGGAACAGCCGATCCATCACTTCCCCCGTGCAACGCTTGCGAGTGCGCCGAGCAGCGCGTCGCGATCATAGCGCCAGATGCTGCCGTCGCCGTCGCACCCGCGCTTGCTGCGCAGGCGGACGACCGGCGCGCGCGCCAAGGTGTCGGCAGGGCTGTCGAGCGTGAGCACGATATCGGCGGGCGAGCCGGCATCGAGCGTCACGCGATATCCCGCGGTTTCGAGCATCGGCTGGATAAAGGTCCGCATCCACCCATCCTCCCCCCCGGTGAGCAGGCAAAGCGGGGCAGCGTCGGGATCCGCACCATCTTCGCCATGTTCGGCGAACAGCCAATGCGGGTCGAGCAACTCGACCGGTTCGTCGTCGAGCAGCACCGCGCCGGCGATCGGGCCGGGCGCACCAGCGGCGACGATCTCAGCCGGAAGCGTGACGATATCTGCTGCTTCGGCAATAGCATAGCCGATCTCGCTAACACCGTCTTTGAGGCGCAGGATCGACCAGACCGAGGCATGTGCAACCTCGCAACGCGCGGCGAGCGGGATGATCCGGCCATCGATCGTCAGGCGCAAGCGGCCCGCGGCGTGGCGGATCGAATCGCCATCGACCTGTTCGATGCGATCGACCACGCCCAGCGGCACCGCGCGGCGCGTACCGTCGAGATCGATAAAGACCAGCGCCTGAACACCCGGAACCTCGTCCTCCGCGATGTCGTCCGCTTCCTCGGCGAGCACGTCGTGCACGAACTGAAGGCCCGCATCGCGCGCAATCCCCCCGCAATCGAGCAACAACATCGGACGGCCGCTGTCAGGCAATGTCTGGCCGGCATAAAGGCCGGTCGCCATGATCGCAGGCGCCGCCGGCTTGATGACGAGTTCCTCATTGTCGAGCACGTCATCGACGCGCAGCGCGAAGCTGCCCTCGCCCACGCTGACGATCGCCAGCATCGTGCGCATCGCGCGGACATTGTCGCCGATCTCAAGCACGTTGGAGAGTTCGACCAGCGGCAGCCGCCGGTCGCGTACCGTCACCACTTCGGCACTGCCGATGCGATCGACGCGGATCGCTTCGCTCGATTCGCTGACGATCTCCTCGATCGCCTGACGCGGCACTGCGAAGCGCTGGCCCGCCGCCGCGACGACGATTGTCGGGATGATCGACAAAGTGAGCGGCACGCGGATCAGGATGCGCAGCCCCTTGCCCGGCTGGCTGTCGAGATCGACCCGGCCACCGATCTGCTCGATCGCAGCGCGAACCACATCCATGCCGACGCCGCGCCCTGAAATCTCGGAGACCTCATCCTTGCTCGACAGACCCGGCTCGAACACCAGATCGAGCTTAGCCCGCTCGCCCAGCGCGCGCAGCGCGCGTTCGTCGCGGCCGGCATCTGCGAGCTTGCGGATCAGCCGGTCGGTATCGATACCGCGGCCGTCATCGGCGACCTCGACCACGATCTGGTTGCCCGACTGGCGCGCGGCGACGCTGAGGCGCCCATTTTCGCGCTTGCCAGCTGTGCGGCGGTCTTCTGGCGATTCGATGCCGTGATCGATTGAATTGCGGATGATGTGAACCAGCGGGTCGCGCAGTACCTCGATCATCTCGCGATCGAGTTCGACCTCGGCGCCGTCGATCTGGAGGTTGACCGATTTGCCAAGGCTCGCCGCGGTGTCGCGTACCATACGCGGCAGTGCCGAGAAGAGCGCGTCGATCTTCTGCATCCGCGTGCGGGTGACGGTATCGCGCAGATCGGCGACGGTCGCGGACATGCGCTCGAGCGCAGCCTCCACCTGGGGATCGACCTCGGCATTGCGCAGCCGGCGCGACAGCTCGTTGCGGGCAAGCACCATGTCGGACATGCCGCTCATCATCCGGTCGAGCAGGTCGACGTTGAGGCGCACGCTGCGCGCCGCGGCACGCTGGGCAGCAGGCGCCGCTGTCTGAATGATTTCTTCCGATCCCTCGGCAAGCGCCGCGATCAGCAGGTCTTCGCCACTATCGTCGAGCCCGGCGCCGGCGTCGATCGCCTCGACAAGCTCACCGATCCGGTCGACCACGGCGAGCACCGCGTTGACCAGCGCGCGATCGGGTGCGCGCTCACCCGCGCGGACTGCGGCCAGCACATCTTCGGCGGCGTGGCTAAGGCGTGCGAGGCGCGGCAGGTCGAGAAAGCCGCAGCTTCCCTTGACCGTATGGACGAAGCGGAAGATCGCATCGAGACGCGCGCGATCGCCCGGATTCGCCTCCCAGGCGACGATCTCGCCCGACAATGCTTCCAGCGTCTCGCGTGTCTCCGCGATAAATTCTTGCAGCAGGTCGTCCACGATGCCCCCACAGGTCCGCGATGGTCATGGCCGCGCGGGGGTTAAGACGGGGTTATCCAGACGCCAGATTTCGAATGCTTACCGCTTACCGCCCACATGCGCCTCGCCGCGCGCTTCTGCCATCTGTGTCTGCCGGTGCCGCTCGGCATAACCCGCGCGCTGTTCGTCGGTTCGCGTCTCGTGACATGCAGGGCAGCTCACCCCCTCAGCATAGAGCGGGGAGGTCCGGTCCTCCGGGCTCACCGGCATCCGGCATGCGCGGCACAGGCTGTGATCCCCGGTCTCCAGCCCGTGCTTCACCGAAACCCGTTCATCGAAGACGAAGCACTCGCCGTCCCACAGGCTGCGGGCTTCGGGGATCGTTTCCAGATAGGCGAGGATGCCGCCCTTGAGGTGATAGACCTCCTCCAGCCCCTCGGCCTTGACGAAGGCCGTCGCCTTTTCGCACCGGATACCGCCGGTGCAGAACATCGCGATCTTCGGCGCCGTC
>CAZBYE010000024.1:0-22386 GCA_964496045.1 uncultured Stakelama sp.
CCACAGGAACGCGTTCGAACGTGCCCGAAAGCTCGGGAATCACGCTTTAAACGGCCGACGGCAACCTGCGCCCGCTCGAGGAGATCGAGGCCGACGTTATCCGCCTGGCGATCGGGCTCTACCGCGGGCGCATGACCGAAGTCGCGCGCCGCCTCGGCATCGGCCGCTCGACGCTCTACCGCAAGCTCGGCGAACTGGGGATCGACCAGAACGCGGCGTGATGCCAGTGGCGGCGCCGGCATGTGCCAGTGCCGCGGTGGAACCCCTTAGATCTCGTCGTCCATATGGCTTTGCCGCAGGCTTGGGAGCATGCGGTGGAAGACCACGTCCTCGTCGAAGAACTGGTGCTTTAGCGCTCCGCAGATGTGGATGACGATCAGCACCAGCAGGGCATAGACGGCGATCTCCTGCATTCCGGCCAGCCATTCCCGCAATTCGGGGGATTTGCCGACCGGAAGGTCGAACCACGGGATGCTGCCGAAAATCTCGCCGGTGCCGCCTCCTGCCGACATCGCTGCCCAGCCGAGCAGCGGTACCGCGAGCAGCATCAGATAGAAGCCGACATAGACGGTGCGGGCAAAGACGCGCTCCCAATTGGGTACGCTGTCGGGGAAGCGTGGCCAGGGATGGGCGATCCGCCAGCCGATCCAGACAAGGGTGAGCAACAGCACCGCGATGTTGATCGATTTGTACCAGCCAAACAGATCGCGATCGTTGGGCATGGTGATGGCGATGACGAGGTTGGCGACCACCAGCACCGCGACGGTCCAGTGGATCAGGATCGATACGTTCGAATAACGGTCATAGGCTTCGCGCATGGCTCCTCTCCTGACGACCTGATTGTCGTCAATCGCACGAAGCGGCGGATTGTTCCGGTGCCGGCACGCGATATCTGGCGAAAACCGCGCCGCTTCCCATATACCGGGACGATGCTTCGATTCTTGCTCGTGATCGTCGCGCTGGCGGCGCTGGCTTTCGTCGCGGTCACCCTGTTCGCGGTGGCTGCGGCGGGCTTCGTGCTGTTCTTTGGCGCACGCAAACTCCGCCAGCGCCTTGCCGGTGCCAAGCTCAAGCGCATGAAACAGGCGCGGCCGGCCGATCCGCTCGAAGCGGCCTGGGCCGCTGCCGCCGGTGAAGCCGACTGGGCCGTCAGCCGGATCGCGGCGGCGCGCACCAGCTGCGCGCGGCTGATCGCGATTGCGGACGCCGAGCCGCTTGCCGCCGATGCGGTCGACTGGGCCAATGTCGTGCGCCGCCGCGTGCCCGATCTGGTCGCGGCGTGCCGCAACGAATGCCGTGACGCGACCGGGGCCGAGCGCCGCCGCAACCTCGAGGATCTGGTCGAGAGCCTCGAGAAGATCGGTGCCGAGGCCGACCGCCGCCGCGACCGCTTCCGCGAGGCGCGGGTGAGTCCGTTCGCGGTGCAGCGCACCTATGTCGAGCAGCGCACAAGGCCCGACCCGCTGGGCTAGCGCCCGATCAGCGCCGCGTCGCGCATTCCGCGCCACACCCGCAGCGCCTGCACCGTTTCCGGCACGTCGTGGACGCGCAGCAATTGCGCGCCGAGATCCGCCCCCTTGAGCGCCAGCGCGAGCGAGCCGCCGAGCCGCTGGTCGGCAGGCGCTTCATTCGACAGTGCGCCGATGATCCGCTTGCGGCTGGCGCCAAGCAGCAACGGCACGCCGAGGCCGTGGAACAGCGCGAGGCCGTTGAGCAGCGCGAGATTGTGCGCGAGCGTCTTGCCGAAGCCGATGCCAGGATCGGCGATGATGCGCGCACGATCGACGCCGGCCGCGACGACCGCGTCGATCCGCGCTTCCAGCCAGTCATAGACCTCGATCAGCGGGTCGCCATAGCCGGCTCCGCCGTCGGCGCCCTGCCTGGGGTCGCCGGCATGCATCAGCACCACCGGGCATTGCGTGCGCGCGACGACATCGAGCGCACGATCGTCCCACAGCAAGGCCGAAACGTCGTTGACGATATGCGCGCCGGCGGCGAGCGCAGCCTCCATCACGGCGGCCTTGCGCGTATCGGCTGAGACGAGCGTTCCGCTGCGCACGAGCCGCTCGATGACGGGGACGACGCGCTTGATCTCGTCACCCTCCCACACTTCCTGCGCGCCGGGGCGGGTCGATTCGCCGCCGATATCGATCAGCGCTGCGCCTTCCGCCGCCATGTCCACACCCGCTGCGGCCGCTGCTTCGGCGTCGTCGGCGTGCTTGCCGCCATCCGAGAAGCTGTCGGGGGTCACGTTGAGGATGCCCATGACCTGCGGCTGGTCGAAACGGAGCGTGCGAGCACCGAGCGTCAGCGGTGCGCGCGGCGCGGTGATGCGTGCGGCGAGCGCCTGAAGCCGTTCGTCGGCGGGCAGGTCGCTGACGGACACGGTGCGCTGGAGGACGCGCTTCCCGTTCTCGACCGCGATCAGCTCCCAGGCCGAGAACCAGACAAGTCCGCCCGCCAGCCGCGCGACCTCACCGTCGCGCTCGATCGGTGAATCGGCAAACTGAACCGGGCGCAGATAGAGCTGCGCCTGTGCGGGCAAGGTGAACGTCATTCGCGTGATCGCGCTCCAAAAGTCCCAAAAGTCACACTCCCACGCGCGCGAGGCGCATCCGGGAGCGTGGTCGCCGATATGACGACAGGACGGATCATCGCAAAATCACGCGATGTAGGAAAACGTTCGTTGTCGCTCAGGGCTGGGTCGCGAGCAGATAGGTCTGGCGCAGCGCGTCGATCGGCTTGAGGCCGTTCTCGGCTTCATAATGCCAGAAGGTCCAGCCGTTGCACGACGGCGCGTCCTGCAGGGTCGCGCCGACCTTGTGGATCGATCCCGCAGTGCCGCAATCGGTGAGCAGCGAGCCATCGGCCTTCACCACCGCCCGCCAGCGGCGTTTGGTGTCGCACAACACCGTGCCCGGGGTGAGATAGCCGGTCTCGATCAGCGTGCCGAAGGCAACGCGGGGTGCCTGACGCGGCGCCATCATCGTGGTGACCGCGCTCTCGTCGAGCGGCAGCGCCGCCGCGATGCGCTCCTGCGCCGCCTCGATATAGGTGCCCTCGCGATCGATGCCGATCCAGTGCCTCCGGAGCCGTTTGGCGACGGCACCCGTCGTGCCGGTGCCGAAGAAGGGATCGAGGATGACGTCGCCCGGCTTGGTGCAGGCGAGCATCACGCGATAGAGCAACGCCTCGGGCTTCTGGGTCGGATGAACCTTGACGCCGTTCTTCTTGAGCCGCTCCTGCCCGCCGCAGATCGGGAATTCCCAGTCGCTGCGCATCTGAAGCTCGTCGTTGAGGGTCTTCATCGAGCGGTAGTTGAAGGTGTATTTCGACTTCTCGCCCATCGACGCCCAGATCAGCGTCTCATGCGCGTTGGTGAAGCGCGTGCCCTTGAAATTGGGCATCGGGTTGGCCTTGCGCCAGATGATGTCGTTGAGGATCCAGAAGCCCAGATCCTGGATCGCCGAGCCGACCTTGAAGATATTGTGGTAGCTGCCGATCACCCAGATCGTGCCGTTGGGCTTGAGGATGCGGCGCGCTTCGGCCAGCCAGGCGCGGGTGAACGCGTCATAAGCGTTGAGCGAATCGAACTTGTCCCAGTCGTCGGTGACCGCGTCGACAAAGCTGCCATCGGGGCGGTTCAAGTCGCCGCCGAGCTGCAGATTATAGGGCGGATCGGCGAAGATCATGTCGATCGACGCGGCGGGGAGCGCGCGCATGGCCTCGATACAATCCTGCTGGATGATCGTGTCGAGTGGCAGGACATCGACCCAGCTGCGGGTGCGGACCTCTGTCCCCTGGCGCGCTGGCGCGACCTTTTCGATGACCCCCATTAACTACTCCATACCCCTGTTGAGGGGGCGAAACGCCATGAAAGGACGGACTCCGTCAAGCGAACATTAGTTAACGAAAATCCTTTCGATTCCGTTAACTTGGCGGAACATTCCGAGACTGGACCAGATGTTGAGTCTGGAAGTTATCCACAGGCGCTAGGGATGGGGTGTGGCGGGGAAGACTCAATTTGCGCCGAATTGAGTAGCGAGTTTTGTCAGGAATTTACAAACTCACATCGATTTAGCGATGTCGGGCGACCCCTTCACCTCGTGATGCGGCGGTTTTGCAGGCATCGGATGTGTAAAGATGAATAGACGCACCTCAAATCGAACGAGGTGGCCAATGACCTATCAAGACGAAATCGCCCGCGCCAACGCGCCCATCGCCGCCGAGAATGGCCGCTGGAACGGCATCGATGCTGAATCGGTCGCGCGGATGCGGTTGCAGAACCGGTTCAAGACCGGCCTCGACATCGCCAAGTACACCGCCGGGATCATGCGCCGCGACATGGCGGCGTACGACGCCGACCCGGCGGCCTACACCCAGTCGCTCGGCTGCTGGCATGGCTTCATCGCGCAGCAGAAGCTGATCTCGATCAAGAAGCATTTCGGCACCACCAAGGGGCGGTATCTGTACCTCTCCGGCTGGATGGTCGCGGCGCTGCGCAGCGATTTCGGCCCGCTGCCCGACCAGTCGATGCACGAGAAGACCAGCGTCCCGGCGCTGATCGAGGAACTCTACACCTTCCTCAAGCAGGCCGATGCGCGCGAGCTGGGGTTGCTGTTCCAAGACCTCGACAAGGCGCGCGACGCCGGCAACGAGGTCGAGGCGGCGCGCATCCAGAATGCGATCGACAATTTTGAGACGCATGTCGTGCCGATCGTCGCCGATATCGATGCGGGCTTCGGCAATGCCGAGGCGACTTACCTGCTTGCCAAGAAGATGATCGAGGCCGGCGCCTGCGCGCTGCAGATCGAAAATCAGGTCAGCGACGAGAAGCAGTGCGGGCACCAGGACGGCAAGGTCACCGTGCCGCACGAGGACTTCCTGCAGAAGGTCCGCGCCTGCCGCTACGCCTTTCTCGAGATGGGCGTCGATGACGGGATCATCGTCACGCGCACGGACTCGCTCGGCGCCGGGCTGACCAAGCAGATCGCCTATTCCAAGGAGAAGGGCGACCTGGGCGACCAGTATAACGCCTATCTCGACTGCGAGGAGGTGACCGACCCGTCAACGCTGCGCGGCGACGTCGTGATCGAGCGCGATGGCAAGCTGATGCGGCCCAAGCGACTGCCCAGCAACCTGTTCCAGTTCCGCGAGGGGACCGGGGCGGACCGCTGCGTGCTCGACTGCATCACCAGTCTGCAGAACGGCGCCGACCTGTTGTGGATCGAGACCGAGAAGCCGCATATCGAGCAGATCGCGTCGATGGTCGACCGCATCCGCGAGGTGATCCCGAACGCCAAGCTGGTCTACAACAACAGCCCGAGCTTCAACTGGACGCTCAACTTCCGCCAGCAGGTGTTCGACGCCTGGGGCGAGGCGGGCCGGGACGTTTCGGCTTATGACCGGGCGCGGCTGATGAGCGTCGATTATGACGGCACCGATCTGGCGGCGGAGGCGGACGAGAAGATTCGCACGTTCCAGCGCGATGCTGCGGCGCGCGCGGGGATCTTCCATCACCTGATCACGCTGCCGACCTATCACACCGCGGCGCTGGGCACCGACAATCTCGCCAAGGCCTATTTCGGCGACGAGGCGATGCTCGGCTACGTCAAGGGGGTGCAGCGCGAGGAGATCCGTCAGGGCATCGCATGCGTGAAGCACCAGAATATGAGCGGGTCCGACATCGGCGACGATCACAAGGAGTATTTCGCCGGTGAGGCCGCGCTGAAGGCCGGCGGCGCGCATAATACGATGAACCAGTTCGCCGCGTGAGGACTTCGACGACCCTCACCCTTCCCTCTCCCAATGGGAGAGGGAGGGAGCGCCAGAGGCGCGGAAGGGTGAGGGTCGTCAATCCCTCTGCATGAGTTTCCTGGGGAGGAAAGGAGGTCCGTCGTCACGCCCTTGCGTGGCGGCGGACCTTTTCCGTTACATCTCGAACTCGACCAGCACCGAGTCCGCGCTCTTGCGCGCCGGGCCGTGATAGACCGCCTCGATGTTGTTGCCCGCGGGATCGAGCAGGAAGGCGCCGTAATAGCCGGGGTGATAGGGGCGCTCGCCCGGGGCGCCATTGTCGGTGCCGCCGGCAGCGAGGCCGGTTTCGTGGAAGGCATCGACCATGGCGCGGTCGGCGGCCTGGAAGGCGAGGTGGTGGTAGCCGGTGAGCTTGCCCATCGCCGCTTCGCTGTCGGCGGTCGAGATGAACAGCTCGTCCGCCCAGAAGAAGTTCTCGCCGCTGCCCGCGATGGGGATGCCGAGCGTGTCGAAGATCGCGGTGTAGAAGCGGCGGCACGCGTCGAGATCGGCGACGACGAGCTGGATGTGGTCGATCAGGCGGCCGCGGTGGAGCTGCTGGGTTTCCATGAATGCTCTCCTCTCACCGCAGGCTAACCGCCGGGCCGAAATCGAGTTCCGCCTGCGCCACCGGTGCGAAGCTGCGGCGGTGGTGCGGGGTGGGGCCGAGCGTGCGCAGCGCCTGCTGGTGGACCTTGGCGCCATAGCCCTTGTTGTTCGCCCAGCCATAGCCGGGGTGGAGGGCGTCGAGTTCGATCATCATGGCGTCGCGATGGTGCTTGGCGATGATCGAGGCGGCGGCGATCGACAGGCAGCGCGCGTCGCCGCCGACCACCGCTTCGGAGGCGTGCTCCCAGTCGGGGCAGCGGTTGCCGTCGACGAGGACGAAGCCGGGACGCAGATCGAGCGCGGCGACCGCGCGGGTCATCGCCAGCATCGTCGCCCAGAAGATGTTGAGCCGGTCAATCTCCTCGACGCTGCAGATGCCGATGCCGACGCGCGCGCAGCCGAGAATGGCGTCGTGCAGCGCCGTGCGTTTGGCGGCGGTCAGCGCTTTCGAATCGTCGATGCCGGCGGGCACGCAGGCGGGGTCGAGGATCACCGCGGCGGCGACCACGGGTCCGGCGAGCGGGCCGCGTCCGGCCTCATCCACCCCGGCGACGGGGCCGCGGATGGCGTGGCGGGTCTCGAAGCTGAGATCAGGCATCGGGGGCAAGCCGGTCGAACGGCACCGTGTCGAGCGCATGGCCGATCGGGCCATGCCCGGCGCCGAGGCCGGGCGCATGGCGGATTGCAGCGCGGACGTAGCGCACGGCGCGGGTGAACGCCTCAGCCACGGGCAGCCCGGCGCCGAGGCCGGTGGCGAGCGCGCTGGCGAAGCTGCAGCCGGTGCCATGAGTGTGAACGGTGTCGAAGCGCGGCTCGACCGTCTCCGCGACGCGGCTGCCGTCGGGGGCGAAGAGCTGGTCGTGGACGTCGTCGCCCTCGGCATGGCCGCCCTTTTCGGCGAGGTGGCAGCCATGAGCGAGCACGGCGTCACGTCCGCCGAGCGCGGCGAGCTCGGGGAGGTTGGGGGTGACCACCGTGGCGCGGCGCATCAGCCGTTCGAACGCGGCGATCGTCGCATCGTCGGCGAGGATCGAGCCGCTGGTGGCGATCATCACCGGATCGAACACGACCGGGACGCCGGGCAGCGCCTCGAGCCGGTCGGCGACCGCATGGGCGATCTGCGCCGAACCGATCATGCCGATCTTCACCGCATCGACGCCGATGTCGGAGACGACCGCATCGATCTGGGCCAGCACCATGTCGACCGGGATCGGATGGACGGCGGTGACGCCCAACGTGTTCTGCGCGGTGATCGCGGCGATCGCGGTCATGGCGTGGCCACCGAGCATCGTGACGGTCTTGATATCCGCCTGAATGCCCGCGCCGCCGCCCGAATCCGATCCGGCGATGATGAGGATGCGCGGGATCATGCCGGGCACCGCATGACAAAGTTGGCAGATTCGCGGGGTTTTCTTGCCGAAGCGACTGCAACGCGGCGGGTTCGCGACCACGACGCGACAGCAACGCGACAGGTACGCGCTATGGCGGCGTCAGTGACGCGACATCCGCGCGCCACCAGCGCGCCACCGACGCGACCGACAGGCGACGCGCGCGCGCCGGGTTCGCGCCACGCACGCGGCGAACGGGCTGGAAGGAGAACAACGATGCGCATGCCGCCGCCATGGCACAGGCGGTGGGTAGTAGGAAAGTTCCGCCTGCGCGGCACGGCCTGCTAGCGCTCCATCGCCGCGGCCATCGCGGAAGCCGGGTCCTGCTCGCGCAATCCCGCGACGACGCCGGCTTGGTTGGCGGCAGGCTGGTTCTGGCTGGTCTTCCACTTCCCTTCGATCCGCCCGACCGCGATCTCGACGCCGGAAATACCCTTGAGCTGGGCGGTGACATAGTCGGCCGGGGCGTCGGCGACGGCCCAGGGATCGGCGCGGCCCGCTTCCTGAAGATTGGTCAGCGCGTCGATCTGCCCGCGGAGCCATGCGGCGTCGTCGATGACCCGGGGCCGCCCGTGCGCCTGGACCAGGATATAGTTCCAGGTCGGCACGGCCTTTCCATGCTCGCGCTTGGACGGATACCAGGACGGGGTGACATAGGCCTGTGGTCCCTGGAAGATCACCAGCGCCTCCCCGCCCGCGCGCAGGTCGGCGAGCTGGGGGTTGGCCCTGGCGAGATGGGCGCGCAGCAGGTCGTGGCCGTCCTCGCCGGGCACGAGGGTGAACGGCACGAGATTGGCGGTGAGGCCCGAGGGGCCATGCGTGACCAATGTCGCCAGCGGATGCGCGCGGATCGCAGCGTGGAGAAGCTCGGGGCGATCCTCGCGAAAGGCGGGCGGGCGATACATGGCGTGTCCTCGCAGGGATGGAATGCAGGCCGCTACACCCGATCCGCCCCCCGCGCCATCAGAGCGGGGCGGGCTCCTGCACCACCGGGGTCTTGCTGCCCATTGCGGCACCGACCGAGGCGCACACGACCAGCCCGATCGCGAGCCATTGCATCGGCGACAGCAGCTCGCCGAGCAGGATGAAGCCGACCATCGCCCCGATCGCGGGCTCGGCACTGATCAGCGTGCTGAACGTGTTTGAGGGCAGGCGGCGCAGCGCAATCATTTCGAGCGCGAAGGGGATCGCGCTCGACGCGATGCCGACGGCGACGCCGAGCAGCAGGATTTCCGGCCGCAGCAGCGCCGTCCCGGCATGGGCGATGCCGACCGGCGCCGCGACCAAAGCGGCGACGATCATGCCGCCTGCCACCGCGCCCGCGCCATGCTCCTCACCCGCGCGCTTGCCGAGCAGGATATACGCGCCCCAGCACGCGCCGGCGATCAGCGCGAGCACGATGCCGCGCCAGTCGAGATGCGTCGTGCCACCCCAGAGCGGGAGGATCAGGAGCAGGCCGGCGACGGCAAGGCCGATCCAGACGAGGTCGGACTTGCGACGCGAGGTCAGCACCGCGACGGTGAGCGGGCCGATGAACTCGATCGCGATGGCGATGCCGAGCGGGATATAGGCGAGCGACTTGTAGAAGGTCAGGTTCATCAGCCCGAGGACCGCACCATAGGCGGCGAGCGAGCGCCAGCCGCCGCGCCATTGCAGGCGCCAGGGCCGGAAGATCGCCGAGAGGATGATCGCGCCGATGATCAGGCGCAATGTGGTCGCGCCCTCAGGCCCGACCGAGGGGAACAGGGTCTTGGCGAACGACGCGCCACCCGCGACCGAGATCATGGCCGCGAACAGCGCGAGCAGGGCGATGACATCGACGCGCACGGGCGTCGGCCGGGAAGCAAGGACGGTCATGGAACTCACTCGGGATAACGTTGTCATCCGCCTTCTACCGCGAGGCTTTGACAAAGGTGTTCGATTTTGACGTTATGACGATAATTTTTATCGATGAGATGGACGTTCGCGATGCGAAATGACGCGCTGGACAGGTTCGACCTCAAGCTGCTCGAACTGATGCAGCAGGACACGCAGCAGCCGGTGCCGGCGATCGCCGAGGCGGTGGGGCTGTCGGTGCCCGCCTGCTATCGCCGGATGCGGCGGTTGCGCGCGAGCGGGGCGATTGCGCGCGAGGTCGCGATCGTGCGGCCCAAGACATTGGGCTGGCCGCTGTCGATGATCGTGCTGGTGACGCTGGAACGCGAGGATGCGCGCACCACCAAGGAGATGATGGCGATCCTGCGCGCCGAGCCCGAGGTGATCGAAGCGTGGAACGTTACCGGCGATTTCGACATCGCGGTGAAGATGATCGCGCGCGACATGGAGAGCTATGACGATACGGTGGTGCGGCTGTTCTCCGCCAACGCGCATGTGCGCGCGTTCCAGACCCTGGTGGTGATCCGCGAGCTCAAGGAGCTGAGCCCGATTCCGATTCCCGACTGAACTAGCGCCGACGCGCGCGCAGCAGCAGGGCGATGACCGGCGGGAACAGCAGCCACGCGCCGTTGGCGGGCATCACCGACACCATGGCGATCAGGGTGAGCAGCAGGAGCAGCGCAGCGCTGAAGGGAACCGCGATGCGGCGCGCCTCCATCGCATCGATCAGCAGGCCCAGCACCCCGAGCAGCGGGGCGAAGGCGAAGAACCAGTAAGCGGTCGCGCGCAGGGAGTAGTCGTCGGCGGTAGCGATCAGTCCGGCGCCGGCCATCTCCCGCAAGGGCGCGGCGTAGATGAACAAGGCGCCGAGCGCGTGGAGCAGCGCGACGGCGATGAACCAGCGGCCGATCCAGCGGCGGGGCGTGCTCACCCCGCTCAGCCCTTGAACATGCGCTTCGTGCTCGCCGGGTTGCGCCTGAGCGCATCGCCGACGCGCGCGGGCCGGTCGAGCAGCTCGCCGCCGCAATTGGGGCAGACCTCGTCCATCGTATCGGCGCAGTCGGCGCAGAAGGTGCATTCGAACGAACAGATGAACGCGCCGCCCTGATTGGCGGGCAGATCGGTGCCGCAGCGTTCGCAATCGGGGCGCATCTCAAGCATGACCGGTGACTAGCGTCCTTTGGCGGAGGCCGGAAGTATGATTGCGCCGCGCGCGGTGCCATTTTACCCTCGTGTCGCGGGTGGGAGGACAGGACATGCGGAAGGCATTCGGCGCGACGATCGGGTTGCTCTTGCTTCCAGCGCCGGCAAGCGGCCAGACCGTTGTCGCCGAGCCGTGGATCGACGCGCGGGCTGCCGACCCCTTCGCGACGCTCGCCGCTTATTTGGGACGCAGTCCGCAAGAGCTGAAGCAAGCTTTTCCGAGCGGCAAGGGCACGGCATTTGCGGCGCAATGTGCCGCCAGGCTCTACAAGCGCGATCGGGGAAACGCGGTCTATACGATCGATCTGCAGATCAAGGGGGCGGGCTGCTACGATCTCGGCATGCAGGCGCTGGAGCGAGTCTATGGCAAGCCGAATGCCGATGGCGGCTACGGCTATGCCGCCGCACTCGCGGCGGGCGGCAGCGTCAGCACCGTGTACCGCAAGACCATGGTGTTGAAATGGTGCCCGGCCGGTTTCGACGTGCTGGTCGTGCAGCCGGCGGGCTGGCGCGACGGCATCAATCTGACCGTGGCGCTACCGGGTTCGTGGAATCCCAAGAACGGAAAGCGGGCGGCGCCCGACTCGCCCGAACAAGAGGCGTCCTGCCCGGCCCGGAACGGCTAGCCGTGCCGGTGCCGCTTCAGCGCAGCGGATCAAACGCTACGCCGCGGCCGTGCGCACGGCGTCGCAGATGCGATCGACCACGGCCTCGATCTGCCTGGGGTCTTCGCCCTCAGCCATCACGCGGATCACCGGCTCGGTACCCGAGGCGCGGATGAGCACGCGGCCGGTGCCGTCGAGTTCGGCCTGCGCTGCGGCGATGACCGATTGGACGTTGTCGTTCTCGAGCGGCTTGCCGCCCGCGAAACGGACATTCTTGAGCAACTGCGGCAACGGATCGAAGCGGTGGAGCACCTCGCTCGCGGGTTTGCCCGAGCGGACCAGTTCGGCCAGCACCTGAAGCGCGGCGACGAGGCCGTCGCCGGTGGTGGCATAGTCCGACAGGATGATATGGCCCGATTGCTCGCCGCCGACATTATAGCCCGACGCGCGCATCTCCTCGAGCACATAGCGGTCGCCGACCCCGGTGCGAGCGAGGGTCAGGCCCTGCGCCGCGAGATAGCGTTCGAGGCCGAGATTGGACATGACGGTGGCGACGATCCCGCCACCCCGGAGCCGGCCCTGCCGCGCCCAGCCTGCGGCGATCGTTGCCATCAGCTGATCGCCATCGACCACCTCGCCCTGCTCGTCGACGACGATCAGCCGGTCGGCATCGCCATCGAGCGCGATGCCGATATGCGCGCCCGAAGCGACCACGGTCTCGCACAGGGTGAGCGGCGCGGTCGAGCCGACCTGGTCGTTGATGTTCTTGCCGTTCGGGTTGACGCCGATCGTGACGACTTCGGCGCCGAGCTCCCACAGCGCGGACGGAGCCACCTGATAGGCCGCACCGTTGGCGCAATCGACCACGACCTTGAGGTCGTCGAGGCGCAGATCCTCCGGGAAGGTCGATTTGGCGAAGTGGATATAGCGGCCCCTGGCGTCATCGAAGCGCTTGGCGCGGCCGATATCGGCGGCGGGAGCGAGCGGGATCTCACCGTCGATCAGCGCCTCGATCGCGAGCTCGTCGGCATCGGAGAGCTTGTAGCCGTCCGGTCCGAACAGCTTGATGCCGTTATCGGCATAGGGATTGTGGCTGGCGGAGATCATCACGCCCATGTCGGCGCGCATCGACTGGGTGAGCATCGCCACTGCCGGGGTCGGCATCGGGCCGACCAGCACGACGTCCATGCCCACGCTGGTGAAGCCCGCGACCAGCGCGTTCTCGATCATATAGCCCGAGAGCCGCGTGTCCTTGCCGATCACCACGCGGTGCTTGTGGTCGCCGCGGCGGAAGTGCGCACCGGCGGCCATGCCGACCTGCATCGCCATTGCCGCAGTCATGGGCGCGACATTGGTCCTGCCGCGAATTCCATCCGTACCGAAATATTTCCTTGCCATATCCGTCCGCTTTGCGACCTTGCGCCGATTCCTGCGGGGCGTGATAGCGCCGCTTTCTCTCAAGGGCGAGTATGTCGCTGATTTTCCGAACTCTCGCCGCACTGGTCGGCATCGTGCTGGGGCCGTCGAACCGCGCCCAGCCGGTACGCATCCTGATCGCGCTGATCGCCGCGCTGGTGATCGGCGTAGGCGCCGCTGCTACAGCCCCTGAAACTGCGCTGGTCGCGGCCGACTGGATCGCGCCGGTGGGCACGATCTGGCTCCATGCGCTGCAGATGACGATCATCCCGCTGGTCGTTTCGCTGCTGATCACCGGCATTTCGGCGACCGCTGAGAAGGCGCGCGCGGGGCGGCTGGCGGGCCGGGCATTCCTGACCTTCATTGCGCTGCTGTGGGTTTCCTCGGCGCTCGGTGGCGCACTGACGGTCTTTTATCTCGACCTGTTTCCGCTCGCCTCGTCCTCGGCGCAGGCGCTGCAGGGTGCACTCGCCGACAAGACGCCCGAGATCGGCACGATCCCGCCGTTCGTCGACTTTATCGTGGCGATGGTGCCGTCGAACCCGGTGACCTCGGCGGCGAACGACGCGTTCCTCCCGCTGATCCTGTTCACCACCGTGTTCGCCTTTGCGCTGACGCGGCTGCCCAAGGATCAGCGCGAGACGCTGACGCGCTTCTTCGAGGCGCTGGGCAATACGATGCTGGTGGTAATCAACTGGGTGTTGTGGCTCGGGCCGATCGGTGTCGCGGCGCTGGCCTATATGGTCGGAGCAAGGGCCGGGACGGCGGCGTTCGGCGCGCTGCTCCATTATGTCGCGATCCTGTGCGGCGTCGGCATCGTCATGTGGCTGCTCGCGGCGCCGTTCGGCATCCTTGCGGGCCGGATCTCGCCGATGCGCTACATCCGCGCGGTGGCGCCGTCACAGGCGGTCGCCTTCTCGACCCAGTCGTCGCTCGCCAGCCTGCCGGCGATGCTCAAGGCGACCGAGAATCTGGGCGTTCCCGCGGCGCATTCGGGTGTGGCGCTGCCGATTGCGGTAGCGATCTTCCGCTGGACCGGACCCGCGATGAACTTCGCCGTGGCGATCTATGTCGCGCATTTGCTGGGGATGGAGCTGGGGCCGAGCCAGCTCGCCGCGGGCTGGGTGGTTGCAGCGATCACGACGATGGGCGCGGTCGGTCTGCCAGGCACGATCAGCTTCGTCAGCTCGATCGCGCCGATCGCGACCGCGATGGGCGTACCGCTCCCGATGCTCGGCCTGCTGGTGGCAGTCGAGACGATCCCCGACCTGTTCCGCACGCTCGGCAACGTCGCGATGGACGTCAGCGCGACGCGGGTCGTGAGCCTGCATACCGGCGGCGAGGACGGGCTGGAGGATGAATCCGACCGGCTTCTCAGAAACGAAGGCTGAGCATCGCCCCGGCGCGAGCCGGGGCGGCGCGGCTCATTTCATCAGCACAAGTTCTTCGGCCATCGACGGGTGGAGCGCGACGGTCTGGTCGAAATCGGCTTTGGTCAGGCCGGCCTTTACGGCGATCGCGGCGGCCTGAAGGATTTCGGGTGCGTCGGGGCCGATCATGTGGAGGCCGAGCACCTTCCCCGAATCCGCCTCGCACACCATCTTGTACAGCGCGCGCTCGTTGCGGTTGGCCAGCACGTTCTTCATCGCGCGGAAGTCCGAGGTGTAGACGCGGACCGACCCGTATTTCTGCTTGGCCTGCCCCTCGGTCAGGCCGACGCCGGCGATCGGCGGGTGGCTGAAGACCGCGGCGGGGATGCAGTCATAGTCGACGATGGTCGGCTTGTTGCCGAACACGGTGTCGGCGAAGGCCTGGCCTTCGCGGATCGCCACAGGAGTCAGCTGGACGCGGTTGGTGACGTCGCCCACCGCGTAGATCGACCCGACCGAGGACTGGTTGTCGGCGCCGACGACGACCGCACCCTTGGCGTCGAGCTCGACGCCGGCTTCAGCGAGGCCCAGCCCCTCGGTATTGGGGACGCGACCGGTGGCGAAGAGGACGAGGTCGACCTCAAGCGGCTCGTGGTTGGTCATGCTGACCTTGAGGCTGCCGTCGGCCTGTTTCTCGATGCCCCGGAATTCGGCGTGGAAGCGGAAGTCGATGCCCTTGGTCATGCTGATCTGGAGCAGGCGGTCGCGGATCTGCTCGTCATAGCCGCGCAGGATCACGTCGCTGCGGTTGATCAGCGTGACCTTGCTGCCGAACTCGTTGAAGATGCCGGCGAATTCGTTGGCGATATAGCCCGCGCCCGCGATCAGCACGCGCCTGGGCAGCGCGTCGAGGTGGAACACCTCGTTCGAGGTAATGCCATGCTCGCTGCCCGGGCAATGCGGCACCGCAGGGCGCGCGCCGACCGCGATCAGGATTTTCCCCGCGCTGATCTTGCGCCCGCTGGCCAGCGTCACTTCGTTGGGGCCCGAGACGGTGGCGCGTTCGTGGATGACCTCGACCCCGTGATTGTCGAGCGTGTGGGTGTAGGCGCCGTTCAATCGGTCGACCTCGGCCAGGACATTGTCGCGCAGCACCGCCCAGTCGAAGTCGCAATCGGGGACGTTCCAGCCGAAACGGCGAGCGTCCTTCAGATCCTCGGCGAAATGCGCGCCATAGACGAGCAGCTTCTTGGGCACGCAGCCGCGGATGACGCAGGTGCCGCCGACGCGATATTCCTCGGCGATCGCGACCTTCGCGCCGTGCGCGGCGGCGACGCGGCTGGCACGGACGCCGCCTGAGCCCGCACCGATGACGAAGAGGTCGTAGTCGAAGTCGGCCATCACTTGCTCCCGCTCATGCGCCGGTTCGTCGCGCAGGAGCGGGAGATAGGCGTGCGGAGGGCGGATGCCAACGGATCGGGTTACCCTGCTCGGGGGTTTTGCTGGCGAAGGAGAGATCCGATGCACATCATCCTTGGGGGTAGCGGCAATGTCGGTTCGGCGGTGGCGCGTACCTTGCTGGCCGCGGGCGAGCCGGTGACGATCGTCAGCCGCGACCCCGCGAAGGTGCGGGAATGGGAGGACAGGGGCGCGAAAGTCGCGATCGCCGACATCCTCGACGTGCGCGCGCTGACCGATATCCTCTGCACCGGAACGCGCGCCTTCCTGCTCAACCCGCCGGCCGCGCCGCAGACCGACACCGATGCGCAGGAGCGCCGCACGGTCGAGGCGATCCTGACCGCGGCCGAGGGGGCGGGGCTGGAGAAGCTGGTCGCCGAATCGACCTATGGTGCGCAGCCCGGCGAGCGGTGCGGCGACCTCAACACGCTGTGGGAGCTGGAGAAGGGGCTGGCCGAGCAGCCGGTTCCGTTCGCGATCAATCGCGGCGCCTATTATTTCAGCAACTGGGCGGCGAATCTGGAGGAGGTGCGCGAAGAGGGCGTGCTGCGGACGATGTTCGACGGTGATTTCGCGCTGCCGATGGCGGCGCCCGAGGATCTGGGCAAGCACGCCGCCGCGCTGATGACCGACGATCGCACCGGTGTGTTCTTCGCCGAGGGACCGCAGCGTTACACGCCGCAGGACGTCGCCAACGCCTTTGCCGCGGCGCTGGATCGCAGCGTGCGCGTCGAGACCATTCCGCGCGAGCAATGGGTGCCGGCGTTCAAGGCGATCGGCTTCTCATGCCCCGCAGCGGAGAGCTATGCGCGGATGACCGCGGCGACGGTGGATGATCTGGAACTGCCCGATGCGCCGGTGCGCGGCGGGGTGCGGCTGGAGGATTACATCGCGGCGCTGGTGGAGCGGATTCCGGAACCCGCCTAGCGTGTGCCGGGCTCCGCTGGCGCCTTCACATAGCGCCCCATGAACAGGATCAGTCCGGTTCGCCGATCGCGCAGGAGGAAGAGGAACGGCTTGTCCGCGCGGAATGTGAAGGGTGGGGGAGGCGGGGGTCCGCTTCGTCCGCTGGTGATAACGACCGCCACGACTGCAGTGGCCGCGGCCGCCTCCGAGCCGTTCTCATCCACATCGATATAGGTCTTGTGAATGACCTTGCCGATCTTGAGGCCCGCGTCCAAAGACACGCCGTCGGGGCCGGACGTGGTGGCGATCCCCGAAAAGTCGGCGCCACCTGAGAATGGGGTCGGCGCGCCCATTGCCTTGATCGAGTCCATAAGATCCTGCCGCCATTCAATATGCATTCTGGGCAGCGTCAGGATGGTTTCGCGCGCCTCGGCACGGGCGAGCCGGTCCAGCCAATCGGAAAGGTCGCGCGCGGTGAGCTTTTCCTCGAACTTCGGCAGACCCTTTGCCGAGTCGGGAAGGAACACGGCCATCTCGATCTCGTTGCCGACATAGGGAAGCAGGATTGCCCGAATGTCGCCGCGCTCCAGCACTCGAAAATGGGACCGCTGGTGCATCAGCGGCGTGGACACCGTGTCGCTGTTCAATTGCGTGAACGGCTCTACCTTTGTCAGGCCTTTATCGAACGCCTCCGCCCAGCCGCCTTTCCAGTAGATCGCGTTGACGAGAATCGCGGCGGTGTCTGTCCTGACGTCGTCCGGCAGCAGCAGGTCCCTGATCTTGTCGCGGGTGGTTTCCGCGACCCAGCCGTTGACCTTAAGCCTTGCGGTGTCCGGATCATCGCGGAAGTTCACGCGCTGTAACCCGGCCCTGGCAAAACGGGTCATGTCCTGCTCATAGTCGGGGACGAGCGGCATCCCCTCCTGAAGCCAGAGCGCGTTCGCGGTGCGCAGCTCACGGCGCGGCCCGGCGAATGTCATCGTCTCGAGCAGCGGCGCGGTGGCACGCAGATAGTCGCGTGGCGGCTTGCCGAAATGCATGACCCGTTCGAGCTCGGTCGCGGTCGCCCCCCGCGCGCCGCGATAGGCCAGCGCCAAGGCGATCGACACGCTGGCAGGCGAAAGAAAATGGTTTTCGCCGGTGGCCAGTGTGCGCCGGTAAAGGTCCAGCGAGAAGGCGTTCATCCCGGTGATTGACGATTTCGCGTCCGCGTCGATCTCCGCGGGAACGGTGCGGATGGGCTCGTTCGGCGGCGTGTCCGGTTCCTGGCAAAGGGCCGGCGCCGCCGTCGCCAGCGTCGCGCTGAAGATAATCCCGATAATCTTGCGATACGACATGTCTGGAGTCCGCCCCGAGTTCGGCGAAATTCTCGTGCAGACTCGTTACCGCCCCGTGAATCGCGAAGCCGAAGCGGCATGCCGGCAATCCACGCCGGCCGGACCTTCGTCGCTCGCTTCGGGCTTCACCGCTTGCGCACGAACTCCGCGCGTAGGACCAGCCCCTTGATACCTTCGTATTTGCAGTCGATTTCCTGCGGGTCGCCGGTGAGGCGGATCGACTTGATCAGGGTGCCGCGCTTCAAGGTCTGGCCGGCGCCCTTGACGGTCAAATCCTTGATCAGCGTGACCTGATCGCCGTCGGCGAGGAGGTTGCCCACCGAATCTCGGACCTCGACCGTCGCATCGGCAGGCGTGGCGGCGAGCTGGGAGGCGGGGACCCATTCCCCGCTCGCTTCGTCATAGACATAGTCGTCGCCTGACATCAGCAGTCCTTATGTTGGTTCAGCTGCGCTGAACGGGTTTCGGCACCAGCCCGCTCCCCCACCCGGCCATCCATAGCATATCCTGACCGGGTGGCCGGGTGGGGGAGCGGGCTGGTGCCGCGCTTCGGCTAAGCCGAAGCCATCATCCGAACGCCCGCCGGATGAGGTCGTCGGTCGAGGGGTCGAAATCTTGCCCGCCCTGGTCCGCGGCCTTGGCCATTTCCTTGCCCAGCTCGACCCCGAACTGGTCGAACGGGTTGATGCCGAGCAACGCCGCGCTGACGAAGGTACGCTGTTCGTAGAAGGCGATCAGCGCGCCGAGCGTGCGCGGGTCGAGCTCGTCGAGCAGGATCGTGGTCGAGGGGCGGTCGCCGGGATAGGCGCGTGCGGGATCGGCGTTGGCGCGGCCGGCCATCAGCGCGGCGCCCTGCGCGAAGGCGTTGATCAGCAGCTGGCGATGGTGATCCTCGGCGAGGTCGTCGCCCGGCTCGATCACCGCGACGAATTCGAGCGGGACGAGGCGGGTGCCCTGATGCAGCAGCTGGAACACCGCATGCTGCGCGTCGGTGCCGACGCCGCCCCAGGTGATCGGCGCGGTCGGACGCCCGACCGGCTGGCCGTCGGCGGTGACGCCCTTGCCGTTCGATTCCATCTCGAGCTGCTGGAGATAGGGCGGGAGCAGGCGAAGGCGTTCGTCATAGGCGAACGTGGCCCGCGTCTCGCAATGGCGGTTCTGGGTGTAGTAGAGGTCAGCGAAGGCGGCGAGGACCGGGGCGTTGCTGCGCAGATCGGTCAGGCGGAAATGGCGGTCCATCTCGGCCGCTCCCTCAAGCAGTGCTTCGAACGCATCCCAGCCCAGCGCGAGCGCGGCTGGGAAACCGATCGACGACCATAAGGAATAGCGGCCGCCGACGCTCTCGGCGAACGGCAGGACGCGGGTTTCGTCGACACCCCATTCGATCGCCTTGTCGGGGGCAGCGGTGAGCGCGATGACATGGCCATAGGGATCCTCGACGCCATGCTCGCGCATCCAGTCGAGCGCGCTGGTTGCGTTGAGCAGCGTCTCGGTGGTGGTGAAGGTCTTGGACGCGACCGCGATCAGCGTCGCATGCGGGTCGAAATCGGCGATCGCCTCTTCGAGCGCGCAGCCATCGACATTGGAAACGATGGCGACATCATAATGGCCGCCCTCGCGCCCCAGCGCGTCGATCAGCAGCTCGGGCCCCAGTGCCGAGCCGCCGATGCCGATGTGCAGGATGTGGCGGATCGGGCCGAGCGCTTCGGCCTCGATCGCGTCGATCAGGCCGCGCATGCGGGCGTGGAAGGCGGCGGCGCGGGCGACGCTGTCGTCCGATCCTTCACCGCGTTCGGCGCTATGCTCGGCGGGGCGGCCTTCGGTGACGTTGACCGCCTCGCCCGCGAACAGCGCCTCGCGCTTGCCCGCCAGGTCAGTCGCCTTGGCGAGCGCGGCGAAGGCATCGAGCGCGGCAGCGTCGAGATGCGTCTTGGAGAAGTCGAAATGGATGCCCGCGACGTCGGTGGTGAGCAACGCCAGCCGATCCGCGTCGGCGGCGAACAGCTGGGTCAGCGGGGTACGGGGCAGGCTTTCGATCGCGGTCCAGTCGGGGGTGCTCACTGCCTGTCTCCTGTTGAATTCGGGGCGCCATGTAGCGTGCCATTTCGGGCATCGCCAGATGGGTGGTGCACGCCACCGCCTTGACGCTGCCACAACGCCCGCACAGAGAAGCGAAATGGACGATACCGCCCCGACCGATTCCGGCATCAAGCCCGCGCCCATCCACACGCCCAAGCCGCGTTCCGAATGGCGCGATACGCTGAGCTTCCTCGTCAAGCTCGCGATCCTGGTGTTCGTGGTACGCAGCTTCATCTTCGCGCCGTTCAGCATCCCGTCGGGATCGATGCTGCCGCGGCTGCTGGTGGGCGACTATCTGTTCATCACCAAATGGAATTACGGCTATTCCAGGCATTCGCTGCCGTGGAGCCTGCCACTGATCCCCGGCCGTATCTTCGCCAAGGATCCGACCCGCGGCGACGTGGTGGTGTTCAAGGCGCCGCCGACCGACGATACCGACTGGATCAAGCGTGTGATCGGCCTGCCCGGCGATACGGTTCAGATGCGCAATGGCCAGCTGATCCTGAACGGTCAGGCGATCCCCAAACAGCCGATCGCTGATTTCGTGCTGCCGATCAGCCCGAACTTCCCGGTTGCCGGGCTGGGTGTCGATGGCGGCTGCAATCCGAGCTTCGTCGAGCCGGGGCCGAACAATAGCCAGCAGTGCCGCATCCCGCGCTTCCGCGAGACGCTGCCCAACGGCAAGAGCTATGAAGTGCTCGACGAAGGCCCCAACCCCGGCGCCGACGATACCGAGCTGTTCACCGTGCCCGCGAACCATGTCTTCCTGATGGGCGACAATCGCGACAATTCGGCTGACAGCCGCTTCCTCCCGATGCTCGACAGCCAGGGGCAGAACCGCGGCGGTATCCGCTTCGTGCCGATGGAAAATCTGCAGGGCAAGGCGGTGGTGAACTTCTGGTCGACCGATGGCGGCGCGCAATGGGTGCTGCCCTGGACCTGGTTCAGTGCGGCGCGGTGGAGCCGCATCGGGGAAGGCTTTTGACCGAGAAGCTGGCCGACTGGCTGGCGGGGGTGTTGGGCAGCCCCGCGGGTGACCTCGCGGGCTATGAGCGCGCGCTGACGCATGGCAGCCAGAGCGCGGCCAATTACGAGCGGCTCGAATTTCTGGGCGACCGGGTGCTGGGGCTGACGCTGGCCGAATGGCTCTATGAGCGCTTCCCGGACGAACCCGAAGGCAAGCTGTCGCGGCGGTTCAACTCGCTGGTGACGGGGCAGGTCTGTGCCGAGGTGGCGCGCGAAATCGGCGTGCCCGCGCACCTTAAGCTGGGCAAGCAGGCTCGCGACGACGGCGCGGCGTCGAGCGACAATGTGCTGGGCGATGTGATGGAGGCGCTAATCGGCGCCCATTTCGTCGAGCGCGGGTTCGAGACGGCCAGGGCGCTGGTGCGACGGCTGTGGGACAGCCGGATCGACGCGCAGGCGTCCGCTCCCAAACACCCCAAATCCGCGCTGCAGGAATGGGCTGCGGCCAATAATCGCCGCTCGCCCGAATATGAGCTGGTCGAGCGTTCGGGGCCGGGGCATGCGCCGCGCTTCAAGGTGCGCGCGGTGATCGGCAAGCTCGCCGAAGCCGAGGGCGAAGGCAGCTCGAAACAGGAAGCGGAAACCGCTGCGGCGACGGCGCTGCTGGAGAAGCTCGGCTAGACCGGCTACGGAGACCAGGTGAATAACGTACAAGAACAACGCTGCGGCCTGATTGCCGTGGTCGGCGCGCCCAATGCGGGCAAGTCGACATTGGTGAACGCGCTGGTCGGCCAGAAGGTGGCGATCGTCAGCCCCAAGGCGCAGACGACGCGCGTGCGGCTGATGGGCATCGCGATCGAGGGCGATACGCAGCTGCTGCTGGTCGATACGCCGGGTATCTTCGATCCGTCCGGGCGGCTGGACCGGGCGATGGTCGCCGCGGCGTGGGAAGGCGCGAAAGACGCGGACCTGATCGCGCTGGTGGTCGATGGCAAGGGCGGGGTCGGACCGAAGGTGCGCGGGCTCGCCGAGAGCCTCAAGGACCGGCGCGAGCGCAAGCTGCTGATCCTCAACAAGGTCGATATCGCCGACAAGCCGCGCCTGCTCGGCCATGCCGCGACGCTCAACGAGCTGGGCGCGTTCGACGATACCTATTTCGTGTCGGCGACGACCGGCGATGGCGTGCCGGAATTAAAGGCCGCGCTGGCCGCCAAGATGCCCGAGGGGCCGTGGCATTTCCCCGAGGATCAGGTGTCCGACGCGACCGACCGGATGCTGGCGGCGGAGATCACGCGCGAGCAGCTGTACCTCCAGCTCCACGCCGAACTGCCCTATGCCAGCGCGGTCGAGACCGAGCAGTATAAGGAGCGCGAGGACG
>CAZBYE010000025.1:0-21871 GCA_964496045.1 uncultured Stakelama sp.
AGCGGTCCCGCGCAAGACACGCCCGCACGGCCCGCCACCGAAACCGACATGGATTGAATCAACGAATGGAAGCCGGGCAAAGAACCCGGCTTCCCGCGAATGGGAGAGAAGAGATGACTGATCGCACCAGGCTTCGCCTGCTTTGCAGCGGCACCGCGATGATCGCGCTCACGCTGGCGCTTCCGGCACGCGCGCAGGACGCGCCCCCGACCGATCCGGCCGCTGAAGAGGCTCCGCCGGCCGAAGTCGTCGTCGTGGGCAGCCAGATCAAGGGCAAGGACATCACTACCGCGCTGCCGGTGTCGGTGGTCGACCGCAACCAGATCGACGCCACCGGCGCGCTGTCGGGCGACGACCTGATCCGGTCGATCCCGCAGGCGGGCGACGTCACCTTCAACGAGGCCAATAACCCGCAGACCAGCAACGCGGCGCGCGGCGACGTCAACTCGATCAACCTGCGCAATCTGGGCGTCGGCAACACGCTGACGCTGCTCAACGGCCGCCGCATGGTCAACCATCCGACCAGCCAGGCGGGCGACGGCAATGTTCCCGTGCTCGGCTACAATTCGAACGCGCTGCCCGTCGCGGGGATCGAGCGGCTTGAGATCCTGCGCGACGGCGCGTCGGCGATCTATGGTTCGGACGCGGTCGCGGGGGTGGTCAACACCGTCACGCGCGGCGACTATGACGGCGCCGAACTCAACCTGCGCTACGGCTTTGCCGAAGGCACGAACCGCAAGGAGTTCGAGGGTACTGCGCTGGTCGGGCACAGCTTCGACGAGGGGCGCGGCAATTTCTCGCTGTTCTTCAACTATGTCCGTCGCACCGCGCAGATGGCCGAGGACCAGCCTTACACCGCGACCGACAACCTCATGTCGTACTTCGCCGACGACCCCGCTTATGCCGGCAACCTGACGGCGGACGGCCGCGCGACGCAAAGCCCCTGGGCGAACCTCGCTGTCGTGGGCGGCCCCGGCACGATCCGTCGCAGCCCGGGCAATCAGGCGCTGACCTCCTCGGCGGGGGCGTTCCACACCCAGTCCTCGCTCAACCCGGGCTGTCTCGTCACGATCAACAGCGACGTCTGCTACGGCAGCGGCACGCGCGCGACCGCGACCACCCTGCGCAGCGAGCGCTTCGACACGCGTCCCGGCACCACCGTCACGCCGTCGTTCAACCGCTACAACGCCTTCTTCACCGGCCGCTACGAGCTGAGCGACGCGGTCGAACTCTATACCGAGCTCGGCTATTATCTCGCCGACACCCAGCGTATCCAGCCGCCGACGATCAACCTGAATGCGATCGTCATCCCCGCGAGCAATTACTGGAACCCGTTCGGTCCCACCACTTTTGCCAACGGCCAAGCGAACCCCAACCGCATCCCTGGCCTCACCAATGTCCCCGCGGCGGGGCTGCCGGTGCGCCTGTCCACCTATCGCTTCGTCGATGCCGGCAATCAGGTGGTGAATGTCGAGAACTGGCAGTCACGCTTCCTGCTCGGCGCGCGCGGCAAGATCGGCAGCTTCGACTATGATACCGCGATCCTCTATTCGGAGGCGCAGGCGCGGGACAGCTCGAACGCGATCGACATGACCGCGCTCCAGCGTAACCTCGCGCTGTCGACGCCTGCCGCGTACAATCCGTTCAGCGGCGGCTGCTCGGCAACCCCGTCGCTCGGCGACTGCTCGCCCGCCAGTCAGGCGACGATCGACTCATTCAGCTTCAACCTCGTTCGCAAGTCGAAGACCAGCCTGCTGCTCGGCGATTTCAAACTCTCCAACGCCAGCCTGTTCGACCTGCCCGCCGGCGGTCTTGGCATTGCGTTCGGGGTCGAGGGGCGGCGCGAGACGCAGGAGGATATCCGCGACCCGCGCCTAAACGGCACGATCACCTTCACCGACATGGTGACCGGGGAGACCAACCTGTCTAACGTCGCCGCGGTTAGCCCGACCCCCTCGACACGCGGCAGCCGCAACGTCTTCTCCGCCTTTGCCGAGCTCGCGGTGCCGGTGGTCTCGCCCGAGATGAACATTCCGCTGATCCATCGGCTCGACCTGCAGCTCGCCGGGCGGTTCGAGAATTATTCGGACTTCGGATCGGTCGCTAAGCCCAAGATCGCCGCCGCATGGGACATCGTCGATGGCCTGCGCCTGCGGGGTTCCTGGTCGCAGGGCTTCCGCGCGCCGAACCTCGAGCAGACCAAGACCGTCGCCTATTCGCGGCTTGGCTCGAACAACGACTATTATCGCTGCGTCGTCGACATGCGTCGCCCGGTCAATCCGATCCCCAACATGGGCGCGTGCGACCGCAGCGCGAGCTACTCGATCTTCATCAGCGGCAATCCGGACTTGAAGCCGGAAGAAAGCACCAACTGGACCGTCGGCACGGTAATCGAGCCGAAGTTCATCCCGTCGGAATATGGCCGCCTGACGCTTACTGCCGATTTCTGGTCGATCCAGCAGACCGGCATCGTCGGCCAGTTCGGCCCGCGTAACGCGCTGGTGCTCGACTATCTGCTGCGCCTTCAGGGATCGAGCAACCCGAACGTGATCCGCTCCACGCCGAATGCGGACGATGTCAATTTCTACCAGGGCAGCGGTCTGGCACCGGCCGGTGCGGTGACGCGAATCAACGATCAGTTCACCACTTTGCTGCCGCAGACGGTGCAGGGCATCGACCTTGCAGTGCTTTACAATGTTCGCACGGACATCGGCCGGTTCGACGTGGCGATTAACGCTGCACGGCTGACCAAATTCTCGCGCGACACACCGCCGGCAGTGCAAGCCCTGTTCGACGCGCGTTCGGCGGGGACGATCGATCCGGCAACGCCGCTTACGGATGCGAGCGACCTGATCGAGGAGCGCGGCAAGCCCAAATGGCGCCTCACCGGCTCGCTCACCTGGAGCCACAAGGGGTTCCAGATCGGCGCGTTCGGAAACTATATCGGTAAGGTTTACGACACCAATTTCCTCGACGCGCAGGGCAACCCCTATCCGCTTGAGGGCAAGGCGTTCTTCAACCTCTATGCCCAGTATCGCGTTCGTAAGGGCCCGCTCGAGGATACGCGCTTCCGCATCGGCGCGCGCAACATCTTCGATACCCAGCCGCCGATCACCGCCGACGGCTATCTCGGCTCGCTCTACGTGCCCTATGGGCGGTACATCTACGCCTCCATCGGCAAGAAGTTCTGAGGGACATGATGCGCTGGCTCGCCGCTTTCGTCCTGCTCATCGTTGCGGTTCCGGCCGCGGCGCAGGGCGGGGACGTGATCAACCTCTGGCCCGGCGTCATGCCGGGCAGCGGCAAGCCCGCCGGGCCGGAAAAGGTCGGGAGCGAAGGGTCGGCGACCGGCTCGGTCTCCAACGTCACCGTGCCGCGCATGGTGGTGGTGCGGCCGAAGAACCCCAATGGCGCGGCTATGCTGGTGATCGGCGGCGGCGGCTATTTCCGTATCCAGATCGGCAGTGCGGCGATGCCGACCGCGCAATGGCTGGCCGAGCAGGGGATCACCGCCTTCGTCCTCTACTATCGCCTGCCGGGTGACGGCTGGAACGCCGATGCGCCGTTTCAGGACGGGCAGCGCGCGATGCGCATCCTGCGCGGCAATTGGAAGACGCTGGCCATCGATCCCAAGCGGATCGGCGTCCTCGGCTTTTCGGCGGGCGGGCATCTCGCCGGCACGCTAGCGACCCGCGGTGCCAACACTTTCTATCCGGCCGCCGACGCGGTCGATCAGGTGAGCGCGGTGCCGGATTTCGCGGCGCTGATCTATCCGGTGGTGTCGATGCGCGCGCCGATCGATACCACGCGCACCTTCCGCGAGCTGAAGGGGCTGCCGAATTTCCGCGACGCCTTCTCGGTCGAGGCGAATGTCACCACCACTACCCCACCGATCTTCCTCGCGCATGCCGCTGATGACCCGATCGCCGCGCCCGAACACAGCCTGCGCCTCCACGCCGCGATGCTGGCGGCGAAGCGTCCGGTGGAATTGCATGTGTTCGAGACCGGCGGGCACAGTTTCGGTCTCGGGAAACCGGGCAGCGCCGTCGCGGCATGGCCCGAGCTGTTCCACACCTGGGTCCGCCGTCACGGCTGGCTTGAACACCAGGGCGGATCGAGATTTGGAAGACCGCAAGCCGAAAATCGTGGATTTCCATCATCCGGAGCGCAGCATACTCAAGGTATGTGAGCAATCAGCCTACCGCCGCCGAGAACCCTACCTGGAGAAGCGTTGGTCCTTTGGCGCCCACGTCCGTGAACGTTGGACCAGTTCATCGAACTCTACCCGAGACTGGCAGATGGCGTCCCGCAGCCACGTGGTGAACTGCCGCTCTGTGGCAGAGGGGCTACCGCGACGCATGGGACGAAACAATGAATAGCCCTCGCCCATCTGGCGAGGCTCCTGCATCGCAGGCACCAACCGCCCCGATGCAAGATAGCTTTCGGCAATCACCGGCATCGCCAACACCATTCCCGCGCCGGCACAGGCAGCTTCGTACATCAGTTGGAGCGTTGGAAACACGCGTTGCCGCAGTTCACCGGCGCTCATTCCGCCATCGCAAGCGAACCAGCGCTCCCATAAATGTGAAGGAGACTGAACAGTGAGAAGCGGCTCTTCCGCGAGTTCCGCAGCCGACCATTGTCGCCCTCCGATCCGCCGCGGGCAGGCCGCGGGAAGCACCACCGCATCGAACAGGCGTTCGGCAACCAGACCCGGCTGCGCAATCATCCCGCCCCAGATCGCCAGTTGGGCCTCACCTGAGCGCAACACATTGGGATCCCGCGAAGGCAGGATCTCGATCTCGATCCCGAGCAGATCCTGCACTTCGGGCAAGCGCGGTGCCAGCCATGCGGCCGCCAGGCTGTGTGATGTGGCAACGGTAAGGCGCCCTACGGCGTCCGCACCCACCTGCCCCGTCGCGCGTCGGATCGCGTCCAGCGCCGGCTCGACCGCGGCCAGATAACGCGCGCCCGCCGCGCTCAGCCGCTGGGACTGACCATAACGGTCGAACAGCCGGGTACCGAGAAACGCCTCGAGTCCGCCGATCCGCCGGCTGACCGCGGACGGGCTGAGGGCAAGCTCACGCGCGACCGACCGGAAGCTCGCACCACCGGCGGCCGCGACGAAGATCTCGATCGCCTCGAGCGGGGGCGCCTGGCGCAACATGCCCGCCGGGCTAGCCGCATCATGTCACGAGATTGTGACAATGCCGCCAGCCAATCACGGGATCGCGCCAGGACGTCCCGCCTCGACCGCATAGCGCGCCAGCGAGCGGCTCGCGCTCTCCGGGTCGGTCAGGCTGTCGACCGCACGCAGGTCGATCGCGAGCCGCGCCGGAGTGATGTTGAGCATCACATAGCCCGCATGAGCATTGTCGAGAAACCGCACGTGCGGGTTGAGCGACCGTGCCGGGCCGAATAGTGCGTCCGGCCCGTTCCGCGAGGCCAGGCAACTCGTAACGATTTCGGTGGCGACGGTTGCCGATTCAGGCCGCTCGAAGTCGCGCTTCACATCGTTGATCCAAAAGGAATGCACATCTCCGCCGAGCAGCACAGGATTGCGCACAGCCGGCTGCGCGAGCGCGTCCAGCGCACGGTTGCGCGCGGCGGAATAGCCGTCCCAGACGTCCGAATAGGCGGCGTCCCGACCTTGCGGGAGATAGAGGCGCGAGAACAATGTCTGTTGGGTGACCAGCGACCAGACCGCACGTTCGTCGCGCAACCCGCGCTGCAACCAGCTCTCCTGCGCGGCGCCGAGCATCGTCGCGCCCGGCCGAGTAACCTCCTCACAGCCGCGCAGGATCTGTCCGCCCCGCTGCTCCGGCGCGGCGCAGGGGTGCGGCGAGCGATATTGCCGCGTATCGAGCATATGGACGCTCGCCAGCCGTCCCCAGCTGAAGCTGCGGTAGAGCCGTATCTCGCCGCCGGGCAGCAGTCGCGCGGGATTGATCGGCATATGCTCGAAATAGGCCTGGTAGGCAGCTGCGCGGCGGCGAGCGAACGCGACCGGATCGGCGGTTGCGACCCCTTCACCCGCGACATAGTCGTTCTCGACCTCGTGATCGTCCCACGAAACGATGAAGGGCAACGCCGCATGAGCATCGGCAAGATCGCGGTCCGTGCGGTAGAGCGCGTGGCGGGCGCGATAATCGTCGAGCGTGCGCGGCTCCGGCGTGCCGAAACTGCGCACGTTGGGGCCATCGCCGAATGACTTTTCATAGATATAGTCACCGACCTGAAGCACCGCGTCCGGCCGCTGCGCGATCATGTCGCGATAGGCGGAGAACCATCCCTGCTCCCAATGCTGGCACGAGGTGAGCGCCAGCCGCAATGTCTGCGGATCGGTGGCGATGGTCGCGGTCCGCCCCGTCCGGCTGACTACCCCGGCGAAATGGAAGCGATAGAAATAGGGGCGTCCCGCCCGCAATCCCCGAACGCGGACATGCACCGCGCCGCCCCGCCCACTCGCGGCGAGCGCCCGGCCGCGGCGTACGATCCGTCCGAACCGTTCATCCTCGGCCACTTCCCATGCAACCGCCACATCCTCTGCAACCCCCAGAACACGCGTCCACAGGATGAAGCCGTCCGGCGCCGGGTCGCCGGAGGCTATGCCGAGCGCGAAAGGATCCCTGATCAACCGCGGCCGGGCATCCCGAACCCGCGCGGCGGCACCAGCATGAACGAAACGCCCGGCAGCAAGGGCAAGCGCGCCGCCGAGCATGGTCCGCCGATCCAGCATCAGAAGCGCGCCGAAAGCCGCGCGAAATAGCTGCGGCCATTCAGCCCCAGCGGCGTTTCCTCGCCCGTAGGAAAGCTTCCGCCGGTCGCGGCAATCGCCGTTGCCTGATCGATGATCCCCTCGGGCCGTGAGTCAAACAGGTTCTGGATACCGACCTGGAGACGCAATCCCTCCGCGACGCCGTAGCCGGCGGACAGGTCGATCGACTCTTTTCCGCCGAACGTCTGCACCTTGACCAGCGGTGCCGAGGTATAGGTGCCAAAAGCGGTGAGGCTGGCGGTAAAATCGAAACGCCCGTGAGTCAGGTTTGCCTGGACGGTGCCCTTGGCGCGGGGTTGCGCCCCGGTCAGGAACAGGATCGACTTGGTCGCGAGCAACGGTAGCGCTGGCAACGTGAGATTGGCGCGCAACGTGTCGAGCCGATTATCGAGCCAGCTATAGCCAGCCGCAACCGACAAGCGCGTCTCCGACCCCAGCGACCCTTGCCAGCGTGCCGTCACCTCGACCCCCTTGCTGGTAGTGTCGACGGCATTGGTGAAGAACCGCACCTGACTGAATCCGCTGATCCCGGCATTCCGCAAGATCGCGCTGACCGCGGCGCCGCCGAGTTGCTCGCTCAGCGCAATCCGGTCGCGGATGCGGATGTGGAAGTAGTCGGCGGTGAAGCTGAAGCCACCAAACGGACCGAATACGACTCCAGCGGTGACATTGCTTGAGCGTTCGGGCTTGAGCGGCGCAGCGCCCAGCGCACGCGCGACGGGATCGGACACCGGCAGCGTCGCGACGTTGACCAGCGTGCCGGCACTCAGCGCGCCCTGCACGGCACTGTAAAATTGCTGCTGGAGCGATGGCGCCTTGAACCCGCTGCCAAGGGTCGCGCGCACCGCGACACCCGGCGCGGCGTCGAGCCTGCCGGTCGCCCGCCAGGTCGTCCGCCCCCCGAAATCGTCATAGTGGTCGTATCGCAACGCCCCGCCGAGCAGCAGTTGCCGGATCGGACGCAGTTCGACGTCGAGGAAGCCGGCATAGGCATCGCGTCCTGCATCGGTGGGGTTGCGCGGATTGAAGCCGGCAAAGCCGTCCGCGCCCGTCCCTGCGTAGGCCAACGGCTCGCCGCTGCGGATCGAGTAGCTCTCATGCCTATACTGCGCGCCCGCGGCGATGTTACCGCCCGCCATTACCCCGTCGAGCGGCAGCGCCAGCATCAAGTCGGTCACGTGCTGCTGATAGGTAACCCCGCCCGAATCGAAGCGAGTCGGACTGGCGAGTCCGAGCGAAGCGTTTGCGGTATCGAACACGCGAAAATCGGCCTTGTTGTAGCCATAGGTCTGGCTGAGATCGGCCCTGAGCCTGCCAAAGCTCCCCTTGATCCCGATCGTGCCGCCGACATCCCAGATCGTCGGCTCGATGATCGGCAGAAAGCCGGCGGGATAGAGCGGCGAGAAGCCGGGAACGCGGAAGCCGGCCGCATTGTTGGAAACCTTTCGCGTGACCGTGCCGAAACCATAGAACGTCACGTCGCCGACCGGTACGCCGGCATCGAACGCGAAGCTGGCCACCGACGCCAATGGATCACCGATGCGATAGGTGACGCGCCCGAACCGCTGGTCGGGCAACGCGCGGTTGGTCGGATCCTGATGCCGGGCAAGCGCAGTGAACGTGAGATGACCGCCATCGCCGAGCCCGAAGCCGGCGCTGGCCGTCGCCAGGCCGTTCAACCCATCCCCTGCCTCGGCCACCCCACCAAGAATGCTCGCCGAACCGCCGCTTGCGTTGGACTTGAGGATGATGTTGACCACCCCGGCGATCGCGTCGGAGCCGTATTGGGCAGCAGCGCCGTCGCGCAGGATCTCGATCCGCTCGATCGCGCTTTCGGGGATGGTATCGAAATCGACTCCGGCGGCGCCGCGGCCAATGCTGTTGTTTACATTGAGAACCGCGTTGGCGTGGCGGCGCTTCCCGTTGATCAGCACCAACGTCTGATCGGGCGACAGACCGCGCAGCGTGATCGGCCGGGTATTCGCCGCACTGGCCGTCGTCGCGGCACGCGCGAAGTTGACCGAGGGCTGGAGGAAATTGAGAGCACGGCCGAGGTCGGGGTAGCCGGTTCCCTCGATCGCCGCGTTGGTGACCACATCCACGGGCGCTGAGGATTCGATCGCCGCACGCCCTGCCGTGCGGGTACCGGTAACGACGATCTCAGCGGGATCCGGCGTCTCCACCTCCTGCGCTACGGCCGCTCCGCTCCACAATGTCGTTGTAACGAGAAGAATAGTCCGGACCACGCATGCCCCCTGAGTTTCGAGATCGCGTGCTCCCTAAAGCGTCGCTGGATCGACGCGGTATCGCGAATAGCGATGCAGCTGTTGCCGTACGCGCAACACCCCAGCGGGACTCGCTGCCGTCAGTCAGCCCTGAGCGAAAGAGCGCTTTCGGGGTGCCTGTGCCGGAAAGCAGAATGTACTGGGAAGTCCGATACCATTCGGACGAGCCCCTTCTGCGCCGTCGATTCCTGACTACGCAAGGTCCTTTGGATCGCTACTCTGCAACGCGATCGGCAGGACTAAACGAACCGATAGCCCTCTCAGGCCGTTCGATGCGAACTGCAGCGCGCCACCGTGCAAATGGGCGATGGTCTGGACGAGCGAAAGACCGAGGCCCGCACCGCTGCCTCCGCGTGCCGGATCGAGGCGGACAAAGCGCTGCGCCGCGCGCACTCGTTCCGCTTCCGACAAGCCAGGCCCGTCGTCAGAAACCGTCAGATCGATCGATCCGCTTTTGATCGTCGATGCGTTGATCTGGATCGACGAACCGCCCTCAGCATATTTAAGGGCATTGTCGACAAGGTTCGATACTGCCCTCTGCAACAGCTCACGGTGGGCGACGACATGCGATTCCGCCGGAGCATCCACATGGATCTCGAACCCACGCTCTTCCGCGAGTGGGCCATAGACCTCCGCGATATCGTCGAGCATCGAACGCAACCGGAAGCGCGTGAACTGATCGCGGCCGATCCCCGCTTCGGTTCGGGTGATCTCCAGCGCCGTATCGAGCAGACGGTGCAGGCTGTCCGCTTCATCGATCGCGCCTCCGAGTGCGGCCATAGTGTCGGGGTCGCGGCTGCGGCGGAGCGCCTGCTCGAGCACTGCCTTCAACCGCGACACCGGCGAGCGCAGGTCGTGCGCCATCGAATCGGTAACCATACGCAGTTCACGGACGAGCGCCTCAATGCGGTCGAGCATCGCGTTGATCGATATGCCGAGCCGGTCGAAGGCATCGCCGGACTCGTCACGCTCGACCCGCGCATCGAGCTGCCCGGCGGCGATAGTCGAAGCCGCATGTGCGAATGCATCGACGCGGCGTGACAGGATCCAGGCGGCAAATGCGGCAACAAGCGCTGCCGCAACGATGCCAGCGACGAGTGCGTAGAGGAACGCTGTCCGGCTCGCACGTGCGAGCTGAACCTGCGCCTCAAGCACTTCGCCGGTGAGCAGCACCTGCCCGCCGGGCAGGCGCGTCGTGATGAGACCCATCTCTTCGGCCGCCGCGCCGCCTTCACGGAACAGACTGATCCGCCGCCAGCGTTCGGCATCGCCGACCGTCGCCGGCCATTGCTGGAGATTGCCGACGATCGGCGCGCCTGCGGCACTCTTCAACAACACCACAAAGTTGCGATCATCGCGCACAGCGAGCCGGTCGCGGATCGCCCGCACCAGTCCCCCCTCCCCCTCTTGTCGATATTCCTGAGCGAAGTCGTCGCGGGCGACCTCTGCTGCCGTCCGCGCATCAGACAGGAGCATCGCCTCGGTGGAGCGGTGGATGACGGTCAGGCCGAACGCCAGCGTCGCGACCTGCGCCAGCAGCAAGAGCAGCGCCAGCCGGACCGTGGTCGACCGCCAGAGAATGCCGCGCATCACCCCGCTAGTCCGCGAACCCGAGCATGTAGCCCGCCCCACGGATGGTGTGGAGGAGCGGCTGGTCGAACCCATCATCGATCTTGCGGCGCAAGCGGCTGACATGGACGTCAACGACATTTGTTCCGGGATCGAAATGATATTCCCACACACCCTCAAGCATCATGGTGCGTGTGACGACCTGATTCTTGTGCCGCAGCAAATATTCGAGCAGGCGGAATTCGCGCGGCTGCAGCTCGATGCGCCGCCCACCGCGCGTAACCCGGCGACTGAGCAGGTTCATCTCGAGATCCTCGCATGCGAGCAGGGTTTCGACCTGCGTCGTCCCCAACGGCCTGACGATGAGCAGCCGCAGCCGCGCGAGCAGTTCGGAAAAGGCGAAGGGCTTGACGAGATAGTCGTTCGCGCCCGAGGTCAGCCCCTCGACACGGGCATCGACCGCGCCGAGGTTCGAGAGGATGATGACCGGGGTCGCGACGCGCGCCGCGCGCAGCGCAGCAAGCACCGCCATGCCGTCCATGCCGGGCAGCATACGATCGAGAATGATCGCATCGTAGCTGCCGTCGGTGGCGTGAAACAGCCCGTCGCGCCCATCGGCGGCATGATCGACGACGAAGCCCTCATCGGCCAGACTCTTGACGATATGATCCGCCGTGGCGCGGTCATCCTCGATAACGAGTATCTTCTGCGACATGCGGCATTCCCAACTAACGCCCGGCGGCCGGTAACCGCATATAACGATCTGTTCCCGCGTGGCGAACAACCAGTTGCATGCCGCCTGCATCGCCCTGTTTCTTCGCGGCGGCGACGTCGGCCAGCGCCGTGACCGGCCGGCCATCGATCCGTTCGATCATGTCGCCCACCGCGATCCCGGCGGCCGAGGCCGGCCCCTGATCCTCCACGCTCGTCACGATCAACCCGGGCGTTCCATTCGCCGGCCGCTGAAGTTCATAGGTCAGGCCGGGGATCAGCCCGGCATGCGGCACGCGCGATCCGGCGCCCCAGTGCGCCGCGAACAGGATCACCCCCGCAAGGAGGAGCAGCGACACGCCCGTCGAAGGGAGGAGGCGCGCGGGCTGCTTCACGCGATCGCCTGTCCAGCCACGGCGTCGGTCCGTGGGCGTCGGCTACCGCCGGCGGGTCGCGAAACGAGATGGTGGACCGCCGCCATGCCGCTGGCGAAGGCGATACCGCGCGGGCCCGCGATGTAGCGCGGTTGCCAGTGGGTCGCGAACTTGGCCTTGTAGTTGCGCAGACCTTCGAACCCATAGAGCATCTCGCCATGGCGGAAGAGGAACGCGGCGCCGCGCGCCCAGATCGAGGCCAGTCTGCCGCCTTCGATGCCGGCCAGCGGCGCGATCCCGAGCGTGAACCAGCGATAGCGCTCCACCTGCGCATGTTCGATCAGGCGCAGAAACAGAAAGTCCATCGTGCCATAGGGAATGTCGCGGCGGTGGCGCATCAGATCGACCGACATTTCCTCATGGTTCGGGGTCGCGAGGATATTGGCGAACGCAACGATCCGCCCGCCGACACGGACCACAGCGCAAGGGAAGTGCGACAGATATGCGGGATCGAAGCGGCCGAGGCTGAACGCCTTCTCGCGCTGTTTCTTGCTGTTCAGCCACTCGTCCGACACCGCGCTGAGCTCGCCGATCAGGTGCGATGCCCCGGCGGCGTCCACCACAGCGAATTCGGCCCCTTCCTGCACCGCCTTGCGCTCGGCGTGCCGAAGCGATTTCGCCTGCGCTCCCGCGCGGGTGAAGGTCGCGAGATCGACCCGGGCCTCCTCGCCATATTTGACGATCGAAAGGCCGAGGTCGATGGCATGCGGCAGGCAGGTCGCGCTGATCTGGTAGAGCAGGATGCGGCCCTGTGCCGCGTCCGCCCGTTCGCGCAGCCGCCACAGCAGATCGGCCCAGCGCGCCTCGTGACCGACCGGATCCCCCATGACGATCCAGTTCGGCCCCTGCACCCGGTACATCAGGAACGCATCGCCTTCATCGGCGAGGATGAAGCTCTTGTCGCCCGTCAGTGCGAGAAAGGCGTCACTGTGCCGCGCCAGCGCAAGCGCGGGTTCCAGCTGATCGCGCGCGACCGGATCCGCCCGCGCGACGCGCGGCGACGGCGCGAACAGACGCCAGAGCGCAAGCCCCGCGAGCAGGACCGCCGTTCCGAACAGCGCGCGCAGGAAGCGCGGCGCGTCCCCCGTCAGGCTGAACTGCCACCACAGGCTGCTGGTATAGGCGACGTGCTTGTAGGCGAAGAAACCGGCGAAGACTGAAGTCAGGATCGCGGTCAGCGCCGCGATGGTCCAGCCCGTCGAGAGCGGAGCGTCGAGCAACGAGGTCTTGCGATAGAAGGCTGGACGGCTCCACTGCAGTGCGGCGCCGATCGCGAGCAGGATGATCGCCTCCTCGTAATCCGCGCCCTTGGCGAGCGAGAAGGCCGCACCGGCAAAGAGCAGCGCGCGCGTCGTGACGAACGCGCCGTCGAGGCGCCGCAACAGACCCGGCGCGAGGAACAGCAGCAGCGTGCCGGACAAGCTCGCGGCGATATGCGACGCCTCGACGAACGGCAGCGGGACGATATGGCGGAGCGCATGCATCCGGCTCGTCTCCGCCGGTGTCGAACCCGACAGCAGCAGGATCAGGCCACCCGCGAAGGCGAGCGCCGCGAGCAGCGGCGGGGCGAGTTCGCGGAGCAGCGATTGCCCGGCCTGCGCCAGCTCCTGCGCGGGTCCGCGCCACGCCTTGCTTTCATGCCACGCGAGCAGCAGCGCGGCGAGAAGCAACGGCAGCAGATAGTAGATGACGCGATAGGCGAGCAGCGCCGCCAGCAGCTGCGCCTTGTCGCCCGGAACGGTCGCGATCACCACCGCTTCGAACACCCCAAGTCCGCCGGGCACATGGCTGATCAGCGACGCGATGATCGCGAGCGCATAGCCGAGGAAGAACGCGGGATAGAGCGCCGGATCATGGGTCGGGAGCAAGACGAACAGGGCGGCGCTCGCCGCGGCAAGATCGAGCGCCGCAACACCCGTCATCATCACGCCGTGCCGCAGACCGGGAAGCGGCGTGCGCCAGCCGCCGATCTCGACCGCCCGCAGCCCGAACCGGCGCAACAGCAATGGAATCAGGCAGAACCCGACCACCGTCAGCCCCGCAGCATGCAACCACGGAAGCGGCAGTGCGAAATCGAACAATGGCAGGACATGCGTGCTCGTCATCGCGGCGAGACCCGCGAGCAGGAAGACGCCGTTCCAGAAGCTCACGCTGGCGAGTGCGATGACGCTGCCGACCTCGCCCGCGTCGAGCCCCGCCGACCGATAGATGCGATATCGGGCCGAGCCCCCCGTCAGCAAGGCGAGGCCGAGATTGTGGCTGAGCGTATAGCTGGTGAAGGACGCGAGCGCGTAAGTCCGCCAGGGCAACCGGCGTTCGATGACCTGAAGCGCGAAGCGATCGTAGAGCGTGAGCATCAGATAGCTCGCCGCAGTGAGCAGCAGCGCCGCCCCGATCTGGCCCGCCGACAGCGCATCGAAGGCGTGGCGGATCTCATGCGGACGGACCGTGTGGAGCAGCTTGAACAGAGCGGTCAGGCCGAGCGCCGCCACCGTCAGCGCGGCGAAGATCGACAGTCCCCGCCTGCGCGCAGCGACCCAGTGCGAGAGGCCTGTTCCCGCGCTCATCGGCGGATCCAGTCCTGATGCTTGCAGATCAGGCCGCCGAGGATGCAGCCCGAAATGCGCAGGCTGTTCGCGCCGGTCTGATCGATCGTCGAGTAGAAGCGGCGGCCCTGATCGGGAACATAGACTTGCCCCGTCCAGTGGCCATTGCTCTTCAGGCGGTAGTCGACGAGCAGCTCGGTTCCGATCAGCGAGGCAACACCGGCTTCACGCGCATCCGCGAGCGCGGCCGGGGCCGCCCAGACGATGTTGCCGCACAACAGCTGACCACAGGCGCGGGTGCGGACAAGGATCGTGCCCTTGGGATTCTGCCAGAGGCCGATCGGGGTCGGCGGGGCTTCGGCGTGCGCCGGGGCGGACAGCCCCAGCAGCAGGATCACGGCGGCAAGGCGCATGTCATTGGCTCCCGGCTGTGGCGGCGGCGCGCTGAATGGCGGGCAGAATCGCCGCTTCCAGCGCACCGTCATCGGAGTTGAGCTTGTGGCCGCCCGGCAGGACGATCCGCCAGACATTGGGCATGGCAAGTTCGGGACACAGGCTGTTGTCTTCATCGGCGCCACGGATGCAGATCACCGGTATCCAGGTCAGCTTCGAGGCAGTTCGCAGCGCGTGCTGATCGGGAGTCTCGATGCCGGCAAGCTCGATCGGCGATGCGCGAAAGACGATATCCTTGCCGGGAACGACCAGCACCACCGATCGGATCGGTTTCCGATGGGCCAGCGGCATTTCCGCAAGCCCGGCGTGGATCATGTCGGCGCCGAAGGATTGGCCGATCAGCACGACGCGGTCCGTCCGGCCAAGCCGCATCGCCCGCGTCATCGTGGCTTCGATCAGCGCCGTAACCTCCCCAGGGGTGCGCCGCGGCGAGAAATAGGTCAGCGAATTGACGGTGACGACGGCATAGCCGCGGGCGTTGAGCCGGGCGGCGATCTTCGGCGCCATGCCGAGCCGGTTACCCATATCGCCGGACAGGATGACGATCGCGGGTTTGGCGGGGTCCGGATGCGCAACGGGCAGGTCGCGGTACAAGGGGCCGGTATAATAGCCGGCATAGAGATACAGGGCCGCGGCGAGCGCGAACGCAAGGAGCAGGATGGACAGCAGCTTCTTCATGCGACCCCCTTGGCGGGCACCTGTCACCGCAACGGGACGCTGGCGCTTTCCTGTTGCGACCCGTCGATCCTGCGCCTTTGCATCCGTCCGAAAGCTGGCCCCGGCATTACCATATTGTCATGTCGCGGCCATGCCGCGGTCGGATCGCGGCGCGTAACAAAGGGCATCCACGGCGGGGACTGGCTCCCCTCTCAGCCCCCGCCCTGGACCTCGGTCCGCATCATCCGCCCCGCCGGGCGGATCAATGGAGTAAGGAACATGGTACGCATTCGCGCCCTTATCGCGTTCGGCCTCGCATCCACGATGATGGTCGGTGTTCCCGCCATCGCAGCAACGCAACAGCATCCGGCGACCGCGTCCGTCGCCGCAAGGCCGGCTGCCCGCACGGCGGCGAAGCCAGCCGCGCGCGTGGCGACAAAGCCGGCCGCGACGACGCCGGCAAGGGCGAAGGCCCCGGCGCGCTCGAACACGCACCTCGCCACGGCGACGCTGCGCAACGGCAAGCAGGTCACCTACAATTGCAGCCTGGCCGGAAACAAGACCAAGCAGGCCTGCAAGAGCTGAGTCCAAACCCGCTCATTGCGGCTCTCCACGCGCCCGGCCAGTTCCAGTCCGGAACTGGCCGGGCGATCCATGCGCGCAGAGACGTTCTACGGAATCACGCGACACGCTCTCGTCGGGTGTCAGGCCTTTGCTTGCGCCGGCGGCCCTGCAACATCAACCGTATCCCCTGACAAGGGCGTGGCGATCATCGACGGTCGCAACGCAAACGCGTCGAACCAGTCGCTCAAATGCGTCGACTTCCTGAACGATGGCAGGCTCCGGAATTCCAGCCAGTCGAGCGTCGTCGCGAGAGCGATCTGCCCGATATGGAGACCGGCATCGAAGTTCATATGCTGTTCGAGCCATGCGTAACTCGTTTCCAGCTTGGCGATATAGCCATCGCGAAGATCCGCGAACCGGAGCGCTTCGGGGCGGCGCACGGTTTCCCAGCGCACAGCGATCCCCGCATCCGCCACCCCCTGGGCGAGCGCTTCGAGCTGCAACGCCTGCCACCGTGCTTCGGGATCGGCGGGATAGAGACTGTCGCCATCGTGAAGCGTATCCAGATAGGCGCAAATGACGCTTGAATCGAACAGAGAAGGCAGGTCCGGACGGAGCAGGACCGGCACTTTGCCCAGAGGATTTTGGCCGAACACCTCATCATTTCGGGCAGTGGGACTCGTTTCGTGATGCTCCACGACGATCCTGTCGGCGATTCCGATCTCATGGGCGAAGACGAGCGCCTTCCGGGCGAAGGGCGAGTGGGTCTGATAAAGCAGGCGCATTGGAGTTTCCTGTTTGCCGTGAAGTATTCTGGGGTGGGACGGATCGGCGCTGCGACCTCAGCCACTGGGCCGGGCGTCGCCCAATCCGCCTCGAACGCCGGTGAGACGCCCGCGATTGCGATATAGTCGGTCCATGTCGGGAGGATGTCGGCGGTCCATTTCCACTCCATTCGCTTGATCTCGAAGAATAGAGCGGGTGGATGCGGGCAAACCGCGAAAATGATGCCGATAACGCCTTCTTTCGACAAAGATCGGCGATAAACTGCGGGGATGGAACTCGACTTATTCGATCGCCGCTTGCTTGCGCTGATTCAGGAAAATGCCGGACTCACTGCCGAGCAACTCGCCGAACAGGTGCCGCTGTCGATTTCCGCGATCCAGCGCCGGATCCGGCGGATGCGCGAGCAAGGCGTCATCCTGAAGGACGTCGCGGTCTGCGATCCGAAGAAGCTGGGCCGCCCGACATTCTTCATCGTGTCGCTTCAGGTCGAGCGCGAGCGGCCTGAACTGCTTGCCGAACTCAAACGCTGGCTCAGCGCGGAGCAACAGGTCCAGCAGGTATATTATGTGACGGGAGAGGCTGATTTCGTCCTCGTCGTGACCGCGCCCGATACCGAGAGCTATGATGACCTCATGTCGCGGCTGGTCGCGCGCAACGCGAACGTCCGGCGCTTTACGACCAACGTCGCATTGGGGGTGGTGAAGCGCGGGCTGGCGATCGCGATGCCGGACGCGCTCTAGCTTCGATATTCGCGGCTTCACGGCGCGCAAGGGCGCCAGATCGCGGACGAACTGCAAACGCCGGATCTATACTGGCGGGATGAACAGCAATTCCAGCACGCACGGCGCCACGCCGCTCATCACACTCCCGACCCTCGCCGCCCAGCTCGGCGTTGGCGCCATTCTGGTCAAATGCGAAAATCATCGGCGGCTGGGAAATTTCAAATCGCTGGGAGGGGCGCATGCCGCCCGCCTCGCGCTGGCTCGTCTGGATGCGACCGGCAGGTCCGGCCGGATCCCGCGAATGCTGCTTTGCGCCAGCGATGGGAATCACGGCCTTGCCGTGGCAGCGGCAGCCCGTGAGGCGAGCGCGGAGGCGCGAGTCTATCTGCCCCATCATGTCAGCGACGCGCGCGAAGCGCGCATCCGCGACATGGGCGCGGCCATCGTGCGTATATCCGGGACGTATGATGACGCGGTTCGGGAAGCCGATGCGGCTGCGGCGCGCGGAGAGGGTTTGCTGATCGCCGACACCACCGACGATCCTGACGACGTCGTCGTTGCGGACGTCATGGCAGGCTACACGACGATCGCGGAAGAGGTGGTGGCACAGCTGCGCAAGGCCCCCCTCCCGGCGCCGACTCACCTGTTCCTGCAGGCGGGGGTCGGGGGCTTTGCAGCCGCGATGGCGCAGGGGCTTGCCGGTGCCATGGCGATGCCGCGCCGCGTTGTCGTGGTCGAGCCGGCCGCGGCGGCGTGCGTCGCGGCTGCGCTTGCCCATGGCGTTCCGGTCCAGATCGAAGGCACGCTCGAAACCTGCGCGGATATGCTGTCCTGCGGCGCTGCATCCGCGCCCGCCCTGACCATTCTTCTTCGGCATGACGCAGCAGCGATTCAGGTGACCGAAGACGATTTGCGGGCGGCGTGCCGGACGATGGAGCGGGCGGGAGGACCAGCAAGCACAGCTTCGGGCGCAGCGGGCCTCGCCGGATTGATCGCGGCTTGCCGCAGCGCCGCGGACCGAGAGCGCCTGGTGGTCGATTCCCGGTCCGTGATCCTGCTGTTCGTCACCGAAGGGGCATAGCCCTGCCAACAGCGGGGCTGCGCCGGATCAATGAGGGCCACGATTGGTGGGGGCGTTGCGTTAGATGCTGAGTTCCGCCGCAACCTCCCCTGTTGCCGACGCGGCCAGGTTCCAGCTGTCATCGATCACCGCCCCGATGTCCCTAAGCGCCTCGACGGCTTGCGCTGGATCGACGACCGCATGCGGAAGATACAATCCCGGGGCCAGTTTCTTGCCGGTCTCGAGGCCGAGCATCGCTTCGATCGCCAGACTGACGCCCAATGCGGTCATCGGTGCCTGACCGTCGGGATGGATGACGAAGCGCCGTGCGTGCGTCATCTGCCCGTCGAGCGAAAGCCCGGTGATTTCGATCAGAATCTCGTGCGAGTATCGATCGCCCCTTCTGCGACTGGACGTTTCGCCGACCGCGAGTTGGAACGCGACCTCGGGGGCATTGGTCGCTGCCGAGAGGCTGAGGATATCGAGATTGCCGAATGCCTGCGCGTCGAAGCGCGTTCCGTCCCAGGCCTCGAACGTGGCCGCGGCGTCTTCGCCGGCGGCCCAGACGAAACGGCCGTTCCTGCGCACCAGACTCGATGGCCCTGCTTGCGTCTGGCGGACATAGTCGGCCTCGGCGGCGCCGCCGCCCATATCCTGGTCATCGAGAAGTGCCGAAACCAGCACATTGTCCACACGGGCGAAGCCGCTCGCAAGGTCGAGCGCCGCGAAGGTGCTCACGCCGGCAAGCCAGTTGCTAGCCAACAGGATCGGCGCCGTCTGAGGGCGTTCGCTGTAAAACGCCGCTTGCGGCCCCAGTTCGAACGCCGCGCTCGAAATGTCGATGAAGGCGCTGCCGCGATCCTGCGCGAAGAGCTGACCGTTCAAGGTCTCGTCCTTGACGAACATCGCGGTAGCGCCGACCGCGATATCGTCCGACAGCCCCAGATCGCGGCGGCCCAGGTCAACCACCACGCCCCGCGCATTCCCGAGTTCCAGCGCCAGGGCTTCGACCTTCGCAAGATCGCGACCGCCGAGAAGCAAGGGCAGGTCAGGCCATCGCTGACGAAGGCGCGCCGCGGCCTGCCGTCCCACAACACCCGAAGCGCCTACCAGAAGCACCCATGAAACATCCTTGTTCATATCCTTCATATCCTCAATCTGCTTCGCGAGTGGACTTCTACGACGAGCTATGTACACTATGTAAGTTACATTATGTACATAGTCAACTGGACTTTGCGATATGGGTGTCGAGACGAAACGGACGCGTTTGAGCCGCGAGCAGCGGAGGCGGCAGCTTCTCGATGCGGCGAAGACGATCGTCGGAGCCCATGGCGCCGACGCGCTGACGCTGGTGTCGCTTGCCGAGGCTGCGGGGGTTACCCGGCCGGTCGTCTATGACCAGTTCGGAACACGGTCGGGCCTGTTTATCGCCCTCTATACCGAGATTGCCGAACGCCAGCTCGACGTGCTCCGCGATCGGCTCGCGGATGCCGAGCCGACCTTCCTTTCGGTCGCCGAAGCAGCCAGCTGGGCCTATATGCGCTGCTACGCCACTGTTGGGCCCGAGGCTTTCGCCATCATCGCAGCGATGAAGGGCGACGAGGCGATGGAGCGGTTCGGCCGCGAACTCCTGCGCCGCTATGTCGACGCCTATGCGGAGGCTTTTCGCCCCTATGCGCAGCTCGATGATGCAACGCTGGCGGTTCGCTGCGCCGCCATCATCGGCGCTGCCGAGGCGCTTTCGGGCCTGATGGTGAGCGGTGAAATCGAAGAGTCCGAAGCCGTCGCGACGCTTCTTTCATTGATCAGGAGCTGGTTCGGCATCTGAAACACCACCGGCTGCTGTCTGTCCGAGCAACAGCCGGACCAGACAGGACGCTCGCGGAGAGTTCAGCCGCGTCGGGCCCTGACCTTCTCGGCGGCAGCCCGGATTGCGCTCAGGTCGCGCGCCAACACCCGTTTGGCGAGCGCCAGCGTGTCTGGCCGCGCCGTCCGGGGCGTACCGCCCTTGAACGGCGGCTGCGGGTCGTATTCGAGCACCAGTTCCTGCAGCCGTGCGGTCTCCTCACCGCGGAGCTCCTTCGACAGGATCAGACCGAAGTCGAGACCGGCGGTGAGGCCGCCGCCGGTGATGCGGTTGCGGTCGATCACCACGCGGTCCTCGACCGGTGTCGCGCCGAACAGCGGCAGGATCTCGCGCGTGCCCCAGTAGGACGCAGCGCGATAGCCATCGAGCAGACCGGCTGCGGCGAGGAGTACCGAGCCGGTGCATACGCTGGTGACGTATCTCGCTCTGGCCCCGGCGGTGGCGATGAAATTCAGCAAGGTGTCGTCGAGCAGCGCCGTTTCGGTGCCGCGCGGGCCGCCGGGGACGAAGAACACGTCGAGATCCGGCGGGCAATCGGCGAAGGTCCCGGTCGGCAGGATCGACAGGCGGCTGTCGGTCTCGACCGGATCGAGTGTCCTGGCGAGCAGGTGAACCTCGGTCCGCATCATCGTCGCCATCAACAGCTGAGGCGCGACGAGGTCGAGCGCGGTCATGTTGGGGAACATCACCAGGCCGAATTTCAGCAACGGCAGGCTCCGCATGTCGCGCTGATGCGCGGCGTCGCCATGCGCCATTTCGTAGCCCGCCCCTCGCCCTTGCGCCCGCGCTGCGCCCGAGGTGGAGAAGCCCGCGATCGTCGCCAGCGACATGGCTGCAAGCTCGCGACGGTTCAGCGAGAATGGGATTCGGGAGAAGCTAGTCATCGATGTCGGCCCCTGCTGGTTTGTGTCGCGGCCATTATGAGGCGGGGCCGCCAACACAGTCCGCCAAAGGGCGTGCGAATTCAGCCAAATGACGAATCCTTGTCGGGTTTTGCGAGACGATCGCCGAAAACTTCACCTCAACGGCGATCGTCTCGCTTACCGGGAGAAGGTCTGGAGTAGGACCGGTTGCGACTTTGCGCTTCAAGGACGAACGCTGCGGAAGGGACAAGCAGTCGATCGCTTGTGATTTTCCGGAACAAGCCCCTATCATTCGATCCGAGGGCAAACGGGTTGGAATCGACGGCGGGTGAGTAGTTCCAGAACGATGCTCGGGCGGCGGGCTTTGCTGACCGGATCCGCGGCGCTGGTGGCCGGCGGCGCGGCGTCCGCGAGCACCCGGACGGAGACCCGATGCTCAGAGGGTAACGCGGCCTGGATTCCGTCCGAGAAGCTGGTTGAGGAACTCCCGCGTCTCATGCGGATCGCCGGGGTCCCCGGCATCGCCATCGCGGTCGTGGACCGCGGGAGGCTGGCCTGGAGCAGGAGCTTCGGCGT
>CAZBYE010000026.1:0-21697 GCA_964496045.1 uncultured Stakelama sp.
CGGCAAGATGCTGGTTTGTTCTTCATGCCACGACGTGCACGGGGGCAAGTTCGAGGTCGACGTTCTGTCCGTTCCGATCTCGGCAAGCCGTCCGGGCGGCGCGACCGTCTATCGCGTCGGCAACACCTTGCCCTTCTCGGGCGCCGAAGAGGTCAAGGAAGCGTTCGGCGAGCTGCTGATCCCGGTCCTCGCCGACAAGGAATATGCGAAGAATCTCGAGCTCAACCTGGCCGGCCGCGTCACCGACTATGAAACCTCGGGCCGGGTCGAGACGTGGAAGATCGGCGTCAACTATGCGATGACCGACTTCCTGCGCTTCCGCGCCACGCGCTCGCGCGACATCCGCGCGCCGAACGTGCAGGAACTGTTCGCCGCCGGACAGACGCTGATCTACCCGATCACCGACAGCGCGCGCGCGGACGAGAATTACACGGTCTCGGCCACGCAGGGCGGCAACCCGTTCCTCAAGCCCGAAAAGGCCGACACGCTGACGCTGGGTATGATCGTGTCGCCGACGCGCGATCTGCGCTTCTCGATCGACTATTACGACATCAAGATCGAGGGTGCGATCGCTGCCCTCAGCGCGCAGCAGATCATCACGCGCTGCAACAATGGCGATGCCGCGACCTGTGCGCTGGTGTCGCGCGAGCCGACGGTCGGGGGCATCCCCGGTCTGATCACCGGCCTTCGTCTGGCGCCCGCCAACTTCCAGTCGATCATGACCGCGGGCATCGATTTCGAGGCTTCGTACCGCACCGATTTGTGGAACGGCAGCCTCGATCTGCGCGTGCTCGCCAACTACATCAACAAGCTCGAGCTGATCGGGGATGGCGGCACCAAGACGATCCTCGCGGGAACGCTGTCGCAAACCTTTGTCGATGGCGTGAACGGCTCGCCCAATCTGCGCGTCACCAGCTCGGCGAGCTACAGCACCGACGGCTATCGCCTGAACCTCACCGGCCGCTGGGTCGGCGGCGGTCTCATCACCCGCGATACCAATGACACCAAGCCCTTCGGCACCCCGATCAGCGACAAGATGAACGGCAAGGGCCGCTTCTATCTCGATCTGTCGGGTGAAGTGACCTTGTTCCGCCCGAACGGCGGCAAGAGCAAGGTCGCGGCCTATGGCTCGATCCTCAATCTGCTCAACACCGATCCGCCGATCCTCGGCTATGACTGGGCGACCGCGCGGCATCTGTACGATGTGATCGGGCGGCAGTTCACCGCGGGGGTCCGCTTCAGCTTCTGACCGAACGACGATAACGACGATAACGACGATAACGACAAAACCGAATGGGGAGACAGGGTGTGCGTGCAAGCTTGCTGAAGGGCCGTGTATTGTTTCCCCTTTCGGTGTTGTGCCTCGTCACCTCACCGCTGATCCCCGCCGCCGGCGCTCGGACCTCACAGGCGCCGGCGGCACAGACGAAGCTCGAATCCGCGATTGCGGCGCTCGCCAAACAGACCGACGGCAGCGTCGGGGTGGCGGTGCAGCGGATCGGCGGCGGGCCGGTATATACCCTCAACGCCGGCCAGACCTTCCCGATGGCCAGCACCTTCAAGATCGCCGTCGCGGGTGCCGTTCTCGCGCGGATCGACAAGGGCGATTTCAAGCTCGACACGATGGTGGCGGTCGATCCGGCGGTGTTCGTCCAGTCGGCCGGAATCGCCGAGCAGATGAAGCATCCCGGCGTCGCGCTGTCGGTGCACAATCTGCTCGAACTGATGCTGACGCGCAGCGATAATACCGCGACCGACGTCATGGTCACGCAGGCGGGCGGAGCCGCCGCGGTCACCGCCTGGCTGAACAAGGTTGGCGTGACCAAGGGCCAGCGCGTCGATGCCGATACCGCGCGGCTCATCTACCGCGCGTTCGGCATCACCCCGGGGCCGGGCAGCTTCAAAGACAATATCGAACGCGCCATGGCCGCCGATCCGTCGAAACGCGACCTGAAGCGCCTTCCCAACGCGCAGTTCAACGACGATCCGCGCGACGCCTCGACCCCCGAAGCGATGGTTCAGCTGCTCGCCGTCATCCAGTCGGGCAAGGCGCTCAGCGCGTCGGGCACCAAGGTGCTGATCGAGATCATGGAACGCTGCATCACCGGCGAAAAGCGGCTCAAGGGCCTCCTGCCGCTTGGAACCGTGGTCGGGCACAAGACCGGCACGCTGATGGGCATCGCCAACGATGTCGGTATCGTCTCGATGCCCGACGGCAGCAAGTTCGCGATCGCGGTGTTCGTGAAGGGCGACACCAAGGGGATCGACACGCAGGAGCGCGTGATCGCTGAGATCGCACGCACCGCCTACGACCATTATCTGCTGGGCGGCCAGTGATCCGCTCCGTGCTTGGGGCGGTGCTGGTCTGCACCGCTCCCGCCGCCGCGCAGCTCCCCGCGCCCGTCACCGCGTCGGTCGAGGCCGCGGCGCAGGCCGAGCTGGCGGACAAGGAAATTCCGTCGATTGCGGTCGCATTGGTCGACCGCAGCGGCGTCGTCTGGTCGCGCGCCTGGGGCAAGTCGGACGCGGACGGCAAGGTCACGGCGACCCCGGCGACGCTCTATCGTGCCGGATCGGTCAGCAAGCTGTTCACCGATGTCGCGGTGATGCGGCTGGTCGAACAGGGTAAGCTCGATCTCGACGCGCCGGTGACGCGGTATCTTCCCGATTTCCGGCCACAAAACCCGTTCGGCGGGACGATCACGCTGCGCCAGCTGATGACGCACCGCTCCGGGCTGGTGCGCGAAGCACCGCGCGGCCATTATTTCGACGATCATGCCAAGGGGCAGGCCGATGCGGTCGCCAGCCTCAATGCGACCCGGCTGGTCGCGGCGCCCGGCGCCATCACCAAATATTCCAACGCGGGCATCGCCGTGGTCGGCGAGGTCGTCGCGCGCGTTTCGGGCAAGCCCTATGCGCAGGCGGTGACCGATCTGGTGTTGCGCCCGCTCGGCATGGGTTCGAGCGGGTTCGAGCGCAGCGCGCTCAAGGCGCCGGTTGCGTATTCGCAGATGGTCAGCTTCGACGGCGGGCGCTGGGCCGCGCCGCCGCTCGAACTCGGCACGCCCGCTGCGGGCAGTCTCTACACCGACACCGCCGATCTCGGCGCCTTTGCCCGCGCGATGCTCAATGGCGGCAGCGCTGTGCTCAAGCCCGCAAGCCTGACCGAGATGTGGCGCGAACAATATGGCAAGACCGGCCAGCGCAGCTTCGGGCTCGGCTTTGCGCTGGGCACGCTCGATGGTCAGCGCACCGTCGGTCATGGCGGCGCGGTCTATGGTCACGTCACCAGCCTGCAATTGATGCCCGATGCCGGGATCGGCGTGGTCGTCTTCGCGACGGTCGATTCCGGAACCGCCGCACAGCGGATCGGCGCGCACGCGCTGCGCAGCTGGCTCGCCGCGCGCGAGGGCCGCGCGCTGCCCGGCTGGCAGCGTAGCACCGCGATCGCCGGCGATGAGGCTATTCGCCTCAGCGGTCGGTTCGAGAATGGCGGCGACAGCCTCAATCTGCGCGTGTTCGACGGCCGGCTGGTGCTCGACGCGCCCGAGCTGGCGGCTGAGTTGCGCCGCATCGGCGATCGCTATGTGCTCGATGATGCTCAGATGTGGCGCGAAGGCGTGTCGGTCGCGCCCGATGCGAGCTGGGTCGAACTGGACGGCCGCCGCTTCACCCGCGCACAATGGCGCCGCCCGCCACCGCCCGCTGCCGAGCTCGCCGGGCTGATCGGCGAATATGGCTGGGACTATAATGTGCTGCGCATCTACGAGCGCGACGGCAAACCCTATGTCCGCGTCGAATGGGTCGACTGGCTCCCGCTCACCCGCGTCGCCGCCGATCACTATGCCTTCCCCAAGGACCACGGCCTCTACCCGCTCGAGGCGCTGACCTTTGAGCGCGATGCCGCGGGCAAGGTCACCGCTGCCAACCTCGGCGCGATCCGCTTTCCCCGCCGCGATTTCGGCGCGGAGGGTGAGGCGGCGATCCGCAAGGTGATGGCGACCGGGGGGATCGACACGGTGCGCGCAGGCGCGCGCGCCGCGACCCCACCGGTCGAGGCTGAGCCGAAGGTGAAGTCCGATCTGGTCGCGGTCCGGTCGTTCGATCCGGCGATCCGGCTCGACGTCCGCTATGCCGGGACCAACAACTTCCTCGGCCAGCAGATCTACGAACGGTCGGGCGCGTTTCTTCAGCGTCCGGCGGCGGAAGCGATGGCCCGGATTAACAAGGCGCTGGCGCCGCAGGGTTTCGGCCTGCTCGTCCACGACGCCTATCGCCCCTGGTACGTCACCAAGATGTTCTGGGATGCGACCCCGCCGGCCAGCCGCATCTTCGTCGCCGATCCCAGCAAGGGGTCGCGCCACAATCGCGGCGCGGCGGTCGACCTCACCATGGTCGATCTGGCGACGGGCACGCCGATGATCACCACCGGCCGCTACGACGAGATGTCGAGCCGGTCCTACACCAACTATGTCGGCGGCAGCGACGAGCAGCGCTGGCTGCGCGAAGTGCTGCGCCGCGTGATGGAAGCCGACGGCTTCACCGTATACCCGCAGGAATGGTGGCATTTCGACCGGGACGGGTGGCAGCAATATCCGATCGGCAATCGCAGTTTTGAGGAGCTTGAAAAGTGAGTGCCGTTTCTACGATCAACCGATACCTGCTCCCCGGCTTCGCCTTCAAGGCGGTCGTGATCGGCGGCGGCTATGCCACCGGACGCGAACTGGTCGAATTCTTCATGCCCGCGGGGCCCGTTGGCGGGCTGTGGGGCATGCTGCTCGCGATGGTGATGTGGAGCGTGATCTGCGCGATCACCTTCCGCTTCGCCTATGCGGTCCGCGCGACCGATTATCAAAGCTTCTTCCGCCCGTTGCTCGGGCGCTTCGATGTCGCGTTCGAGATCATCTATTTCGGCTTCCTGATCCTCGTCCTGTCGGTGTTCGGATCGGCGGCAGGATCGATCGGGGCGGCGATGTTCGGGCTGCCGCACATCGTCGGGACGCTCGCTCTGGTCGTGTCGGTGCTGATCGTGTGCGCGGCCGGGCAAAGCGCGGCGGAGGCGGTGTTCAAATATGTCTCGATCCTGCTCTACGGCGTCTATGCGATCTTCCTCGTGATGGTGTTGTGGCAGTTCACGCCGCAGATTCGCGAAGGCTTTTCGATGGCGGTGCCGACGACGGGCTGGTTCATGGGCGGGGTCACCTATGCCTCGTACAATGTGATCGGCGCGGTGCTGATCCTGCCGGTGTTGCGGCACCTGAGCAGCGGGCGCGACGCGGTGGTGTCGGGGCTCCTCGCGGGACCGCTGGCGATGATCCCGGCGCTCGCCTTCTTCGTCTGTCTGGTTCCGTTCTATCCGGGCATCGTCAATGAAGAACTGCCGTCGAACTACATCCTCGACGCACTCGGCAGCCCGCTCTTCCACTTCGCCTTCCAGGCAATGGTATTCGCTGCACTACTCGAATGCAGCGTAGGTTTCGTCCAAGCCTTCAATGCGCGAATCGATGCCGCCTATCAGCGCCGCGGCAAGACGATGCCGCAATCGGTACGCATCGCCGTGCCCGCGGCGATCACTGTCGGGTCGGTGTTCATCGCGAGCGCCATCGGTCTCGTTGCGCTGATCGCCAACGGCTATCGCGCCATGGCGATCGCGACGCTGATCGTGTTCGTGCTTCCGCTGATGACGATCGGCGTCTGGCGGCTGTGGCGCGGACGCGACGCCGCTAAAGCCTGACCCCATTTCATCGCGCGCAACCGGCCGCGTGCAGCATCGCTGCGCGCGGCCTTATTGCATAGGTTCGACCCCATCGCCGCCGTCGTTATCGATGAGCGCGGTCACCCCCTGCATCAGGAACGGGAGCAACAGCCCCTTTGCCTCGATCGTCGCGCTGCGCGTATCGGTGCCTCAAGCCCGATAGCGGTAGGGGGCAAGGCGGCGCGGCATGGGCTTTCTTCTTTAGGTCAGGTCGCGGCTTGCGAGGGTTCCGTGTCGGTCTGCGCATCGCTCCCGATCGCACCCTCCATCCGCGCGACGATGGAGCAGACGGTCAGGTTGGCGCAGGCGCTGGGCACGGTACGCGTCATGTCGAGCAGCCGGTCGAACGGCAGGATGAAGCCTACGAGCAGCGCGGTCTGCTCGGGCGTCACGCCCACCGTCGGCAGTACCGCGGTCAGCATGAACAGCGATGCCGAGGGGATCGGGGCGGTGCCGAACGCGGTGAGCGCGCCGACGAACAACAATGTCAGGAACACGCCCGCGTCGATCTGGACGCCGAACGCCTGTAGCGCGAAGACGCTGAGTAGGCCGACGTACATCGCCGTCCCGTCCTTGCCGATGCTGGCGCCGAGCGGCAGCGTCGTCGAGGCGATGGCACGGTCGATCCGCAGCCGGTCGCATGCGACCCGCAGCGCGACCGGGAGTGTTGCCGAGGAGGAGGCGGTCGAGAATGCGACCGCGAGCGCGTCGGCAATGCTGCGGAAGAAACGCGGCACCGACATGCCAGCGCCCCAGCGGATCAGCGGCGCGTGCACCAATATGATCTGGAGCAGCGAAGCGATCGCCACCGCGGCAGCGAGCAGGCCGATATGGGTGAACACGGCGAGACCGTTGGCGGCCACCGCACCCGCGATCAGCGCGAACACGCCGAACGGTGTCGCCTCCATCACTATACGGATGACCTGGAACAGCACTGCCGACAGCGACTGGAGGAAACCGGCGACTGGCTTGCCCGCATCACCCGCGGCGATCACACCGGCGCCGAGCAGCGTGGCGGCGAACAGGATCGCGAGCATGTCGCCCTCGACCATCGCCTGCAGGATGTTGAGCGGGATGATCCCGACGAGTTGCTCATAGACGGTCTTGGCGACGCCCAGCTCGCGCGGGGCTGCCCCGCCGACATTTGCACCGGTGCCGGGTTCCAGCAGGATGCCGATGGTCATCCCGATCGCGACTGCGGCAGCGGTGGTGAGCGCGAACAGACCGACGGTGCGGAGCCCGACCGATCCCAGCTTTCTGGTATCGCCCAGCGCGGTGATGCCCGATGCGATGCTGATGAAGACGATCGGCACCACCAGCATCCGGATCAGCCGCACGAACAGTTCGCCGAGGATCGCGACCTTGGGCGCGGCGGCGGGCCATATCAGCGCGAGCAGCAGCCCGAGAACCATCCCCAGAACCACGCGCTTCCACAGCGCGATGTCGAACCACCCCCGCACCAGGTTCATGCGCGGCACGTGGCGTGGTTCAAGTGGATCTGCATCATGTGGGGCCCCTCTGTCTGGTTCGTCGTTGACGTCCGGCGGCGGGTGCCGCGTCCTTCGCGACGCGACCGGAACGTTGCTTCAGTAGAACGAAGTGACCGGCACGAGGCAAGGGGCGCCCGGTGCGAAGCGTGCACATATTTGGCTGGCTGGCATAGCCCGGGGCTATGGCCCGGCCCCGAATTTTCTATTGGCGAAACCTGCGGTTTCCCGTTCAACCCGTTCATCTTTCGGGGAACCCAATCACCTATGAGCAAGCCGCCCTATCTGCTTTACATCGCCCAGGCGACCGATCCGATTTCCGCCAAGACGGCGCGCGGCATCGCGGTTTGGCGGCCCGAATGGGCGGTGGGCCAGGTACGCTCGCCCGGCTCGCCGATCGATCTTGGCGTTCCCGATCTCGGTTTTGCCGAAGCGGTGGCTGCGGGTGCGCGCACGATGGTGATCGGCGTTGCCAATGCCGGTGGCGTGATGGCGCCCGCGACAGTGGCCGATGTGCTCGCCGCGATGGAGGCGGGCCTCGATATTGCGAGCGGACTGCACGAGCGTCTGTCCGATCAGCCGGAGATCGCTGCGCGTGCTGCCGAGCTTGGCCGGGCGCTGTGGGACGTGCGCGAACCGCCCGCCGATCTCAAGGTAGGCACCGGCGCGCCGCGCGCCGGCAAGCGGCTGCTCACCGTCGGCACCGATTGCTCGGTCGGGAAAATGTACACGACGCTGGCGCTTGAGCGTGAGATGCGCAGCCGTGGGATTGCCGCCGATTTCCGCGGCACCGGGCAAACCGGTATCCTGATCGCCGGTTCGGGCATGCCCGTCGATGCGGTCGTCGCAGACTTCATCTCGGGCTCGGTCGAGCAGCTATCGCCCGCACGCGCGGATGGCGGTTGGGATGTGATTGAGGGGCAGGGGTCGCTGTTCCACCCGAGCTATGCCGGCGTATCGCTGGGGCTGCTGCATGGCGCGCAGGCCGATGCGTTGGTGCTGTGCCATGAGGCGGGTCGCACGATCATGCGCCACATGAAGACGCATGCGGTGCCCGATCTCAAATTGTGCCTCGAGCGCAATCTGGAGGCGGCCCGCCTCACCAATCCCGATGTGATCGCGGTGGGCATTGCGCTCAATACCCAAGGGCTCGACGATGCGGCCGCCATCGCCGCGTGCAAGGCAGCCGAGGATGCGCTGGGCCTGCCCTGCGCCGACCCGGTCCGGCATGGCGTCGGACGCATCATCGATCGGCTCGGCCAATGCTTCGAGCTGTAACGGCCAGCATCGAGCAGCGGGCGCTCCACACGCCCTTCCGCATTTCGCGCGGATCGCGCACCGCGATCGATCTCGCGGTCGTGACGATTGGCGAGGCGGGTGTGACGGGCCGCGGCGAAGGATCGGTGACGGCACGCTATGGTGAGAGCGTCGAGAGCGTAAGCCAGCAGCTGCGCGCGATTGAGGATGCCATCGCGCAGGGCGCGGGACGCGCTGACCTGCGCACGCTGATGCCGCCGGGTTCGGCACGGAATGCGGTCGACTGCGCGCTATGGGATCTCGAAGCGAAGCTTGGCACTGCCGCGCCGCCGGTTGCTATCCGGCCGGTGCACACGGCACTTACCCTTGGCATCGACACGCCCGAAGCAATGGCCGCCGCCGCGCGAAAAATCCGCGGAGCGACGATCGTCAAGGTCAAGGTCGACGGCAACGAACCGGAAGCATGCCTGCGCGCGATCCGGTCCGAAGTGCCGGGATCGCGGCTGGTGGTCGACGCCAATGAGGCGTGGACGATGGCTCAGGTCGAGGCGCTGCAACCGATGCTCGCCGAGCTTGAGGTCGAGTTTCTCGAACAGCCCTTGCCCGCCGCACAGGACGCCGCACTCGAAGGGTTTCGTGGGCTGGTGCCGACCTGTGCCGATGAATCCTGCCATGTCACGGCGGATCTCGAGCGGCTCGCGTCGCGCTACCAGATGGTCAACATCAAGCTCGACAAGACCGGCGGGTTGACCGAGGCGCTCGACCTGCTGGCGGGTGCCCGTGCCCGCGGCCTGGGGGTGATGGTCGGCTGCATGATCTCGACCTCGCTCGCGATTGCGGCTGCGTTCCGTGTCGCGGTGCAGGCCGATTGCGCCGACCTCGACGGGCCGCTTTGGCTTGCTGAGGACCGGCCTGGCGGCATCCATATGGGCGAGCACGGGCTGATGCACCCGCCCGAGCCGGGATTCTGGGGCCGCTGAGGCCAATGCATTGCGAACGAAATCGTGCTGCATTGCGGCGCGATTTCGCTCGCAATTTTCGTTCGCGGCGATGGTTCGGCGCGCTGGCGGATTCTGCCCGCTTGCCCGGAAATCTACCATAACCTTGAGCTATAGCGAGGTGAAAGATTTGTTCTAGATTTGTGACACGTATCACATGGATGTTGCGTCGCGACATAATCGGGGGACAGAACATGACGCTTGCCACGCAACACATCCGGGGAAGCGTCGCGCGTCGCTCGCGGTTTCTGCTTCTCGCCAGCGTCTTCGTCGCAGCGGTCCAGCCGGCGTTTGCGCAGAGCGATCCCGCGCCGGAAGCTGCCGAGGCGGAGGAAGTCGTCGTCACCGGTTCGCTGGTCGAACGTAGCGGCTTCGACACGCCGACCCCGGTGACCGTAATCGGTATGGACGCGATCGAGCGCGTCGCCGCCCCCAGCATCGCGGACGTCATCAATCAGATGCCGTCGGTACGCCCCTCGCTTACGCCGACAAGCGCGACCAATGCCGGCGGCAATACCCAGACCGGCGGCAATTTCCTCGATCTGCGCGGTTTGGGCTATGCGCGCACGATGGTGCTGCTTGACGGTCGCCGCTACGTGCCGACCAACCCGACCGGCGCGGTCAGTATCAACAATATCCCGCAGGCGCTGATCGACCGCGTCGACATCGTCACCGGCGGCGCCTCGGCGGCCTATGGCGCGGACGCGGTGGCGGGCGTGATCAATCTGCGCATCAACTCGAAGATGCAGGGGGTACGCGCCACGCTTCAGGGCGGTGCGGCGGAGGAGGGCGACTATCGCCAGATCCTCGCCTCGGTCGCCGCAGGAACCAAGGTGACCGATCGCCTCCACCTCGTCGTTGGCGGTGAGTTCTCCGACAATAATGGCATCGGGCGGCTGTTCGATCGCGACTGGAGTGCGTGCGGCCCGGGGCTGCTGACCAACCCGAACGCTGGCAATGGTGGCCTCGGTACGCCCGAGCAGCCGCGCTTCCTCGTTACCGAATGCGGCGTGCGTAGCAGCAACGTAACCTATGGCGGCGTCATCACCGGCGCTACCTTTACCCCCGGCAATGGCTCGGCGATCACCAGCATCGTCAACCTTCCCGGTTACTTGAAGGGCATCCAGTTCGCGAATGACGGCCGTGCAGTGCCGTTCAACTTCGGTACGCAGGTCACCTCCGGCTCGATGCTGGGCGGCGATGGCCTCAACGGCGTCGGCGAGCAGGTCGGCGCAACCCCGATCACCCGCTATAGCGGCTTTGGGCGCCTGACATGGGAAGTGGGCAGCAACTTCGAGCTGTTCGCCGAAATGTCCTATCACAAGTTCAATTCGGAGCAGGATAATATCCCGTCCAGCTTCCAGTACGCGCTCCGTTCTGACTATGTGTTCCTGCCCGCAGCGCTGCGGCAGACGATGATCAACAACAACGTCGCGACGATCACCGTCGGCAAGAACAATCTCGACCATTCGCGCGTCCGCACCAGGTTCGATACCGATACGCTGCAGACTGCCGTCGGCCTGAGCGGCGAATTCGCGCCGGGGTGGAAGGTCGATGCCTATTACGCCTACGGCCGTAACTATACCGAGAATCTGGGTCGCAACGTCCGCGTAACGGGCGCCTATACGCTCGCGCTCGACGCGATCGACGATCCGCGCACGCCGGGCATCGTCGATCCGATCTGCCGCTCGACGATCACCAACCCCGGGAATGGTTGCGTGCCGTTGAACCTCCTCGGTACCGTCAGCCCCAACGATCCGGCCCTGCTCTACGTGAACGGCTTTACCCGCTTCACCAGTGATATCCGCCAGAACACGATCGCGGCGACGATCCGCGGCAAGCCCTTCTCGACCTGGGCCGGGCCGGTCGCGTTCGCATTGGGTGCCGAATATCGTGATCAGGATCTCGCGGTCGATTATGACGTGCGTTCGCAGGCTGGCGCATTCGGTGCGCCCAGCCTGCCCTATTCCGGGCAGGTGCACGTCAAGGAGCTGTTCGGCGAGTTGATGGTGCCGTTGCTCAAGGATTCATCGCTCGGCAAGCGGCTGAGCCTCGACCTCGCGGGCCGTATTACGGATTACAGCACTTCGGGTACCGTCAAGACGTGGAAGGCTGGCCTCGACTATTCGCTCAACGATTCGATCCGGTTCCGCGCGACACGTTCGCGCGACATCCGCGCGCCTTCGCTCGCTGAGCTGTTCCAGCGCAGCGGCAGCTCAAACCTCAACGTCACCGATTTCGATCCGCGCTATCTGGGGCAGAGCTATCTGGTGACCGCACTGACGGCGGGTAACCCGAATCTGAAGCCGGAAATCGCCGATACGTTCACCGGCGGTGTGGTGCTGACGCCGAGCGCGATCCCGGGTCTGCGCCTGTCGGTCGATTACTATGATATCAGTATCAAGGACGCGATCATCCAGATCACGCCCGCGGCCACAGTACAGCAGTGTTTCACGGTCAACACGGCGGCCTGCGCGTTCATCACGCGCGATACCGCCGGGCGCATCGTCAGCGTGTTCAGCGGCCCGGTGAACCTCGCCAGCGCGATGACCCGCGGTATCGATATGGAGCTGCAATATTCGCTGCCGGTGGGCAGTGACCGCATCACCCTTCAGACCCTGGTGAACTATCTCATCAAGACCGAACTGGACGACGGCATCGCCAAGATTCGGCTCGACAACAGCATGGCGCAGTCGACGGTGGCGGCATTGGGCGGCAACCCCCGTTGGAAGGGTAATTTCAACGCGAGCTACATCGCAGAGGATTTCCGTTTCAGCGGCACCGCGCGCTATGTCGGCGGCGGCTATATCGACCGGACGATGACGGCAAAGGATCTCGACAAGCTCACGGTCAAGGGCCGCGTCTATTTCGACCTGTCTGGCGAGGTGACAATACTCAAGCCGAAGGGAGAGGGTAGCAAGGTGGCGCTGTTCGCGGCGGTGCAGAACCTGCTCGATACCGATCCGCCAATCACCGGTGCGGGTGGCTATGGCACCACGCGCGGTCTGTTCGACACGATCGGCCGCCAGTTTGTCGGCGGGGTCCGGCTGAACTTCTGATCAGGGCAAAACAGGGGAGAGAGAGCATGAAGGTTCGTTTGGCGATGATTCCCCTGGTGGCGCTGGCGGCATCGCCGGCTGGCGCCGCCGACCCGGCTGCGCCCGCCCGCATCCGCGCTGCGCTTGGGGTCGCGGACGGGGCGCAGCCGGGGTGCGCGGTGGGGATTTTCCGCAACGGCAAGCCGGCCGAGCTGGTCAATGCCGGACTCGCCGATGTTGCCACGGGCCGCGCGATCGGGACTGATACGCAATTCTATGCAGCGTCGGTCTCGAAGCAGTTTACCGCGGTGGCAGTGTTACAGCAGGTGGCGGCGGGTAAGGTCAGGCTGGGCGACAGCGTCCGCAAATACATCCCCGAGCTCGCACCCTATGCCGACAAGGTGACGGTGCAGATGCTGCTCAACATGACCGGCGGCGTGCGCGATTCACTCTCGCTGCTGGCGCTCGAAGGCTATGAGCGCATCTCCGGCCCGGACCGCAAACAGGCGCTGGCGGGCGTGTACCGCCAGCAGGACGCGAAGTTCGAGCCCGGCACGCAGTACGACTATAGCAACGGCGGCTATCTGCTGCTGTCGGAGATCGTCGAGCGCGTCGCCGGACAGACGTTCGAGAGCTACGTCAACGACAAGGTGCTCAAGCCGGCTGGAATGACGCGCAGCTTCATGATGCTGGGCAGCCGCACCACCGACGCCAATGTCGCCAAAGGCTATATCGTCAAGGACGGTAAGGTGACCGATGCCGACGAATACCCGCTGTTCGGCGGATCGGGCGGCCTGATCACCACGGTCAATGATCTCGCCAAATGGGATCACGATATCGACACCGGGCATAAGGTGTGGACCCCGCAGATCAGCAAATGGATGGCCGAGCCGGGCAAGTTCCTGAACGGCGCGCCCGCGATCCGCGCCGGACGCGGCATTGCCTATGGCAATGCGCTGCTGGTCGGAAATCACTGGTTCCACCACACGGGTGGGGCGGTGGGGTTCAAGACGCTCTATGGCCATCTGCGTGAGAAGCGCATGGGCATTGCCCTGCTCTGCAACAACGGCGCGGTCGACCCGGCGCCGCACGGGGACAAGGTGATCGCCGCGCTGGGCGAAGGCCTCCCGGCGATCGGCGAGCCAAGCGCGGACGGCAGCGCGCTCAACGGCGCCTATCGCAATCCCAATGTCGCGGCGACCTATTGGGTCGAGGCGAAGGGCGACACGCTGTCGCTGGCGATCCAGCGCGCCGACGGCACGCGGCTTCCGGCCAAGACGCTCAAGCGTGGCCCCGAGGGGACGTTCAAGGGCGACATGTTCACGCTCAACCCCGACGACGACGCGCGCGGCTTCACGCTCGAAATCCCGCGCGTCACGCTTCACTTCAGCCGGACCAACTGATCATGCACAAAGCCATTCTCCTTGCCGCCGTGGCCGCGCTTCCCGGTGCTACGGCGGCGCCCGCGCCCGCCCCTCAGGCGACCGTGATCGCCGGCGGCACCATCTACGACGGCAATTCCACCACGCCCGTCACCGGTGATGTCGTCGTTATCGGCGACAAGATCGTCTCTGTGGGGCCGGGCGCGGGAAAGAAGTTTCCCGGCGCGAAGCGGATCGATGCCAGGGGGCTGGTCGTTGCCCCCGGCTTCATCGATCCGCACACCCATTCGGATGCCTTCATTTGGGGCAAGACTCCACAGGAGCGGCTGGTCGAGCCGTGGCTGACACAGGGCGTGACGACGATCTTCACCGGCGTCGACGGCTATGGCCAGGGAACAGGCACCGTGAAGGCGTTGCTCGACCATGCCGATACCGGCGGGGTCGGTCCGAATGTCGCGACGTTCGTCGGCTTCGGCGCGGTGCGTGTGAAGGTACTCAGGAACGACGACCGCGAACCCACCACTGCCGAGCTCGACCAGATGAAGGCGATCACTGCGCAGGGAATGTGCGAGGGCGCGTTCGGCCTGTCGTCGGGGCTCTTCTACGCCCCGCAGAGTTTCTCCAAGACCCCCGAGGTGATCGCGCTCGCGCGCGAGGCGTCGAAGCGCGGAGGCATTTACGATACCCATCAGCGCGACGAATCCTCCTATTCGATCGGCCTGATGAACTCAGTCGCCGAAGCGATCGAGATCGGACGCGCCGCGGGGCTGCCCGTCCATTTTGCGCACATCAAGGCGCTGGGTGCGGACGTCCACGGCAAGGCGGGCGAGATCGTCGCCGCGGTCGAGGCCGCGCGCGCCAGGGGCCAGAACGTCACCGCCGACCAATATCCTTACGAAGCGTCAGGCTCGGGCCTCGTCGCCGCATTGGTCCCGCGCTGGGCGCAGGATGGTGGTGCAGCAGCACTGGTCAAGCGTCTCGAAACGCCCGCCGACCGCGCGCGGATCGTCGCGGAGATGGCGCCCAACCTCGTCCGTCGCGGCGGACCCAATGCGGTGCTGCTGCGCGGCGAGGGCCAGCCCTGGGCGGGCAAGCGGCTCGACGTCGTCGCAGCAGAATGGAAGCTCGATTCGGTCGAGGCGGCGGTCCGCATTATTGTCGCCGACCAAGGCCGGGGTTCGCCGATCGTCTCGTTCAACATGATCGAGCCGGATATCAAGCTGCTGATGCAGCAGCCCTGGGTGATGACCGGATCGGACGGATCGTCCGGGCATCCACGCATGTACGGCACCTTTCCGACGAAGTACGCCAAATACGTCGTTACCGAGAAGGCGATCGACCTTGCGACTTTCATCAACTCGAGCACCGGGCGCACCGCGGACTTCTACAAGCTCGACCGACGCGGACATCTGAAGCCGGGCTATTTCGCCGACATCGTCGTGTTCGACCCCGGAACGTATCGCCCGCGCGCGACCTATCTGGAGCCGGCGCTGAACAGCGAGGGCGTACGCACGCTGATCGTCAACGGGACTGCGGTGATCGAGGGCGGTCAGCTTACCGGCAAGGCTGGCGGCAAGGCGCTCCGCCACCGCGCGACGGCGGGGAACTGCGCGCGCTGACGGGTGTCACTGATCGGCGAGGGCCTCGCCGATCAGCTTCGCCGCCAGCCGATGATCGGCCAGCGAGGGATGCCCCTGACAGCTGGTGAGCTCAAAGCCGGTGATATGTAGCGTCCGGACCCGGGCGCGAAGGCCGGGTTCGAGCTGCTCCACGACCGCAGCGACCTCGGCATGGAACAGGTCCGATGTCAGCAGCAGGAAGCGCGCCTGCGGCTGGCGTGCCGCCAACTCGGCGATGAACGCCACATAGCGGTCGCGATAGGCGGTGCGCAGCGCATCTGCATCGCGCCACGCTTCGCCCGGCTTGACCGGGGTCGAGAAGTCGTTGCCGCCCAGACCGATTGCGATCACGCCCGGCTTCCACGCCGGGTCCGGTGCGGCGGCGGGCTCTGCATCGCCCGGAATGGCGCGGGGATAGAGCAAAGGCAGGCTCTGGCCCTGCACATTGCCGTCATAGTTGCGGACCATTCCGTAGCCCGAATAGGCGTGGATTCGATAATCGGCCCCCACCGCTAATGCGACCAGTGGCCCGAACGCCTGCGACGTATCGGTCAGCGCGTGCACCTGTTGCGGCGTGCAGGTGGTGCCGGGAGAGGTGTTGCCATATCCGACGGTGAAGCTGTCGCCGATGAACTCGATCTGGCGTTTGCGCGGCTGGGGCGGAAGCGGGGTGCCGCCGGGGGCTTCGAAGCCGAGGAAGCGGCTCGACCCGGACTGGCTCTCGGTCAGCTTTTCGAGGCGGACCTTGTGCTCGCCCGGCGACAGGCCGTCGATCGTGACGTCCACGGCGCCGGGCGCGCGAAACACCCGATGTTCCTTGCCGTCGATCGACAGGCGCAGATGATCCGCCGGTGCATCGAAGCGTACCCGCACCGCCGTCCCGCGGAAACGCGCCTCGAAATAGACGCCGGGCCAACCGAAGCTTTGGCTCCCATCCGAAGCGGCGACGGTACGGCCCCCGGTATAGACAGGAAGCGGTGCGGAGGGTTCGCCACCGCCGAGCAGCAGCCCGGCGGCAAGAAGTGCCAGCATCTTAGTCACGCAGGATGTGATAGATGCCGGGCTGCGGCGAGACCACGCCCTGCGCGGTGGCGAGCAGACCAGCCTCGTTGGCCAGGCCAGCCTCGGCCACCTCGACGCGGAACCGGCCGTGCAGCGCGCGTAGCGACCGGATATTGTCGCCGCCGCCGAGGGCTTCGAGGACCGCGGCCGGGAGCGCGTCGTCCGTCAGCGGAACCGGTGCGGGCGCGGACTGCACGACGGGAGCCGCGCCGCCGCCCAGTGCGTTGCGGATCTCTTCGGCGACCAGATCCGCGATTGGACCGAGCACCACCTGTGTCGCATTGGCGGACGGACGGATGATCCCACGCGCGCCGAGTGCAGTCAGCGCCGCGTCGTCGACCGCATTCTGGTCGGCGACGATAAGCCGCAGCCGCGTGGTGCAGGCATCGACGCTGGTTAGGTTTGCTGCACCACCCAGCGCCCGGACAAAGGCCTCGCCGCGCGTATTCCCCGCCACCGCATCGCCGGCGGGCGCCGCCGGGGCGACGTCACCCTTCTCACGCCCCGGCGTTGCCAGGTTGAGCTTGCGGATGAAGAAGCGGAACAGGCCGTAATAGATCAGCGCATAGGCTGCTCCGACCGGCAGCAGCATCAACGGCTTGGACGAGAGCTTGAAGTTCAGCACATAGTCGAACAGCCCTGCCGAGAAGCCGAAGCCCAGCTTGATGCCCAGCATGTCCATCAGCGCCATCGAGATGCCGGTCAGCACCGCGTGGATCGCGTAGAGGAACGGCGCAAGGAACATGAAGGTGAATTCGATCGGCTCGGTCACCCCGGTCAGAAAGCTGGTGAAGGCAAGGCTGAAGAGCATGCCGCCAACGGCCTTGCGCCGTTCGGGCCGCGCTTCGTGATACATGGCGAGGCATGCAGCGGGCAGGCCGAACATCATGACCGGGAAGAAGCCGGACATGAATGCACCTGCATTGGGATCGCCCGCGAAGAAGCGGCCGAGGTCGCCGGTCGCTCCGCCGAAGTCGCCGACCAGGAACCAGGCGACATTGTTGAGCAGATGGTGAAGTCCGGTGACGAGGAGCAGCCGGTTGAGCACGCCATAGACGAACATGCCGGCGCCGCCCGATTCCACCACCGCGTGGCTCGCCGCGTCGAGCGCAGAGCTGATATGCGCGTAGCCATAGCCCACCAATCCGGCGAGCAGCAGCCCGGCAATGCCGGCCGCGATCGGGACGAAGCGTCGGCCACCGAAGAAGGCGAGATACTCGGGAAGCGCGATGGTCGCGAACCGATTGTAGAATTTGCCGCCGATCAGCCCCGAAATAATGCCGATCGGCACTTCGAGCCGGTCGATCTGTCCGATCGCCCATGCCTGCGCGGCGACCTTCGATGCGGCGTCGGGAAGACCCGCAAGCACCTCTGGCGGCGCAATCAGGAAGGTCTGTGCGCCGGTGGTGGTGACGAGGTAGCAAGTGACACCGGCCAACGCCGCTGCGCCGTTGCCATCGCGCGCAAAGCCTACCGCAACGCCAATCGCGAAGAGGATGCCAAGATTGCCGAAGATCGCCGTGCCGGCGGCGGAAACAAAGGCGATGTCGAGCAAATCGGGCTGGCCGATGCGCAGCAACAAACCGGCGATTGGCAGTACCGCGATCGGCAGCATCAACGCGCGGCCGAGCGGCTGAAGCGTCTCGAGGATCTTTCTCATCGTGTCTTCTCCTCGAACGCGCGAGCCAGCGCGCGGACTTCGGCAGCGGAGGCACATTGCAGAGCCTGCTCGGCGTGCGCACGCGCATCTGCCAGCGTCAGGCCACGCACGATCGCCTTGGCCTCGGCGACGAAGCCGGGCACGGTTGAAAGCTCGGTCGCGCCAAGACCGACAAGGATCGGCACCGCTGCGGGATCGGAAGCAAGGCCGCCGCAGACGCCAACCCAACGCCCTTTGGCAGCAGCGCGGCTGCACGTCTCGCCGATCAGACGCAGCACCGCAGGGTGCATCGCATCCACGCCTGCTGCGACCGCCGGATTGCCGCGGTCCATTGCCAGCACATATTGGGTAAGGTCGTTGGTGCCGATCGACAGGAAATCGGCCTCGGCCGCGAGCAAATCGGCCGTGATCGCTGCGGCAGGGGTTTCGACCATCACGCCGACCTCGACCGGGGTCGTGATATTCATCTCGCCACGCAGCCGTTCCACGACTTCACGTACCGCGCGCACCTCGGCGACGCTTGCTACCATCGGCAGCATGATGCGGCACTGGCCCACGGGCTGGACGCGCAGGATCGCTCGGACCTGGGTTTCGAGCAGGTCGCGATGCGCAAGGCCGACGCGGATGCCGCGCAGGCCGAGCGCTGGATTCTCTTCCGCGTCGAACGGGATGTACGCCGCGGGCTTGTCGCCGCCGACGTCGAGCAGACGGACGATCACCGGCTTGCCGGGCAGCGCGTCGGCGATGCCCTGATAGGCGGCCTGCTGCTCGTCCTCGGTCGGCGCATCGTCGCGCTCGAGGAACAGGAACTCGCTGCGAACCAGCCCCGATCCTTCGGCGCCCTGTGCGGCGGCGACCTTCGCGTCCGCGACGGTGCCGAGATTGGCGAACAACTCGATCCGCACGCCGTCGGCGGTGCGGCAGATATCGGCGGCGGCGGCGCGTGCGGCCTCGCGCCGCGCGTCCCGCTTGGCGAGGCGAACCGCAAAGGCTTCGCTATCGGCCTGATTGGGGTTGGGCGTGACATGTCCCGCCTCGGCGTCGAGCAACAGCATCGTGCCGTCGCCGATCGCGTCGAGCGCGCTGCCCATCGCCACCAGCGCGGGCAGGCCCATCCCTGCGCAGAGGATCGCGACATGCGAGGTCGGCCCGCCGCGCGTCAAACAGATACCCGCCGGCTTGCTCGCGGCAATGGCCACCAGTTGCGAGGGCAGGAGATCGTCGGCGACAAGGATCGCGCCTGCGGGGACCGCATCGGTTTCCGCCGGTATGCCGGTCAGCGCACGCAGCACCTGCCGCTCGATATCGACCAGATCGTCGATCCGCTCGATCAGATGCGTGTTGCCCGTGGCCTTGAGCGCCGCGATCTGGTCGTGGACCGAACCGCGCCAGGCGAAGCCCGCGCTGTTGCCCATGGTGATGCGCGCTTCGGCACCGGCGATGAGTTCGGGGTCGTCGAGCAGCGCGAGATGGGCACGCATCACGGAGGCAATGCTGTTGTCCTCGCTTGCGGCTCGCACACCGATCTGCGCGCGTACTTCGTTTCGCGCCGTTTCGAGCGCGGCGCGCTCGGCGGTCGTCCCCTTGCCTTCGCGTTCGACGGCGATCGCGGTCTGGTTCAATCGTGCAGCCGGGCCCATCGCAAGCCCGGGGGAAGCGATCACGCCGCCAATTTGTCCGGCCTCAAGTGCCGGCGCCGCGGGAGTGGCAGCAACCGATGTCGGCGCCGCCGCTGCACCTTCGCCCATATCCGATCCAAGCAGCGCGACGATCGCGGCCAGCGCGGCCTCGGCATCGCTGCCGCGCGCCTGTACCCGGATTTCGTCGCCCAGCCGCGTACCGAGTGCGAGCAGCCCGACGGTACTGCGCGCGTCGCCGCGCTTGTCGCCGTTGAACAGATGGATTTCCGCCTCGAACTGGCGCGCGCACTCGCCCAGTCGTGCGGCGGGACGCGCGTGGATGCCATGCGGCAGGACCAGGGTAACGCGTTCCTCGATCACCGTGCCATCGTCGGACCAGCGGCGCACTTCGGCGCGTGCCGGGGCAAGCGCCATCAGTTCCTCATGCGCCCCGACCGCGCGCCCGGTCACCCGGCGCGTGATCGTGAACGCCTCGGCATTGGTGACGATGATCGGCGTGATCAGGCTGGTCGCGCCGAGTGCAACGGCATCCATGTCGAACCGGATCAGCGGGTCGCCGCGTGCGACGCTGGCGCCGGCGGCGACGAGCGGGGTGAAGCCCCGGCCCTTCAGCGCAACCGTGTCGAGACCGACATGGATCAGCACTTCGGCGCCCTCGGCGCTGCGCAGTGAGACCGCATGCCCCGATTCATGGAGCGTCACGACCTCGCCGTCGAACGGCGCGCACACCGTGTCGCCGAGTGGCTGAATCGCGACCCCATCGCCCATCATTCGCTGTGCGAAGACCGGATCCGGAACGCTGTCGAGGGGCGTAGCCCAGCCTCGCAGCGGCGACGTGATAATCAGTGCCATCCTTCCCCCGGCTCTATTTTTATTGCGCCGCGCGGGCGAATTCTTCTGTGTCAGTCAGTCGTTCGCCGCCGATCCAGGTCCCAAGCGGCTGGAGCTTGTCGTCCAGCCAGACCCAGTCGGCGCGCTTGCCTGGCGCGAGTTCGCCATGGGTATCGAGCGACAGGAAACGTGCCGGCGTGGTGCTTGCCATCACCGCCGCATCGGCAACCTCAAGCCCGGTTTCCGCGATGGTGTTGCGCAATGCCGATGCCATGTCGAGATGCGTCCCGGCGAGCGTGCCGTCCTCGAACAGGCAAACGCCGTCGCGCACCATGATGCGCTTGCCCTGAAGCATGAATTCGGTGTCGTCGGTGCCGACGCTCGGCATCGCGTCGGTGACGAGCATCAGCCGCTCGATCCCCTTGGCGCGAACCGCAAGGCGGACGACTGCCGGGTGGAGATGCGCGTCATCGACGATCATCCCGCAATAGGTATCCGAATCAAATGCAGCGCCGACCGCGCCCGGCTTGCGATGGTGCAGCGGCGACATCGCGTTGAACAGATGCGTGAACCCGGTCAGCCCCGCGGCGATCGCGCGCTGGGCCTCGTCATAGGTCGCGTTGGTGTGGCCTGCGCTGACGATCACCCCATGTTTCACCAGCGTACGGATATCCGATTCGTCGCACAGTTCGGGCGCCAGCGTCAGCATCACCCGGCCGCGGCGCGGCGCGGTGAGCAGGGCCAGCGTGTCGGTATCGAGCCGGCGGATGCGCCGCGCCTCGTGGATGCCGCGCTTCACTTCGTTGATGAACGGCCCCTCGACATGGATGCCGACGACGCCGGGCACACCGTGATCGATCGCAGCATCGACTGCCGCCAGCGCCGCGGCGATCTGGTCCGGCGTATCGCTGATCAGCGTGGGCAGGAATGCGGTGGTGCCGAAACGGGCATGCGCCGATCCGATCGCG
>CAZBYE010000027.1:0-20615 GCA_964496045.1 uncultured Stakelama sp.
TCGTCAGGCTCATAACCTGAAGGTCGTTGGTTCAAATCCAACCCCCGCAACCATCTCACATCACAACACACCAAAAAGCCCCCAGCCAAAGTGGCCGGGGGCTTTTTGCGTTTGGCCTCACCGATGCCAGCATATTGATCGGCTCAGAACGCGCCGATCGTGTCCCCCGGGCCCGTCAGGACATTTGGCGATGGTGCGCGAACCGAAAATCGTCCTAGCATGTCGCCGGTGGGCGATTCAGGCGGGGAGGTGATATGCGGGTCAATCGGCGGACGTTGATTTTGGGCGCGGGGGCTGTCGCCATTGCCGGGCAGGCCAGATCTCAGGGGCGGGCAAGCGGTTGGTATGATCGCGCCATCGTCATCGACGCGCTGGGCGGGATCGGCGATCCCTATGCCCCCGACGAGGTTCTGCGAATGAGCGACCGGGCTTGGGCGGAGACTCTGGCCACCGGCGTGACGATGGTACGCGACACGGTGTTTCCCGTTGGGAACGTCGTCGATTCCTAGGATGAGTATGTGAAGAGCATCGCCGGGAAGAAGGCATATCTTGCCGCCAATCCCGACCGGCTGCTACTTGTACGCAGCGCGGCCGACATTCTGAAGGCCAAGCGCGACGGCAGGTTCGCGGTTCTGCTGGGTACGCAGGATACCTCGATGGTTGGACCGAAGCTCGACCGCATCGCACAGCTCAAGAAGGACGGCGTAATGACCGTCCAGTTGACCTACAACAACCGCAACCTGTGCGGAGATGGCTCGCTCGAACCCGCCAATGCCGGGCTGTCGAAGCTTGGTCGCGCGACGATCGAGCAGATCGAGGCCGAGAAGCTTCTGCTCGATCTCAGTCATGGCGGCGTGCGGACGATGGCCGAGGGTGCGGCCCATGCCAAGCGTCCGCTCGTCATCAGCCATACCGGCGCGCGCGCGCTCGCCGACCATCCGCGCAACACGGGCGACGAAACCATCCGTGCCGTTGCGAACAAGGGAGGTGTCATCGGCGTCTACTTCATGCCGTTCCTGACGCTCGACAGCAGCCCCAAGGGGGCCGACCTGATCCGCCATATCGAGCATGTCGCCAATGTCGCCGGGGAGGACCATGTCGGCATCGGCACGGACAATGGCGTTCTCCCTACGGCTATCGACGACGCGACGAGGGAGAGCAATCGCCGCTGGGCCATGGAGCGCGCCAAGGCAGGCATCGCGGCGCCGGGGGAGGGCCCCGACGTGTTCCCGATTGTTGCCGACTATAACAGCGTCGATCGCTACCGCCGTCTCGCCGACGTGCTCGAAAAGCGAGGCTGGTCTACGGCGCGTCTGGAGAAGCTATTCGGCACCAATTTTCTTCGGGTCTACCGCGAAGCATGGGGTGCGTGAGCAATCGCGACGGCAATCGGACGGGCGCTTCGCGACGCGAAGGCGAAGAGCCGGTCGCTGCGTGCCCGCAGTTGAAGCCGGCCAGCAGCCTGTACGTCGGGTCCACGGCCGCGTAGCCTGCGTCCATGCGTCACGCTCATCTTGCTGGTGGCCCGGTTCTCCGATCCGTACATCGCCGTGGCTTCCTTACGAGCGCCTTTGCGCTCTGTGTGGTGCCGGTCGTTGCGCGGAGCCGGCCCGATGCCGACGTGCCATACGTCCCGACACCCATTGAGGTCGTCGAGGGGATGCTGGACATGGCAGGGCTCAAGCCGGGCGAGCGGCTGATCGATCTCGGCTCGGGCGACGGTCGAATCCCGCGGGCTGCGGCGCGGCGCGGGGCAAATGCGCTGGGGGTCGAGATCGATGCCGGACTTGTCGCCCGCGCCCGTTCGCTCACCCGGCTCGACGGGCTGGAGGCGCGTGCGCGGTTCGTACGCGACGATCTGTTTACAGTGTCGCTGCGCGATGCGGATGTGGTGACGTTGTACCTGCTGCCCGAGGTGAACGAGCGGCTGAAATCAAAAATTCTCAATGAGATGAAGCCCGGCGCACAAGTCATCAGCCATGCCTTCGACATGGGTGACTGGCCGCCCGACGAGCACCGCGAGATCGCCGACAAGCATGTCTATCGCTGGACGGTCCCCGCGATCGCCGGCGGCGAATGGCGGGTGACCCGCGCTGACGGTTCGGTGGTGACGCTTGCAATCGAGCAGCGCTACAGCCGGATTACCGGAACACTCGACGGCCGTATGCTGCGCGATGCGCGGCTCGCAGGCGCGGCGCTCAGCTTCACCGCAGAAGGCATCGGCTATCACGGCGTCGTCGGAGATCGCGCCATCGCTGGCGATAACTGGCGGGCAGATCGGATCGACTAAATTATGAGCACTTAAGTCAGAGCAATAGCTGACCACCCATTGGGGGAGGTTAGGGCTTCGCCCGCCGATTGCAGACGGTGAAACAGCGAATTGGAAGTTGACCATGGCAAAGGCTGATCGGCTTGCTCGCCTTGATGATCGTAGAGCGGAACTTGAAGCAGAATATACTGCGGCGCTGATTGCCGCGCTCCGAACGACGGCATCTGGCAAATGGGGACTTTTCGATCACAAAGGTGATCGCTGGTCGCGAGCAGCGGCGGCCCCTGTCGTCGATAGCCTGAACGAAGTTGGCGATGCCATCGACGCGGCACGGGACCGGCTTGGAATGCCTCCATATGCGCTTCACCAGGAGTTTCTCGCGTCGCGGGGGCCGGTTGGACCGCAAGCTGCAGGAGAACCCAAGCAAGCGCAGGCCTGGCTTGATCGCCTCGCAGAAATGGTGGCAACGGAATCTTAGCCCAATTCGAAGCAGCCGTTCCGCTTTCAAACATTTCCGGTCGCTCGATTGGAGGGTCCTGCCCGCTCGACCGCAGCGCCAACCGCCACTAAGCCGCCAATATGCGCTACAACGACAACCTCACCGCCACCCGTCCGACTTTCGTTACCCATCTCGAATGCTCGATCACCGGCGAGCGATACGAGGCGGATATGCTGCACGGCTTGTCGCGTGCCGGGCGGCCGTTGCTGGTTCGCTACGATCTTGATGCGGTCCGCAGCGCGGTTTCGCCGGCGGATCTGGCCAATCGCCCCGCGGACCTGTGGCGCTATCGCGAGTTGTTGCCGGTTCGCGAGGCCGCAAACATCATCAGTCTGGGGGAGATCGCCACGCCGATCGTGCCGCTGAGCAAGATTGCGGCCGGGGCAGGCGCCGCAACCCTGCTGGTCAAGGACGAGGGGCGGCTACCCACCGGATCGTTCAAGGCGCGCGGTCTCGTCATGGCGATCTCGATGGCGAAGGAACTGGGTGTTACCACCATCGCCATGCCGACCAACGGCAATGCCGGCGCCGCCGCGGCGGCTTATGCCGCGCAGGCGGGGATCGAGGCGGTGATCTTCTGCCCCGACGACACACCCGAGATCAACGTGCGCGAGATCGCGGCACAAGGCGCGCGCGTCTATCGCGTCAACGGACTGATCGACGATTGCGGCAAGCTGGTCGGCGCCGGGAAGGAGGCCAATGGCTGGTTCGACCTGTCGACGCTCAAGGAGCCGTACCGGATCGAAGGCAAGAAGACGATGGGGCTGGAGCTCGCCGAACAACTCGGCTGGGAATTGCCCGACGTCATCTTTTATCCCACCGGTGGCGGCACCGGCCTGATCGGCATGTGGAAGGCGTTCGACGAGCTGGAGGCGCTTGGCTGGATCGGTTCGAAGCGTCCGCGCATGGTCGCGGTGCAGGCCGAGGGCTGTGCGCCGATGGTCCGTGCGTGGGAGCAGGGCGAGCGCCATGCGACGCGCTGGGAGGATGCGCATACACTCGCCGCGGGCATCCGCGTGCCTCAGGCAGTAGGCGATTTCCTGATCCTCGACGCAGTGCGTGCGTCGAACGGCTTCGCTATGGCGGTGAGCGACGCCGCGATCCTCGAGGCGGTGGACGATGCCGCACGGCTCGACGGACTGCTGCTTTGCCCCGAGGGCGGTGCGACACTCGCCGCGTGGCGCAAGGCGCTGGCCGAGGGGCTGATCTCGCCTGACGACCGCGCGGTGCTGTTCAATTGCGCGACAGGTCTCAAATACCCGATGCCCGATCAGTCGCGCACACTGGATCGCCACGGCCCGATCGACTTCGCCTCGCTCTAGGTTTCCCTGACCCGCAACATCGCCACCGCGGCGACCAGCAATGTCACCGCGGCGAAGGCCATCGTCCAGATCGGCTCGCCGGGGAAGAAGCGCTTCATGATCGACCCCATCACGGTCGCGACCAGCAATTGCGGCACGACGACGAAGACGTTGAACAGCCCCATATAGATGCCGAGCTTGGCCTGCGGCAGGCTCGAGGCGAGGATCGCATAGGGCATTGCGAGGATCGAAGCCCAGGCGATGCCGATCCCGATCTGGCTGACGATCAGCCAGTGCGGATCGCGGATCAGGAAAAAGCTGGCAAACCCCGCAGCCCCGCAGATCAGCCCGATGATGTGCGTCCGCGCTTTGCCGATTCGGCTCGCGAGCAGCGGCAGCAGGGTCAGCGCCGCGACCGCCGCGATCCCGTTATAGACGGTGAACAGCACCCCCACCCAGTTCGCGCCTTCTTGAAAGCGCGGATCGGTCGCGTCGGCCGCCCCGTAGAAATATTGCGCGACCACCGGCGTGGTGTTGATCCACATGATGAACAGCGCCGACCAGCTGAAGAACTGCGCGACCGCGAGTTTCTTCATCAACGGCGGCATGCCCGCGAAGTCGCCGACGATATGGCTCAGCATGTTCGCGCCGCTGCCGCGTCGGGCGAGGTCGATCGCGATCAGGCTCGCCACGCCATAGCCCGCGAGAAGTCCGCCGAGCAGATAGACCTCCTTTTCCAGCCCGAACTTGCCGACCGCGACGACAACCGCCGCGCCCGCCGCGATCCAGATCAAGCTGGATGTATTGCCGCGCGCGGCCAGCACGCGCATCGATGTCTCGTCCGCCTCGGCGCGCGGGCCGTCGAATGCCGCCATCTCCTGCGGGCTGTATTCCCGGGTGCTCAGGACGGTCCAGAGCACCGCCAGGAACAACGCCGCGCCGCCGAACCAGAAGGCATAGCGCACGGTGTCCGGGATGCCGCCTCCGGGTGCGACGTTCGATACGCCCAGATGCTCCAGCCCCCAGGGAAAGATCGATCCGACCACCGCACCCGCGCCGATGAACGCGGTCTGCACTGCATAGCCCGCGCTATGCTGGTCCTTGCGCAGCATGTCGCCGACGAACGCGCGAAACGGTTCCATTGAGACGTTGAGCGAGGCGTCGAGTACCCACAGCATCACTGCCGCGAACAGCAGCACCGGCGCCAGCGGCATCGCGAACAGCGCCAGCGCAGCCATGATCGCCCCGGCCAGAAAATAGGGTCGCCGCCGCCCCAGCCGGCCCAGCCAGGTGCGATCGCTCATATGCCCGATCACCGGCTGCACCAGCAGCCCGGTCAGCGGCGCCGCGACCCACAGCGCCGGCAGGTCGTCGATGCTGGTGCCGAGCGACTGGAAGATCCGGCTCATGTTCGCGTTCTGCAGCGCAAAGCCGATCTGGATCCCGAAAAAGCCGAACGACAGGTTGAACAGGCCCCAAAAGCCCTGACGCGGTTTCTCCATCACGGTTCCTTGAGATGATCTAGTTGGGGGAGCCGCACGAGCGCCGCACCACCAGCGTGGCCGGCAACAGCACGTCATTGACGCGTTCTTCGCGGATGCGGCCGAGCAATGTCTCGACCAGGGTCCGCCCCGCGGCGCGGGTATCCTGCAGCACGGTGGTGAGTGGCGGGTTGGTGAAGCTTGCCGCGGCAATATCGTCGAAGCCGACCACGGCGATGTCTTCGGGCACCTTGATGCCATGCGCAGCCAGCGCGCGCATCGTACCGATGGCGATCAGGTCGCTCGCAGCGAGGATCGCGTCGAAGGTTTCACCGCTCGCGATCAGCGCCTCCGCCGCCGCGGCACCCGCTTCCTCGCTGGTCAGCGCATCGAATTGAAGCCGTTTGCGCGGGATGATCCCGCCTTCCTTCAGCGCGGCGACATGGCCGCGATAGCGGTCGTGGAATTCGGGATAGTGGCTCGACGCATGGCCGAGGAACGCGATGTTGCGTCGTCCGAGGCTCAGCAGGTGCTGCGTCGCCGCGCGCCCGCCGCCATGATTGTCGCAGCCGACGGTCAGACCGATCCCGCCCGATTGCGATCCCCAGCGCACGAAATGCGTTCCCTGCGCCATCAGCTCGGTCAGCTTGTCGCGGTAGAGTTCGTAATCGCCATAACCGAGCAGGATCAGCCCGTCGGCGCGGCGGCTGTCCTCGAAATCCTGATGCCAGTCGCTGGCGAGCTGCTGGAACGAGACCAGCATGTCCTGCCCGTTGTCGGCGCAGGCGCGCATGATCGATCCCAGCATCGACAGGAGGAAGGGGTTGATCGCGCTGTCGTCGGCGCTCTCGTCCTGAAAGATCAGTACCGCCAGCGTTTCGGCATGGCGGCTGCGCAGGTTCGATGCGGCCTTGTCGACGCGATAGTTCAATTTCTGCGCGATCGCCTCGATCCGCTTGCGCGTCGCTTCGTTGACGCCGGTCCCGCCGCGCAGCGCGCGCGAGACTGTGGGCTGCGACACCCCCGCGAGGTGCGCGATATCGAACGAGGTCGGCTTGCGTTGCATGGCCTTGGGCACTCTTCCCCTATCGTCCGCGGATGTGCCCTCCGCTCGACCTCTGAATGTTCACCCCGTTTCGCCCGCCGCGTCAATGTTGAGCACGGCCATCCGCGCCTACCACGCGACTGAATACGTATGCCGTGTTCTGGCCGCGGCGGCGGCTTGGCGCGAAGAGGGGGACGAACGCGCTGGAATCTGGCGCGCAGACAAGATGGCCCGGGCATAATGGGCCAGCATAGGGGAGGAACCATGCGTCACACCGCCACCGGCCGTCAGGCCGCCCGTCTCGCCATCACCGCCAGCGCCGGCGCCATCGCCGCCATGCTGCTCGTCGTGGCGCCTGCCTCCGCGCAGGATGCCGAACAGCCCGCCGCCGACGAAGGCAGCGAAGTCACCGTCACCGGCTTCCGCCGTGCGCTCGAAACCGCGGTCGCGACCAAGCGCGATTCGAACCAGATCGTCGAATCGGTCTCGGCCGAGGATATCGGCAAGCTCCCCGACAATTCGATCGCCGAAGCGATCGCGCGTCTTCCCGGCCTCACCGCGCAGCGCCTCGACGGACGGGCGCAGGTCATCTCGGTGCGCGGTCTCTCGCCCGACTTCTCCTCGACCCTGTTCAACGGGCGCGAGCAGGTCAGCACCGGGGACAATCGCGGGGTCGAGTTCGACCAGTATCCATCCGAGCTGATCGGCGCGGTCGATGTCTACAAGACGCCGTTCGCTGGCCTGATCGGTCAGGGTCTGTCGGGCACGATCAACCTGCGTTCACTTCGTCCGCTCGACTATGGCAAGCGCGTGCTGGGCGCGAATGCGCGCGGCGAGATCGTCTCGCTGGGCAAGCTCAACGCCGGCTCCGACGACAAGGGCTATCGCGCTAGCCTCAATTATATCGATCAGTTCGCGAACGATACCGTGGGCATCACCTTCGGCCTCGCGCACATCAACTCACCGACCCAGTTTGAACGGTTCAACAGTTGGGGCTACCCCAGCTTCGACACCAACAACGACCTTTACGGCATCCGCGATACCAAGGGGACGGCCAGCCAGGCCGACGACACCTTTACCCCGCGTGCCGGCTATGCTGCGGCACAGGGCGCGCGGATCATCGGCGGCGCCAAGCCCTATGTGCAGTCGACCAAGCTCGAACGCACCACCGCGATGGCGACGCTGCAGTTCAAGCCGACACCCGATCTCAACATCCTGCTCGACGGCTATTATTCGAAGTTCAAGGACGCGCAGACGCTGCGCGGCATCGAATTCCCGCTGCAATGGGGCGGCGCGGTGCTTCAGCCGGGCTATACCGTCAAGGACGGGATCATCACCGACGGCACCTGGAGCGGCGTCAAGCCGGTGGTGCGCAACGACGCCAACCTGCGGGAGGCCGATCTCTATTCGGGCGGTCTGAACGTCAGCTACGTCACCGGCGGGTGGAAGATCACCGGCGACGCCAGCTATTCGCGCGTCGACCGTGAGGACAAGGTGCTGGAAACCTATTCGGGCACGTCGCGCGGCGGCGGTAACGGCCCGTACGACACGCTCGGCTTCAGCCGTGACGCGCAGGGGCGCTACAGCTTCAAGTCGGCGATCGACTATGCCAATCCGGCACAGATCTTCCTGACCAGTCCGCAGGGCTGGGGCGGCGACAACACGCCGGGCGGGCAAGATGGCTTCCTCAACAACCCGAAGATCACCGACGAGCTGATGGCCTTCCGCCTCGATGTAGAGCGCGAACTGGGCGACAATCAGGGCAAGATCGCCTTCGGCGCGAACTACAGCAAGCGCGAGAAGTCGCTCGATCTGAAGCGTTGGTATCTGGGCCTCAAGGCGAATGCCGCCGATCCGCTGCACAACAGCAGCGTCGCAATCCCCGGCGATCAGCTGCTCGAACCGACCAAACTCGCCTATCTCGGCATTCCGGGTATGGTCAGCTACGATCCGCTCAGGCTCGCCTATAGCGGCCTCTACAACTTCAACGCCGCAACCGACGCCAACCTCTTTGCCTTTGGCTGGGGCGTGCGTGAAGAGATCCTGACCGGCTACGCCCGCTACGACATCGATGTCGAGATGGCGAACGGGTCGAAGCTCGGTGGCAATGTCGGCGCGCAGATCGTCTCGGTCGATCAGTTCTCGAATGGTCAGGGCGCGAGCGGATCGCCGGTCGCGACGGTCACCGACCTGTCGGACGGGGTGCGCTACACCTATGTCCTGCCCAACCTCAACATCGTGGCGCGGCTGAACGACGGCTTCACGGTGCGTTTCGGCGCGGCGCGTCAGATGGCACGGCCGCGGCTCGACCAGATGCGCGCGTCGATGGTCTTCAGCTACAACGCGTCGCTCGCGGGCAATACCGATATCAACTTCTCGCCCTGGGGCGGTGAGGGCGGCAACCCGCGGCTGCGGCCGTGGATCGCTAACGCGTTCGATCTGTCGGTGGAGAAGTACATCGCCCGTGACAGCTACATCGCGCTCGCCGGCTTCTACAAGCACCTCGAAACCTACATCTATCAGGAGAATCAGGTCTACGACTTCACCGGCTTCCCGGTGACCAGCGGGCCCGAGCCGCGGCTGCGTCAGGGCATCGCCAAGGTCTTCCGCAATGGCAGCGGCGGGCGGCTCTATGGCGCCGAGCTGTCGGCGACCTTCTCGCTGCGCAACCTCTCCAGTGCGCTCGACGGGTTCGGCGTGCTGGGCAGCGTATCGTACACCGAAAGCTCGATCACGCCCGATCCCAACAATCCGGCGCAGCCGCTGCCCGGCCTTTCAAAGTGGGTCGCGAACGGCACCGTCTATTTCGAGAAATGGGGCTTCTCGGCGCGCACCAGCGTTCGTCACCGGTCGAGCTTCCTCGCGGAACTCAGCGGCATCGGCACCGATCGTATCCAGCGGCTCGCCAAGCCCGAGACGATCGTCGATGCGCAGATCGGCTATGAGTTCCAGAACGGCCCGCTCAAGGGGCTGGGGATTCTCGCACAGGCGCAGAACCTGACCGACGAGCCGTTTGTCACGCATGAAATCGCGGACGAGGCTCTGACGGTCGACCATCAGCGCTATGGCGTCCGTTACCTGCTCGGGTTGAGCTACAAGCTCTGACTTCCCCCCGCCTCCCCGCCGTGGTTCAACTGCGGCGGGGACGTTTTGAGGATCGCTGAAGGATGGCCGATCCCATGCCGTACAGCTCCCGCAGCATTGTCATCGCCGGCGGCGGTACCGCGGGCTGGATGACAGCGGCCGCGCTCGCGCGCTTCTGCGGGCAGGGCTGGACGATCACGCTGGTCGAGTCCGAGGAGATTGGCACGGTCGGCGTGGGCGAGGCGACGATCCCAATGATCCGCCTGTTCAATCAGGCGCTCGGCATCGATGAGGCGGAGTTCCTGCGCGAGACGCAGGGCACGTGGAAGCTCGGCATCGAGTTCGACGGCTGGGGTGCGCCGGGCGAGCGCTATATGCATGCTTTCGGGCAGGTCGGGCGTGGCCTCGGGTTGTTGCCCTTCCATCATTACTGGCTGCGAGCGCATGCGGCGGGCCGGGCAGGGCCGCTCGGCGATTATGCGCTCAATGCGGTGGCGGCCCGGGCCGGCCGCTTCGCGCATGTCGAGCGCGCGGCGGACAGCGTCCTGCCGCCCATGCCCTATGCCTTTCATTTCGATGCCGGCCTCTATGCCGCCTATCTGCGCCGCTACGCGCAGGGGCGCGGCGTCGTCCGGATCGAGGGGCGGATCGAGCAGGTCGAACGCGACGGCGAGAGCGGCGATGTCGCGGCCCTGGTCCTCGCCGACGGCGTGCGTGTCGCGGGTGATCTGTTCGTCGATTGCTCGGGTTTTCGAGGCCTGCTGATCGAGGGCGTGCTCGAGACCGGGTTCGAGGATTGGGGCCACTGGCTCCCGTGCGACCGCGCGCTCGCGGTGCCGTGCGATCGTGCCGATCCGCTGATCCCCTACACCCGCGCCACCGCACGCGCGTCCGGATGGCAGTGGCGGATCCCGCTCCGGCACCGCACCGGCAACGGCTATGTCTTTTCCTCAGCGCATGTCGGCGAGGATGAGGCGGCGTCGGTGCTGCTCGCCAATCTCGACGGTGCCCCGCAGGCGGAGCCCCGGTTGCTCAAGTTCCGCGCGGGCAAGCGGCGCAAGGCGTGGAACCGCAACGTCGTCGCGATCGGGCTGGCCTCGGGATTTCTCGAGCCGCTCGAATCGACCAGTATTCACCTGATCCAGAGCGGGATCACCCGGCTGCTCGATTTCCTGCCCAATGGTCCGGTCATGGACGTCGATCGCGATGCGTATAACCGCCTCACCGATTTCGAGATCGAGCGGATCCGCGACTTCGTGATCCTCCATTATGTCGCCAACCGCCGGGATGATCCCTTCTGGGCGGCGCAGCGCGGAATGGTGCTTCCGGAGAGCCTCGCCTTCCGCCTCGACCTGTTCCGCGCGAGCGGCCGGATCATCCGTGAGGGCGATGAGCTGTTCGACGTTCCCGGCTGGATTCAGGTGATGATGGGGCAGGGGCTCATCCCCGAACGCTGGCACCCGCTCGCCGACGCATTGAGCGATGACCAGCTCGACCAGTTCCTGTCCACCCTGACCGATGCCTTCACCCGCGATGCCGCACGCATGCCGGGCCACGCCGACTATCTCGAGCGCTTCTGCGCCGTTTTTTCAATCTCCAGCCAGTCGAGTATCGCATGAGAACGCTTGCCCTCGCTTTGACCCTGTTCGCCAGCACCTCCGCCGGCGCGCAGACCGCTGCCCCCGCTGATCTGCGCGCCCGCGCGGCGGAGACGGAGATTCTCTACTTCCTCCTCCCCGACCGCCTCGAGAATGGCGACCCGTCGAACGACAAAGGCGGCCTCAAAGGAGATCGCCTGACGACCGGCTTCGATCCTTCGCACAAGGGGTTCTTCCACGGCGGCGATCTCAAGGGGCTGATCCGGCGGCTCGATTACATCCAGTCGCTCGGCGCCACCGCGATCTGGCTTGGACCGATCTACAAGAACAAGCCTGTGCAGGGCGGTCCAGGCGAGGAATCGGCCGGCTATCACGGTTACTGGATCACCGACTTCACCCGGGTCGACCCGCATTTCGGCACCAATGAAGAGATGAAGGCGTTCGTGGCCGCCGCACATGCGCGCGGGATCAAGGTCTATCTCGATATCATCACCAACCACACCGCGGATGTGATCCAGTATCGCGAATGCCCGACGAGTGCGTGCGACTATCGCAGTCGTGCCGACTATCCCTATCAGCGCAAGGGCGGGGTGAAGGGCGCGGCGATCAACCCGGGCTTCGTTGGCGACAGCGTGCAGACGCCGGAGAATTTCGCGAAGCTCACCGACCCGAACTACGCCTACACGCCCTTCGTGTCCGAGGCGGAGCGGACCGTGAAGGTTCCCGCCTGGCTCAACGATCCGATCCATTATCACAATCGCGGCAACACGACGTTCCGCAACGAAAGCTCGACGATGGGCGACTTTGTCGGGCTGGACGACCTGATGACCGAAAGCCCGCGCGTGCTGCAGGGGTTCATCGACATCTATGGTGGCTGGATCGATCAGTTCGGGATCGATGGCTTCCGCATCGATACCGCACGCCACGTCAACGCCGAGTTCTGGCAGGGCTTTTCCAAGGCGATGATCGATCGCGCGAAGGCGAAGGGCATCCCCAATTTCCATATCTTCGGCGAAGTCGCGAACGACGGGGATGTCGGCGATCTCGCGCTGCACACGCGCGTCCATCAACTCCCCAGCGTCCTCGACTTCGGTTTCCGCGCCGCGGTCCAGCACGCCGTCGCAGGTGAGAAAGGCCCCGACGTCCTCGCCGCGATGTTCGATCGCGACGCGCTGTACGAAGGCGGCGCGGCGACCGCGCTGCTGCTGCCCACCTTCATTTCCAACCACGATCACGGCCGCTTCTCGACCGATGTGCGCAAGGCGTTCCCCAAGGCAAGCGATGCCGAGGTGCTGGCGCGCGTGAAGCTCGCCCATGCGATGCTGCTGCTGCTGCGCGGCGTGCCGACCATTTACGCCGGCGACGAGCAGGGCTTTGTCGCCGACGGCAACGATCAGGACGCGCGCGAGGACATGTTCCCGAGCAAGGTCGCGGTCTATAACGACAACAGGCTGCTCGGCACGAGCAAGACCACCGCGGACTCGAACTTCGACATCGGCCATCCGCTCTATGCCGAGATCGCGAAGCTGTCGACGATACGCAAGGCGACGCCGGCGCTGTTGCGCGGTCGGCAGGTGACGCGTGGCTATGACGAGAAGCCCGGGCTGTTCGCGGTCTCGCGCTTCGATCCGCAGACGGGTGCCGAGGTGTTGGTTGCATTCAACACCAGCGGCACTGCGATTACGCGGCAAGTGGAGGTAGGCGTCGGCTCCGCTGCCTTCGCACCGCTGGTTGGCCAATGCGCAGCAGCGGCGTCGGCCCCCGGAAGCGTCACCGTGACGATCCCGGCGTTCGGCTATATCGCCTGCGCAGTCACCGGAGGCGCCAAGTGAGCGAGCCGTCGCGTATGACCAGCGCACAGTCGGATCGCAACTGGTGGCGCGGCGCGGTGATCTACCAGATCTACCCCCGCAGTTTCGCGGATTCGAACGGCGACGGGATCGGCGACTTGCCCGGCGTTGCCGCACATCTCGACCACGTCGCCTCGCTCGGCGCCGACGCGATCTGGCTCTCGCCTTTCTTCACCTCGCCGATGCGTGATTTCGGCTATGACATCGCCGATTATTGCGGGGTCGATCCGGTGTTCGGCACGCTCGCCGATTCCGATGTTGTGATTGAAAGGGCGCACGCGCTCGGCCTCAAGGTCATTATCGATCAGGTCTATTCGCACACCTCGGATCAGCACGCCTGGTTCCAGGAAAGCCGTGTGAGCCGCGACAATCCCAAGGCTGACTGGTATGTCTGGGCCGATGCCAAGGCCGACGGTTCGCCGCCGACCAACTGGCAGTCGGTGTTCGGCGGCCCGGCCTGGACCTGGGATGCGCGCCGTGGCCAATATTATCTGCATAATTTCCTGAGCGAGCAGCCCGATCTCAATCTGCATAACCCGCGGGTGCAGGACGCGGCGCTGGCGGCAGCGAAATTCTGGCTCGACCGCGGTGTCGACGGTTTCCGCGTCGATGCGATCAACTTCGCGATGCACGATCCCGAATTTCGCGACAATCCGCCGGCGCCCGACACCGGCGCGCCGCGCACGCGCCCGTTCGATTTCCAGCAGCATCTCTATAACCAGAGCCATCCCGACATCGTGCGCTTCCTCGAGCGGCATCGCGAATTGACCGACAGCTATGGTGGCCGCTTCACCGTGGCCGAAGTCGGCGGGCCGACGCCGGAAAGGGAGATGCACGCCTTCACGCAAGGGCAGGCGCGGCTCAACAGCGCGTACAGCTTCGACTTCCTCTATGCGGACAAGCTGACCCCCGCGCTGGTGAAGAAGGCGGTGGCGACCTGGCCTGATGCGCCGGGCACCGGCTGGCCGAGCTGGGCATTCGAAAACCACGATGCGCCACGTGCACTGTCGCGCTGGGCGGATGGAGCGCATCGCGATGCCTTCGCCGCGATGAAGATGCTGTTGCTCATGTGCCTGCGCGGCAATGCCATCCTGTTCCAGGGCGAGGAGCTTGGCCTGACCCAGGTCGAGATCGCCTATGACCAGCTTCAGGATCCCGAGGCGATCGCCAACTGGCCGCTGACGCTCAGCCGCGACGGCGTGCGCACGCCGATGCCCTGGCAGGCGGAGGCGGCGAACCTTGGCTTCACGCAGGGCAGGCCGTGGCTGCCGCTCGGTCCCGATCACGCCGCGTTGGCGGTCGACCGGCAGGTCAGGGAGAATGGTTCGCTGCTCAACCTGACGCGCGGGCTGATCGCGTTGCGCGCAGCCAATCCGGCGCTCCGGAATGGGTCGATGGAGGTGCTGGAAGCGGGCGAATCGCTGCTCGTCTTCAACCGCACCGCGGACGGGCAGGCGCTGATCTGCGCGTTCAATCTGGGCAAGGCGCCGCTGGCATGGCATCCAGCACAGCCGGACCGTTTCCGCGTACTGGCGGCCGTGAACGGTGCGGCACCGGGATCGCTGCCCGCCCATAGCGGGCTGGTGCTCGAACAAATCGCCTGAGAAGATGGCGGCGTAACAGGAGAGTGAGATGGGCAGACTGATCGCGCTGACAGCGTTGACTTCGATGATGGCGATGCCGGCGCTGGCGCAGGGCGTGGTGCAGAACACTGCCTTGAAGGAGGGCGGCGCAACCGCTGCCTCGCCCGATGGCAAGCTGCGCGTCACGGTCACCGTCGATGGCGACGGGCGACCGCATTATGCCGTCGCGCGTAACGGCAAGGCGCTGATCGAACCCTCGCGGCTCGGTTTCCTGCTCACCGACGCGCCAAAGCTCGAGCGTCGCTTCGCGATCGAGAGCCAGGCGACGACCTCGGCGGACACGACCTGGGAGCAGCCTTGGGGTGAGTGGAAGAGCATCCGCGACCGCCACACCGAATTTCGTGTACGCCTCAAGGAAACCACCGCGCTGGCCCGCGTCATGGACGTGGTGTTCCGTATCTTCGACGAGGGCGTCGGCTTCCGTTACGAATTTCCCGATCAGCCCAATTTGAAGCACGCCAACATCGCCGACGAGCTGACCGAGTTCGGGCTGGCGGGCAACGGCTCCGCCTGGTGGATCCCGGCGGGCGAATGGAACCGCTACGAATATCTCTACAACCGCACGCCGATTTCCGAAGTCGGTCAGGCACACACGCCAATCACGGTGAAGCTGGAGGACGGCACGCATATCGCCTTCCACGAAGCCGCGCTGGTCGACTATTCCAGCATGTGGCTGCGCCGCGTGACCGGCACGCGGTTCAAGGCGCAGCTCTCGCCCGGTGCGGGGCCGGCCAAGGTGGTCAAGCAGGGGCCGTTCACCACGCCTTGGCGCACCATGGTGATCGCCGACGATGCCGCGGGTCTCTACACCGGCAGCCGCATGACGCTGAACCTCAACGAGCCGAACAAGCTCGGCGATGTCAGCTGGGTCAAACCCGGCAAGTTCGTCGGCGTGTGGTGGAACATGATCAAGGGCAAGTGGAGCTGGGCGCGCGGCCCGCAACACGGCGCCACCACCGAGAATGTGAAGCGCTATATCGACTTTGCCGGCGCGAACGGCATTCCTGGTGTGCTGGTCGAGGGGTGGAATGTCGGCTGGGACGGCGACTGGTTCGGCAACGGCACCGACATGGATTTCTCCGGCCCGACCGAGGATTTCGACGCCGCGGGTCTGGCTGCCTATGCCAAGTCCAAGGGCACTGCGCTGGTCGGCCATCACGAGACCGGCGGCTCGGCCAGCCACTATGACAAGCAACTCGACACGGCCTTCGCATGGTCGGCTGCGCATGGGCAAAAGGTAGTGAAGACCGGCTATGTCGCCGACGCCGGGCAGATCGGCCGGGTCGATCCCGGCGGTTCGGAGCATCGCGAATGGCATGACGGCCAGTGGATGTCGAACCATCACCTGCGCGTCGTGCTCGCCGCCGCCAAGTACAAGATCAGCGTCGATCCGCACGAGCCGATCAAGGACACCGGCCTCCGCCGCACCTATCCTAACTGGCTCGCCCGCGAAGGCGCGCGCGGCCAAGAATATATGGCCTGGCAGGGCAAGAACCCGCCCGAGCATGAAGCCAATCTCGTCTTCACCCGGATGCTGTCGGGACCGATGGACTTCACGCCGGGCATCTTGAGCCTCAAGGGCGAGAAGGACAGCGACATCCCCTCGACCATCGCCAAGCAGCTCGCGCAATATGTCGTGATCTACTCGCCGGTGCAGATGGCCGCCGACGAGCCGGAGACCTACGCCAGGCTGATGGACGCGTTCCAGTTCATCAAGGACGTGCCCGTCGACTGGGCGGACACGCGCATCCTCAACGGCGAGGTCGGCGACTATGTGACGATCGCGCGCAAGGACCGGAATAGCGCCGACTGGTATCTGGGTTCGGTCGGCGACGAGCAGGCGCGTAATCTGGAGGTGACGCTGGACTTCCTCGATCCGGGCAAGACCTATACCGCGCAAATCTATCGCGACGCGCCCGATACGCGCTTCGACAGCGATACGCGGCATAAGTACGTGATCGAAACGAAGAAGGTGAAGCGTGGCGACAAGCTGATGCTGGCGCTGGCGCCGGGCGGCGGCCAGGCGATCCGCTTCGCGGCAAAATAGCAGGCGGAATGGGTTCGTTTTCTGTTTCCCCTAACGCCACCGCATCCTCATCACGTCACCCCGGCCTTGTGCCGGGGTCCACCGGGAGGCAGACGCTGGACACAAGGGTTTGAAGGTAGCCGGTGCGGCGCCGTGGACCCCGGCACAAGGCCGGGGTGACGGAAGGGGGAGAGGATCCCCTACGCGCGCACCCACTCCACCTTGGGGTCGTTGAAGTCGATCACGTCGGCCAGTTCCCACACATTGCGATAGCCATAGCCGACCAGGTTGATGAACGTCTGGATGTTGAGCGCCAGCGGCCGCGCCTTCATCGGCACGGGACGCGTGCGGTTTGAGAAATTGTTGTTGCAGTAGATCAGGATGCGGCGGTGGACGTTCGGTCCGACCGTTTCTTCCAGCGACTCCGCGTTGAAATCGGGAAAGGGCAGGTTGACCGCCCCCTTGATATGCCCTTCGCTGAACGCGCTCTCCGATCGTGCGTCGAGCAGCAGGGTGCCGGCTGAGGCCGCCTGTTTCTTGAATTGCGCGAAGGGCAAGAGCCGCTCCGCGCGCAGCGCGCCGACATCGCCGGTCAACTGCTGGAAGCCGGGATAGTCGATCTGCGGGTTGACTGCTTCGGCCGCGCGCGACTGGCCAAGTGCGGGCGTTGCGGCGCCGATACCGACGAAGGACAGGAAGAGGCGGCGGTCCATCGATCAATCCTCCGAATGGCGAGAGCGTAACGACCCTGCGCCCGGCTCGCTGTCTGTCGCATGAACCGTTGACGGCGCGCGGACTGCGGCGCACCAGTCTCAGCTGCAACAAAGGGGGTTCCTATGGCTGGCGGACTGTTTCGGACGAAGACGGTGAAGGGGGCCGCCGACCATGCGCCCGAGCATCGCCTTGCCGCCACATTGAGCTGGCCGCACCTTATTGCGCTGGGTGTCGGCGCGATCGTCGGCACTGGCATCCTGACGCTGATCGGCGTCGGCGCGGGCAAGGCCGGCCCCGCCGTGATTCTGTCATTCGTCATCGCTGGCGCGATCTGCGCCTGCGCCGCGCTCGCTTATGCCGAAATGGCGACGATGATGCCCGCATCGGGCAGCGCCTATACCTATAGCTACGCCGTGCTGGGCGAGATCATCGCCTGGGTCGTCGGGTGGTCGCTGATTCTCGAATATTCGCTGGTGGTCAGCACCGTGGCGGTTGGCTGGTCGGGCTATGCCGCGCCGTTGCTGCATGCCTGGACGGGCATGCCGCTGGAGCTGATGGCGGGGCCGCATGCTGAGGGTATCGTCAATCTGCCGGCGATCTTCATCATCGCCGTGGTTGCGGGGCTGCTGTGCCTCGGATCCAAAGAGAGCGCGACGCTCAACGCCGCGCTGGTGGTGGTCAAGATCATCGCGCTCGCCGTGTTCGTTGCGGTAGCCTTGCCCTATTTCAATGGCGCCAATCTCGAGCCGTTCGCGCCGTTCGGGTTCGCCAAGACGATGTCGCCCGACGGCGTTGAGCGCGGGGTGATGGCGGCGGCTGCAATCATCTTCTTCGCCTTTTACGGCTTCGATGCGATCTCGACCGCGGCGGAGGAGACCAAGAATCCGGGCCGTGATCTCGCCATCGGCATTGTCGGGTCGATGATTGCGTGCATCGCCATCTATATGCTCGTCGCGGTGGCAGCGGTCGGTGCGACGCCGTTCACGCATTTCGCCAACAGCCCTGAGCCGCTCGCGCTGATCCTCCGCGACCTCGGGCGTCCCGGTTTCGCGACCTTCCTCGCCGTCTCCGCGGTGATCGCGCTGCCTACGGTGCTACTCGGTTTCCTATTCGGTCAAAGCCGCATCTTCTTCACCATGGCCCGCGACGGGATGTTGCCGATCGCTCTCGCCAAGGTATCGAGCCGCGGCTCGCCGGTTCGGATCACCTTGTTCACCGCGGCGATCGTTGCGGTGATCGCGGGCCTGCTGCCGATCGATGAAATCGCAGCGCTCGCCAATGCCGGGACGCTCGCAGCGTTCACTGCGGTCGCCGTGTGCATGATGGTCCTGCGCCGCCGCGCGCCCGATGCGCCGCGCACGTTCCGCACGCCGCTCTGGTGGCTGGTGGGCGGAGGCGCAGTACTGGGTTGCATCTACCTGTTCTTCAGCCTGCCGATGAAAACACAGCTCTGGTTCCTCGGCTGGAACGCACTCGGGGTTGTCATCTACTTCGTCTACGCCCGTCCGCGGGTGAACGCGAAGGGGGTGCAGTGAGCGGCTGGCATATCGGAATCATCGGGGGTTCGGGGCTTTACGACGTTGAGGGAGTCGAAGGGGGTGAATGGGTTTCCATTGCCTCACCCTGGGGCGAGCCTTCGGACGCGATTTTCACCGGACGGATGAGCCATGCCCGCGTATCGTTCCTGCCGCGGCACGGGCGCGGACACCGGATATCACCGTCTGAACTCAACAACCGCGCCAATGTGGATTGCCTAAAGCGCTTAGGTGTGACGGACATTCTCGCCGTCTCCTCGGTCGGCGGGCTGACCGAGGAGCGCGCGCCGGGGACGTTCACGGTTGCCGATCAGTTCATTGACCGCACCAAGGGCCGCCCATCAAGCTTCTATGGCAGCGGCATGGTTGCGCATGTGTCGATGGCAGACCCGGTATGTCCGCGGCTTTCGCGTTTCGCGGCGGAAGCGGCGCGGTCGGCAGGCGCGCAGGTTCACGAAGGCGGTACTTACCTTGCGATGGAGGGGCCACAATTCTCGACCCGTGCCGAAAGCCATCTCTACCGCAGCTGGGGCTGCGACATCATCGGCATGACCGCGATGCCCGAGGCCAAGCTCGCGCGCGAGGCTGAGCTGCCCTATGCGTTGGTCGGCATGGTCACCGACTATGACTGCTGGCGGGAGGAAGAGGCCGGGGTAGATGTCGCGCAGATTCTCGCACAACTTTCGAGCAATGCCGCCAAGGCGCGTGCGATGGTGACGGCGCTGCTACGTGGCTTGCCCGAAATTCGCGAACCGTCGCCGATCGATACGTGCCTCGACGCCGCGTTGATCACCGCACCGGCCGCGCGCGATCCAGCCTTGTTGGCGAAACTCGACGCGGTGGCCAGCCGGGCGCTCGTCAGGCGATAGCGGGTATAGGACGCAGATAGCCGGCGAGCAGGCGGGTCACCTCGTCCACGAAGTTGATTGCCTCGATTCTGGGCGAGTCTGGTGGACGAATCACGATTTCATGGGTCAGCATCTCAACCGTGGTCACGCAGATGAAGGTCGCGGTGTCGAGGTCGGTCACTCCGATCTCGCTCTGGCGCGATTCGAGATAGGCGCGAACCACCGCGAAGGTTTCGTGTTTGATCGCTTCGATCTCCGCCAGCTGCCCGTGACGGGGGACTTGCTCATCGAAGATCCGGTGCAGCTCGGGATCGACGCGGTGCGCATCGAGCGGATCAGTTCACGCAGCGCAGATTCGAGGTCGAGCGATGCTACCGCGGCCATCGCCTCGCTCAGCAGCGCCAGAATCTGGCGGTTGTGACGCGCCACCAGCGCCGCGGCGATCCGGTTGGTGCTGGCACGGTCGTACCCCTCGCGTAACAGAATGCGAGCAGTGGCGTCGAGCAGCGCTTCGACTGTCACCTGCGACCGGGCCTGCGATGCCGATTTCCGCGGGTTCATCGAAATTGCGCGTGCCATTGCCGCTCAGCGCTCCAATGCGAGTAGACAATGTGAGCAATAGCTCGCAAATTTTCCGCACGCAATCCATGGCTCCCGACCGCTACCTGCACGATGCCGCCGCACCGGCCGGCTTCACCCCTGCTTTTCCGCTGCTTGGCCTC
>CAZBYE010000028.1:0-20288 GCA_964496045.1 uncultured Stakelama sp.
CGGCCGGGGGGCAGGCCCCCGTTATGCTCGCCATTGGGCTTCTGCATCATCTCGAGGAACTGGCGCGCATAGGCGCTGAGCGATTCGACGTAACGGCGCTGACCCTCGGCATAGATGGTGTCGAAGGCGAGGCTCGACTTGCCGCTGCCGGACAGGCCGGTGATGACCGTGAGGGTGTCGCGCGGGATGTCGATGTCCACGCCCTTGAGGTTGTGCTCGCGCGCGCCGCGGACGGAGATATGGGTCAGACTCATAGGGGCTGGTTCTAGCTTTGTTCTTTAGGGGAAGCTAGAGGGGAGATAGGGTGCGAACGCTCAGGGTGCGAGGGGTCCGCGCCAGGATATCGCCTCGATTATGTCGGAACGAACCGGCCCGCCGCGCGGCAATCGAATCCCGCACACGCTCAATTGAGGTCGCGGCGGGCGCGCGCCCGATGACTTTCATGCTCTGCGATGGAGCGCTTCGCGTTCTCGAAATGCTTTTCCAGCGCATGGTTCAGATTGGCCAGAATCGCATTTTGAACCACGGGGTTTGTCGAGACCTGCGCCTCCGCCACCAGCTCGGCAACGACCTTCAGAAGCGCATCGATCGTCGCATTGAAACTGAGCGAGCGTGCCGACTCCGAAACCCCCTTCGGATGCATCTGATCGGCGATTGCGCGAACGGTCGCGCCGAAGACGCGATCGCGAACCTCGAGCGCATATCGCTCCGCGTCATCCTGAATCATCACACAGTCCCTGGTTGATTTGGTTTGAATTGGAGCAAGTCGCGCAATCCGGGCGCTGAATGCTGATTGTGTTCATCGCTCGGAATCGACATGTCGCTGGACAGACAAGGATTGATCACAATGCCAGTACAGCCGACCTCAACCGACCTGATTTCGTTGTTGCGCTCCGCGCTCAATGCCGCCGATGCGCTTGGTATGTCTCGCATTGCCTGCCACATCGACCATGCCCTTGCGCTGACACTCGAGGCGAGAGCCGTCGATCAGCCCACTGCCCCTTCCGCCATCAGATCGCTGATGTAGCGCTCCATCGCCGCAGCGGTGGATCGGGAAAGGTGGATGTACGCGCGACGTCGATCGTTTGGATCAGGTTTGCGGAGGAGCACGTTCATCCCCTCCAGTTGCTGAATCCAGCGAAGCGCAGTGGTAAGGGGAACAGATGCGGCAACGCACGCGCTGGTGATCGAAACCGGCCGCCCTTCCCGTTCCGCAACAAACAGGTCGAGAATCAGATCCCAGACCGGTTCGCCGAAGTCGCGCTCCAGGGAAGGGAAATGCTGCAGCCGGCGCCGTCTCGCGCGATAGAGCGACCGCGCTGCCAGGGTAATCGACTGCTCGTACGATGGTGCCTCACCATCGGGCGAGCGGCTGGCAGTCCGCCGTATCTGGACGACAGGCTTGGGGCCAGACATCACCTCTTCCGCGTTGCCGGCCACGGCTCGCGTATTTTCGATTGGCATGTTCATTGAAGCAATCCCCGCTCACGCAGACTGACACACGCGCTTCCAGCAATGATGAGATGATCGTGAAGCCGGATCGCGAGGTGCTTTCCCGCATCGGCAACGCGTCGTGTGAACGCGATATCCGCTGAGCTGGGCTCCGCTGATCCGCCCGGATGATTATGGACCAGGATGACCGCGCTGGCGCACAGCTCGAGTGCCCGGTTCAGAACCTTGCGGGTCGAAACGGGAATGGATCCCGGATCGCCCTCGGCAATCAGCTCGTCTTGAATCAGGCGATTGCCGCCATCCAGATAGAGCACACGCATTCTTTCCGAACGCGCGTCACCCAATGTGGCGACGAGGTATCGCTCGAGCGCAGCCCCGCTGGCCGTGATGGGCATATCGAGAAGCCGGTCGCGAAGGCTATGCGCAAGCAGCGCACGATGCGCATCGAGCAGCTCCACGACATCCGCCGACGTCTCGTTGATGATCGCTGTCGAACTGGCGCCGAGCACCCCGCCCAATGAGGCAAAGCGCAGAATCAGGCGCTCGGCGAATTCACCTGCCGGTTTGCCTATCGGCGCGAGAAGTCGCTCCAGGAGCTCCGCATCTCGCCGTGCGCGGTCTGCCGCCGATGATAATGGGTCGCGATGATCAGGACGGCGAGCATCCCGTACGACCACATTACGCTCATCGTTGCATAGACGATCGGGTGAATTGCGAGATCCATCGCCTTGGCGACGTGCGCGCCGAGAGCGAGCAATTGAAATGAGCTGATCCATATCGGCCAAAACCTGCTGGCAGTCAGTGCGACGGCGGCGAAGGCCGCGAACCGGCTGATGTCGATGACGAGATGCGTTGGATCGACCGTCGCAAAGCGCAGATGGAAGAGTTGGTGCAGGATCGGATCCCCCGCCAGTCCGGCGAGAATCACGATCCCGACTATGCGCTCGGGCGTGCCGCCACAGCGGATGGCATAGGTGCATGTGCCTATCGCCAAGCCGATGTAGAAAGCGACGCGTGCCGCGGAGACATAGACAAGGAACTCTCCATGGGTCTGCGCATAGTGCGCGTTCAATCCAACACTCACGACGGCCGTGAGCAGGAAGGCGAGGATGGCCAGGACAATTGCAAATCGCATTGGCTAGACCCGCCATGCCTGACGGCCGCGGTCAAGCGGTCAGGCAGCGTTTACCGCAACAAGACCATGACGATGACGCGTGGCCCGCTCGGCAGAACGCTGGACGCCCTCGACCGTGATCGCGTGCACATCGTCGCTGGCAAGGGTGCGGTATTGATCCGCGAGCTTGCCATGGACGCGAAGGACGTTGCTCTGCGTTTCGATCGTCTGCGAGAGTGCGCGGTGAAGGAGCAGTACGGTCGGCTGAGCGTGCGCCGGAAGAATCCCGGCTTCCCGGCGCCGGGCGACCGCCCCGGCCATCAGGTTCGCGAGCGCGACCACCGCGTCCTCCATGGCCTCGTCAGCGGCCAGGACCAGCGGAGATACCTCCGCGGCAATCTCATGAATGAATTCAGACATGCATCATTCCCCTTCGCAGCGCGAAGGGGCGCCGCGGTTAGTCGTTGGCCTGCGAGTAATTTGGGAGATTCTCGCGGGCCCAGTCGCTGGCTCGTTCACCCATCGCAAGCAGGGTGAAGACGATCGCCAGGATCAGGAACGCGAGGATCAGGATCAGCCCGGCACGTGTGAGCGGACGAACTTCATCCGGATTCCCCCATTTCCAAGACCGGACTTCTTCCCTGAGCAGGTTCGAGGGCGGGACATAGGCGGCGTGGATTTCCGCAACCCCCTCACTCAAACCGATCAGAGCATCGTTCGGCGAGGAGAAGGTTGCAGCCGATGGCAGGCGGGGGGCAACCGCCATCAGTTCATATATCAACCTCTCATATGGCCCGGGCATATTCGCCATTACCCATCGCGCAGCCGCTCCTCGATCCGGCAAGCCCAGATTCCGGGCGGCGCGCGCAGCGCGGGCATCGATCGTATGGGGTGAAGTACCGAGGCGCCGGGCGATCTGTTTCGACGACAGTCCGCAATAGACGAGGCGAAGCGTGGCGATCTGGATCGCAGTCAGCGCAGAGGAAGATCTCACGAGTTCGGACATCGCACGCACGGACCCTAACTATCGGCGCGCGAATCATCAATCTGGGTGATCGGCTCCGGACGCCGAATGATCAGCAGGCTGCGAAAAGAAAAGGCGAGAATTAACCATTGCCGCCGGCACTTCGCGGTCATTCTCGGGCGAACCGCCCCTACCCCGCCGCCCGGCACAGCGCATCGGTCGCGAGCGCGACGCGCGATTCGGCGGTCTCGCGGTTGCCGGGGTCGTTGCGCACGCCGCGCGTCTCGGTGTTGAAGGCGAGCAGCGTGGCAATGCCGCGGTCGGGACACAGGCTGAGATAGGCACGGAAGCCGTTCTGGTCGCCATTATGGCCGATCACGCGGACACCCTCGACGCGGTCGATGAAGAACGACAGCCCCACCTGCGTGGTGGTGGCCATGCGGCCCTGTGAAAAGTCGTCGCCCGCGGGGAGCTGGGGCTGCCACATCTCGTCGAGCGAGGCGCGCTTGAGGATCAGGTCGTAGTCCGCTTTCCGCGCCGGGTCGCCGAGGAGGAAAGCGGCGTATCGCGCCATGTCGGGCATCGGGGCGTTGAGGCCGCCATTGGAGACGGTGACGCCGGTATCGGCGTCGAACGCCGCGGCGGTGCGCTTGCCGTCGCGAATATAGTAGCTGTGCGAGCGGTGGCGCAGCAGATGCGGCGGGGTGCGATCGAAATAGCTGGCATGCATGCCGAGCGGGCGCAGGATGTTCTTGTCGATATAGACTTCGTAGTCCTCGCCCGACAGCCGCTCGATCACCTGCCCGAGATAGACGATGCCGGGGTTGGAATAGCTGTAGCGGCTGCCGGGTTTGAACTGGACTTCAGTATAGGGAAGCATCGCTTCGAGCTGTTTCCAGCTGGGCGGTTCGAACGGCTGCCACTCCTTGTCGCGCCACGGCCAGGTGCCGTTGCGGAAGCCGGCACTGTGGCTGAGCAACTGGCGGATCGTGATCGCGCCGGTGTCGCCGAACGGGTTGTGGACCTTCGCCAGCTCCGGGACGTACTTCACGACCGGGTCGTCGAGCTTGAGCAGGCCGCGATCACGCAACTGCAGGATCGCGATGCCGGTCATCGTCTTGGTGACCGACGCCCAGTGATAGATGGTGTTGGCATCGACTGGGACATGGGCGTCGGCATCCTGCTCGCCGAGATGGTCGGCAGCGAGCGTGCGGCCATTGCGGACAAGGTAGAAGCTGCTGCCGGCGATATTGGCGCGCTGGACCTCGGTGCGGTGGAGCTTGCGGAAGTCCGTCAGGGCGCGATCGAGGGGCGCGTCCTGCGCCGCGGCGGGCGCGGCGAGGAGCAGGCAAACGGCGATGTGGCGGAGCATGGTCCCCCTCAGGACGGTTTGAGCGTGGTGCGCGAAGCCGCAGCCTTATCCACCGCGGCGCGGCTGTAGAGCAAGGGGAGCGTGTCGCCCGCGATCCACGAGCCGTACTGGTCGCGATAATGCGGCGAGCGCGGATCATTCGACTGGCCGGGGATGATCAGGATCTGCGAATTGTCCCATGCGCCGACGTCGACCACCTGCTGGTAGCTCGAGCCGCCGCCGACGTTCCAGCCGGGGCCGGAGCCGAGCCAGCGCGCCATCACGGTGAAGCCGTCGCCGCCCGACCCCTGCCCTTCGATCGCCGGAAACGCCTTGGCGATGGCGGGGATGGCGGAGAGCGGGTGGCGCAGCTTGACCTGATGGAGCTTGCCCCAGCGCCATGCGGCGGGGTCGGCGCCGAGCAGTTGCTGTGCCGAAGCCCAGCCCGCGACGAGCGCGGCGTCGAGGATCGCATCGCGCGTGCCCTTGGGATCGGCGCCGAGGCGCGCGTCGGGCTTCGCCAGCAGGCCGAGCAGGATCGAGGGCGAGATTTCGGTGACGAGGTTCTTCGCGCGTTCGGGCACGATCGCGGCGAGCATGCGCTTCGACAGATCACGCCAGACGATCTCGAACAGCGCGGCCGGGCCGCTGTTCGCGTCGAGATGCGCGTTCCAGCTGCGGAGCAGGTCGACCGCGGGCTTCACCGCGGCGGAGGGGGTGGCGGGCAGCTGGGCGAGGAACTGCTGCGCCGGCTTGGACAGCGTGTCGTGCTGCAGCGCGACGCTGTCGGCGATGCTGTGCCTGGGCTGCGATGCCAGCACTTCGGCGCAGCGGTCGTAGCGATAGGGCTCGCGGAACGAGAAGGCCGGGATGCGGTCGCGCGGCCAATTGTCCGGAAGGTTGTTCTGGTTGGCCGAGGCGAACCAGCCCTTTTTCGGGTTATATTCGCTCGGCAGCGCGCTGAAGTTGCGCATGCCGGTCCAGTCGTGGCTGCCGTCGCCGGGCACGGGGAGCAGGCCGTCGCCGTCCTTGCGCACCGGCGCGAAGCCGATCACTTGCCAGCCGGTATTCCCCTGAACATCGGCATAGTGGAAGTTGGTCGGCGACGGGTGCAGCGCGAACGCCTTGCGCAGGCTCACCCAGTCCTTCGACAGGTTGATCGCGATCATCGCGAAGCAATCGGCCGAGCCGGGCTGCATCGCGACCGTGGTGAGGACGCTGGCGCGGCGGCGCGCGGGATCGTGCGCGATCACCGGGCCCTGCACGGCGTAGCGATGCGTGACGCTCTCGGCTGAACCGTCCTTGACCGGGATCGTCTCCTTGACCGTGTCGAAGCGCTTCCAGCCGCCATTGTGGCGATACTCTTCAGGGTTCTCGGGGTTGAGCTCGAGGATGAACAGGTCGCTCTGGTCGATATGGAAGTTGGTGCGGCCAAAGGCGAAACGGTCGGTATGGCCCTGCATGATGCCGGGCAGCCCGGGCGAGCCGCCGCCGATCACGTCGAGGCCGGGCGCGGTGAGGTGCGCGACATGGCGCGGGCTGAACCCGCCGATCCCGAGATGCGGGTCGTTGGCGAGGATCGGGCGGCCGGTCGTGGTGCGCGAGGGCGAAACGGTCCAGGCGTTGCTGCCGGCATTGTTGCGCTCGGCCGACACGGCGTGATCGAGCGAGGACACGCGCGCAGCGGGTGCGGCGGGATCGGCGGCGGGCGGCGGGCCGCCAAAGGGCAGCCGGCCGATGCGCAGCACGCCGAGATCGGCATCGGTGACCGCGGCAGCGTCGAGGCCCTTGGGGACGGTCATCGTCCACGCCGGGCGCAGCGGCGCGACCACGGCGTCGAGATCGAGCAGCCCGAGTGCGGCGAGCTGGGCGCGGCGGACGCTGTCGTCGGTATTGCCCTCCGACGCTTCGCGCTGGCGCACCAGATCCTCGAAATCCCATTTGAGCGGGGCGATGCCGAGGATGCCATATTCGAGCGGGAGCAGCGTCGGATCGGCGGTCACCTCATCGACGCGGGCGTTGATCCCGGCGACATAGGCGCGGGCGCAGGCGATCACGTCGGCGGGGACACGCGCCAGTTCGGCATTCAGGTCGCCGCGATAGCGGAACAGGCGGGCGACGCCGTCATGCTTTGCGAATTTGGGGCCGAAGACCTCGGCAAGCCGCCCAAGATCGCGGCGATAGGACAGGTCGATCTGGAACAGCCGGTCGCGCGCAACGACATAGCCCTGTCCGAAAAAGGCGTCGGGAATAGTGGCGGCGCGGATGTGCGGGATGCCGAATTTGTCGTCGACGATGTCGATGGGTGCGGACAGCCCCGCGACCGTGCGGTTGCTCCCGGTGATCACCGGCGCGAGCCGAAGCGGTGCGCCGATAGCGGGAAGCGCAGCCAGCGTGGCGGTCGAGCCCAACAGAAAGCAACGTCGGTCGAGCATCGGCAAGTTCCCCCCAGTATCGGCATGAGGGCAAAAACTGGCCCCGCGCCGGGAGGGTGTCCACGGCTCAAGCGTTGGACGCCAATAGACCGGGGTTATAGGTGAAGCGTCATTCGCGCGGCGCCCCGGTGCGCTGCTGTGGTGCAGCCTGCGCGGCGATCAGCGCCTCGATCCGGTCGAGCCGGGCGACGATCGCCTCCTGCTCCTCATGGGTGAAAGCGTCGCGGTTCTCGTTCAGTCGATCGATCAGCCGGACGATGATCATCGGCGCAACGCCGAAGATCGAGATATGCATCAACGCCAGCGCGAGCACGCGCCCGCCCGCGGTCTTGGGCGAGATATCGCCATAGCCGGTCGAGGTCGCGGTGGTGCCCGCCCAATAGAGGCTGTCGAGGAAGGGGGCGCTTTCGAGATACATGAACAGTGCCGCCGCGGCGAACAGCAACACCAGATACGCCGCCGCCAGCTCACGCAGCGTGTCGGTCGCGGCCTTGAGATTGCGCATTCCCCTACCCCCTGATGACATGCGGAACGAAGCGGGCGCGGTTGCCGGTGATCAGCCCGTCCTCACGGATGCCCATCCCCGCCGCGACGCCATCGACCACCCAGCAGCCGAGCACCGGATAACCGTTGCCGAAATCGCGCATCGGGAAGAGTTCCTGATACATGGTCAGCCCGTCGCGATATTCGCCCTGCGAGCGCGCGAGCGTCTCACCGTGCCGGACCACCTCGATATTCGCGCCTTCGCGGGCGAGGAACGGCTTGGCGACATAGCTCTCACCGATCCGCTCGCGGACCACCGAGGCGGCGAGCAGATTGGGATGGCCCGGGAACATCGCCCACAGCACCTGCAGGATCGCCTTGTTGCTCCACAGCATCTTCCAGATCGGCTCGATCCAGACGGTGGTCGGCAAATGGCGGATGAGGTCCTGTCCATAGCTTTCGCGGACGAGCCATTCCCATGGATAGAGTTTGAAGATCGCGGAGATCAGCTGATCTTCCTGATCGACGATGCGGCCCTGCGCATCGACGCCGATATCGTCGATCAGCACGGCATGCGTCTCCAGCCCCGCCTGCGCGGCGAGATCGCGCATATAGGTGGTGGTGATCGTATCCTCATGCGCGGCGTCGGCGACATGGGTGAACCAGACGCGCTGGCCGGGCAGACGCGCGCGGAGCGCGGCCCAGCGGCCGATCAGCTTCTCGTGCAGGCTGTTATACTGGTCGAGATCGGGGAAGCAGGCTTCCTTCCAGTCCCATTGCACCACCGCCGCTTCGAGCATCGAGGTCGGCGTATCGCAGTTGAATTCGAACAGCTTGGGATCGTCATCACCGGTATAGCCGAAGTCGAACCGGCCATAGTTGAGCGCGGGCGGCTCGTCCTTCCACGCAGCGCGGATCGCCTTGTGGCAATAATCGGGGATGCCGAACTGTTCGAGCACGTCGGTTTGGCCGACGATCCACTCGCCGGCCTCCATGAACAGCTGATAGACGGCCTCGCTCGCCGCCTCGAACCGCTCGACCTCATCCAGCGTGAAGGAATAATAGGCGCTTTCGTCCCAATAGGGGCCGTCGGCATCGCTGTGCCAGATCAGTCCCTGCTCCTCGACGGCGCCCTGCCAATTGTCGCGCGGGGCAATCGTGTGTCGTTGCATCCGGTCAGGACCTGCCGCCGCCGAAGCTCCGCCCGCTCGACCCGAAGCCGCCGCGCGACACTGCCGCGGACCGGGTCATGCGGGTGCTCGAAGGCGCCGAGGTATAGCTGGCGCCGGGACGCGGCTGATACGACCCCTGACCCGCGTAACGCTTGTCCCGGATCGAATCGCCATAATAGGGGACCGCCGAGCTGCGCCCGAGATAGTACCAGAGGAAGGCGCTGGACCCGCCACCGCCCGAATAATGGACGCGATCCTTGCTGCACTGATCGTCGTCGACGCGCTTCCCCTCTTTGTCGACACAGATTGCGGTGTCGCCCGAGGCATAGACATCCTCGTTCCAGTCGTCGCCACCCGAGCAGCCCGGCAGCGCGATGAGCGCCGCAGCCATCGCGGTGGTCATGGTGAGATGCTTCTTCATGTTCGATCTCCTCGCCGGCCGCTCAGGGGACCATGCACGCTGCCTGGAGGATGCCGACGCCAAGCCCCATGCCGCCGACGAAGATGCCCGAAGAGACGCAGTCCTCCGCGATCTTGTCGGAGATCGCCTTGAACAGAAGGCGCGAGATGACGAAGAAGACTGCGAGCTGAACGATCGCGGCGACCGCGCCCCAGAGCAGCATGTCGGGGATGCTGACCGAATTGCCGATCACGATCGCGACCGGGATGGCAAAGCCGAGGAAGGTGCCGGTGAGCTGGGTCGCAGCGGCGCTGTTGCCTTCGCGGATCAGCTTGAATTCGCGGTGCGGCGTAACCGTCACATAAATCAGCAGGAACACGACCGCGAGCGCCACGGCGGCGCCGAAATAGGCCAGAAAATGCGGCAGTGTGCCGATGAGATATTCGAACATGTCTTGCCCTCCCCGTCACGCGGGAACCTCCGCGGCGGCGCTTGTCTATCAAGCGATTTACCGCCGGGGAAGCAGGGACTTGGCGGCCGGGCTCAGCGCCCCGGATCGGTCATCGAGGGCGGGTCGCTGGCGGGGAAGCTGTCGTCGAGCGCGTCGTCCAGTTCCGCCTCGCGCCTGTTGCGGGCGATGCTCGCCTCCATCCGGGCGACCTGTTCGGGGGTGGCGTCTTTCTGGTGGAGCGCCTTCCAGTCGGCATAGGGCATGCCGTAGATCGCCTGGCGCGCGCTGTCCTTGTTGAGCTGGCCGCGGCTTTCTTCCTCAAGCCAGTCGGCAAGGCAGTTGCGGCAAAAGCCGGCAAGGCCCATCAGTTCGATATTCTCGGCATCGGTGCGATGGCGCAGGTGGCGGACGAGGCGGCGAAAGGCTTCGGCGGCGATCCGGTCGTCGATTCGGTCCAACGTTGTCATTGTTTCGCCTCCACGGTTGTATCGTCCGCATTTGCCGTTAGGGAACGGCCCGCACAAGCCCGCGTTGCGACGATCCGCTCCAGATGGATCGCGAGCGCTGGATGGCGGAACGATTTCGACCCAGCAGCTGGCGGAAACCCTCCGCCCCCGAAATCGAGTGAGGAGACAAGAACAATGTCGAAGGCGATCCATCCGCGTTCGCGCAAGGTGCGTATCCTGGCGACGCTCGGCCCTGCGAGCAACGCGCCCGAGATGATCGCCGCGCTTTATGCCGCGGGCGCCGACGCCTTCCGCATCAACATGAGCCATGGCGATCAGGCATCGAAGGTGCCGGTGATCGAAGCGATCCGTGCGCTGGAGAAATCCACCGGCCGCCCGATGACGATCCTCGCCGATCTGCAGGGACCCAAGCTTCGCGTCGGCAAGTTCGCCGACGGCAAGGTGGTGCTGGAAACCGGCGCGACCTTCCGCCTCGACCGCGACAAGACGCCGGGCGACGCGACCCGCGTCGAGCTGCCCCATCGCGAAATCTTTGAAGCAGTGACCGAGGGCGCGCGCCTGCTGCTCGACGACGGCAAGATGGTGCTGCGCGTGACGCGCTATGGCGACGGCTGGATCGAGACGCGGGTCGAGGTCGGCGGCACGCTTTCAAATTCCAAGGGACTGAACGTCCCCGACATGGTCCTGCCGCTGGCAGCACTGACTGAGAAGGACCGCAGCGACCTGGCGTTCGCGGTCGACCAGAAGGTCGACTGGATCGCCCTGTCGTTCGTGCAGCGGCCCGAGGATCTGGCCGAGGCGCGCAAGCTCATCGGCGGCGGCGCGGCCTTGCTCGCCAAGATCGAAAAGCCGAGCGCGGTGACGCGGCTCGAGGAAATCGTCGAGGCGTGCGACGGCGTGATGGTCGCGCGCGGCGACCTCGGCGTCGAACTGCCGCCGCAGAGCGTGCCGCCGATGCAGAAGCGCATCGTCGAGACCGCGCGGCGGCTGGGCCGCCCGGTGATCGTCGCGACGCAGATGCTCGAATCGATGATCACCTCGCCCTCCCCGACCCGCGCCGAGGTCTCCGACGTCGCGACCGCGGTGTATGACGGCGCGGACGCGATCATGCTCTCGGCCGAGAGCGCCGCGGGCGAATGGCCGATCGAGTCGGTGACGATGATGGACGCGATCGCGGATTCGGTGGAGCGCGACCCGGCGCATGGCGACCGCGTGCACTTCACCGTCACCCGCCCCGACCCGACGACGGCGGACGCACTGGCCGAAGCGGCCAAGTCGATCGCGGCGACGGTGTCGGCAACCGCGATCATCTGCTTCACCATGTCGGGATCGACCGCGCGCCGCATCGCGCGCGAGCGGCCCGCGGTGCCGATCCTCGTGCTGACCCCGAAGATGGAGACGGCGCGGCGCATGGGCCTGTTGTGGGGCACCCATGCGGTGCACACGCGCGACGTCGATTCGTTCGAGGACATGGTCGCCAAGGCCAAGCGCATGGCGCTGCGTCAGGGTATCGCCAAGGCAGGCGATCGCGTGATCGTGTGCGCGGGCGTTCCGTTCGGCACGCCGGGCTCGACCAACGTGCTGCACGTGGTGCGAATCCTGGGCGACGAGCTGAAGAACCGGGGCTGAGCCCCGCCAGGACGCTTCGGCCTTAACCGAAGCGTTCGAGCAAGATGCCTCGCTACGAACCTGCCTTCACCGGGCACGTTCGAATCGAGGAGAAAAGTCATGTTCAAACCCGTCGTTCAGGGCATCGCAGCCGCGCTGGCGCTGGCCGCGGCGCCGTCAGCCGCCGAGGAGGTGACGCGGCTGACCGGCACGCGTGGCGAGCCGGCGCTGCTGCTCCGCCACGCACCGGCGGATGGACCGGCCGTCCTCTATATCCATGGCGCGACCTTCCCGTCGGGATCGTCGATCGCCTATCGCATCGACGGGCGCAGCTGGATGGACGATCTGCGCACGCGCGGGTTCGACGTCTGGGCGTTCGACTTCGCAGGCTTTGGCGGATCGGACCGGCTGGCCGCGCCCTATCGCGGCGATGCCGGGGATTCGGTGCGCGAGATCGAACGCGTGGTCCGCCATATCCTGCGCCAGGCGGGCCGCAAGCGGCTGGCGCTGATCGCGCATTCGCGTGGGTCGCTGCCCGCCGGCATGTTCGCCGCGCGGCACCCCGAACTGGTCGAGCGGCTGGTGCTGTTCGGCCCGGTCGCGCTCCGCCACGAGCCTGCCGAGCCCGTGCCGGCGACCCCGACCTATCCGGTGACCGCCGAAGATCAGTGGAACGGATTCCAATGGGGAGTCCCTGCCGGGGAGACCGTCATCGCGCGCGAACGGTTCGAAGTCTGGGCGCACGATTATCTCGCCACGGACCCGACCAGCGGGTCGCGCACCCCGCCATCGGTGCTGGTGCCGTCGGGACCGCAGCGTGATCTGGCCGCCGCATGGGCGGGGCATTATCCCTATGACCCGACCGCGATCCGTGCGCCGACCCTGATCGTGCGGGGAGAATGGGATCCGGTCACGACGGATGCGGATGCGGCATGGCTGGTCGCGCGGCTTTCACGCATTCCCGGCGGTGCGCGCGACGTCAGGCTGCCCGGCGGGGCGCATCGCATGCATCTCGAGGCCCGCCGGCAGGCGTTATTCGATGCGGTCGGCGCGTTTCTGGCCGAGCTCAGCCCGGCAGATCGAGGCGCGACAATTCCGCCCGGCACGCCGCCCCATCGGTGAAACGGAGCTGGCGCCCATCCTGAGCGAGCCGCTCAGGAAGCGGCCAGACGGGCGATGGCGGGGGGCGATCACCGGACCGCCCCCGCAACCGCGTCAGTTGAGGTTGTTCGCCGCGTCGATGGCGCGGTTGTAATAGTCGATCATCGAGTTGCGATCGTCCGCGTCGCCATCCTCGCGCAATTCGCGATACTTGCCGACCAGGCTGGTCAGATAGTCCGCGACCTGTCCGTGATAGATCAGGCTGCGGGTGCGGTCGGCATCGCCGCCGCTCGCCTTGGCCTTTTCGGTTTCGGCCCGCAGATCGCTCAGGGTCTTCTCCAGCACGGTGATCTGGGCATTGCCCTTCGCGATCACCGCAGGGTCCTTGAGATCCTCGGGCTTATTGAACAAATTGACCAGATCCTCGGCCTGACGCAGCGCGGTCTTGCTGTTGAAGGACAGAAGGTCGCCCTTGGCCTTGAATTCGGCAATCATCTTCTCGTCGCGCGCGCGCTGCAGAATGGTGATCTGGGCGTCGAACGCATGCAGTGCATCCAGCGCTCGCGTGAAGTCGGCCCGCATCGGTGCGTCCTCGGCCTTGCCGCGCGCCAGCGCATCCTCCTTGTACGCCTTCGAATCATAATAGATCTTCAGAGCGTCGAGCCGCTTGAGCAGCGGATCGAGCGTATCGCGCAGCGCTTTGGCCGCGGCATCCGCCTTGCCCAGGTCACCCGGGCTCTCGATCGCCTTGTTCAGCGCATCGCGGCCCTGCGAAATCCAGCCGTCGGTGATGGAGACATTGCTGCTGCCGGTCTTTTCGGAGACTTCGGCGTCCTCGTAACGCTTGGCAGTTTCAGTGAGGCCAAAGGTGCCGATCAGCTTGTTATACGCCTGAGTATAAGCAGCGAGCTTCGCGCTTTCCTGCGAGCCCGCTTCGGTTACCGCTTCAGCGTCCCCGCCGACGGCAGCCGTCGAATTGTTTCCGCTGACGCCGCCATTGCAGGCCGCCAGTGCCAGCAATGCCGCCGGTGCACCGATCTTGAAAATACTCATACCCGTCTCCTGATAGCGTCAGACGGGCACTTCTTATTGATCAGGCGCGAAGCGGCAAACCCAAATCGGCAAGTTCGCTGCGAGTGGACGCGACATCGGTGAAATGGATCGAGTGGATACCGAGCGCGCGGGCGGCCAGCACATTCGCCTCGTTATCGTCGATGAACACCGCCTCGTGCGGCTGCAGACCGAAGCGGTCGAGCGCGAGGTGGTAGATTGCGGGATCGGGCTTCACCAGCTTCTCGTCGCCCGAGACGACGATCTCGCGGAAACGATCGAACAGCCCGGTCCATTCGGCGCGGAAGGGCGGCCAGAATTCGTGGCTGAAGTTGGTGATCGCGAACAGCGGCACCCCCGCCGAATCGAGGTCGCCGACGAGGTCGTGCATGCCGGGTACCGGCCCGCCGATGCTTTCGTTGAAGCGCGGCTGCCAGGCGGCGATCAGATCGGCATGCTGTGGATGCAGCGCGGTCAGCTCCGCCGAAGTGTCGGCGAAGTCGCGGCCCTCGTCATGCTGGAAATGCCATTCCAGCGTGACGACGTCATCCAGAAACGCTGCGAGCGCCCGATCGTCACCGATCAGGCGCTCGTAGAGAAAACGCGGGTGCCAGGTGAAAAGGACGTTGCCGATATCGAAGATAGCGGCGCGGACCCCTTCCATGGCAGGCTTCAGCCCTGGCGGGCCTTGAAGCGACGCTGCGTCTTGTTGATCACATAGACACGGCCGCGACGACGGATCACGCGGTTGTCACGGTGGCGCCCCTTGAGCGACTTCAGGCTGTTCACGATCTTCATGACCGGTCTCTACTATCTCGAATTGTGTGGCTGGTGCCGGAAAGAGCGGCTCGCCTAGAGGTCGATCCCGGGGAAGTCAAGGCGAGCATGGCAGAAACCCACGCCAAACCGCTGTCAAAAGGCTTGGCAGCGGAACCCTCGCGCGCGTAACCATGTTGACCGCGTTAGGCCGTTCGTAGCGGACGGCAGGAGGAGTATTTCCGATGAAGACCCGCGTCCTGATCGCCCTGGCCGCCGTGGCTGCACTGGCCGGCGGTTGTTCGACCACCGGAGGCGGGCGCGCAGCGCCGGTCGAGGCGACTCGCTACCATCTGTCGCAACCGATCCCGCCCGGGACCGTCGCTGTGCAGGCGGGGGCCGGGCAGCTCGCCGGACCGGAATTCCGCATCTATGCCAACGCTGTGACAAGCGAGTTCGAGCGTCTGGGCTTCGCGCCGGCAGCGCCGGGCGGCACCGCCGACTATGCCGCTGCGGTCAGCTTCATCCGCACCGATCGCGGACAGGTACGCACCCGCCCGCCCGTGACGATCGGGATCGGTGGCGGCAGCTTTGGCGGCAATGTCGGCGTGGGTGGCGGCGTGAGTACCGGCATCGGCGGCAAGACCCGCACCGTCTATGGCATGGAACTCTCCGTCCAGATCCGCCGTCATGGCGACAACACCGTCGTGTGGGAAGGCAAGGCGATCACCGAGACGCTGAGCGGCGCGCCCGGCGCGCAGCCGGACGATGGCGCGGCCAGACTCGCCGCGGCCCTGTTCAAGGAGTTTCCGGGTCAATCCGGCATCACGACGACGGTGAAGTAACCGCCCTTCCCTTTTCTCCAGACCAGCAACGGTGACATGAGCATTCAGATCAACGCCGCGTTCGACAGCGGCAACATTCGCCTGACCGGGATCGACGGCGATACCGTCAACCTCAAGATCGTCCCCGATCACCTCTCCGAATTCTACCAGTGGTTCCATTTCCGCGTCGCGGGTGCACGCGGGCGGCGGCTGACCTTCCGCATCACCAATGCGGGCGGATCGGCCTATGCATTCGGCTGGCCGGGGTACAAGGCGCGGGTGAGCACCGACCGCGAGGCGTGGCGGATGACCGACGGCGATTATGCCGACGGGGTGTTCAGCTTCAGCCATGAATTCGAGGGTGATGTGGCGTGGTTCGCCTATTTCGCTCCCTATTCGATGGAGCGCCACGCCGACCTGATCGCGCGCATGGCCGCGCAGCCGGGTGTGACGCATCGCGAGATCGGCGTGACGCTCGACGGCCGCGCGCTCGACCTGCTGACGCTGGGCGACGGGCCCAAGCAGGTGTGGCTCTATGCCCGCCAGCATCCGGGCGAATCGATGGCCGAATGGTGGATGGAAGGCGCGCTGGAGAAGCTCACCGACCCCGATGACGCGAACGCCAAAGCGCTGCGGGCGAAGGCGACCTTCCACATCGTCCCCAACATGAACCCCGACGGCAGCTTCCGCGGGCATCTGCGCACCAATGCGGCGGGGGTGAACCTCAACCGCGAATGGCATGCGCCGACGCTGGAGAAGAGCCCCGAGGTCCTCCACGTCCGCAATGCGATGGACGCAACCGGCGTCGACTTTGCGATGGACGTGCATGGCGACGAAGCGATCCCCGCCAACTTCATCGCCGGGTTCGACGGCATCCCGAGCTGGACCGCGGAACTGGGCGCGAAATACGACGAATATGGCAAGCGGCTGGCCGCCGCGACCCCGCTGTTCCAGCTCGAAAAGGGCTATGACAAGGCAGCGCCGGGACAGGCGAACCTGTCGATGTCGACCAACCAGCTCGCCGAGCGTTTCGGCGCAGTGTCGATGACGCTGGAAATGCCGTTCAAGGATCACGACCCCAGCCCCGATGCCGAATATGGCTGGTCGCCCGAGCGCAGCAAGGCGCTGGCGCATGCCTGCCTCGATACGCTGGCGGGGTTCATCGACGAGGTCTGACGATGCGGTGGGGCGTGATCGCACTGGCACTGATCGCGCCCGCAACCGCGCCGGCGCAGGAAATGCGGACGTTCGACCGGCCCTTCATCGCGCCTGACGGCAGCCGGCGGGTCGCGCAGATCGGCACCCTGGACGAGGGAATACTCGATCCGCATCCGGCGCTGGTGCGCCGGGCCGACTATGATTCGCTGAACTCCACGATGGATACCGGCGCTTTTCCGGTTCCGGCGCGCGGCGACGAGGAACCGGTGGAATTGCGCGTGGTGGTGGACATCGATGCGGCGGGGAGGCCCGCAGCATGCAGCATGCTGCGCCCGAGCGGCCAGCCCGCTTTCGATGCGCATGCCTGTCCGCACCTGATGCAACATCTGCGTCATACCCCGGCGCTGGATTGGCAGGGCAAGCGAACCACCGACCGGCTGACGATGCGCGTCAGCTATTATTTCATGGTGATTCCGGTCGCACCCCCGCTCGTCCGCATAGTGCCGTCGGCAATATCGCGGGAATCCAGGCCCGTGCCGGTCCGCCCGATCGATGCCGCAGGCGCCGGGCTGACCGGAAGCGACGTGCCGGGCCGCGTCACAGGCGTCAGCGGAGGGTTGAGGGTGGAAGCGGACGGCCGGGTCAGCGCGTGCACGCTGGTCGGCGCGACGCGAGTCGATACCGTCGACCTGCGGATCTGCCAGCGCCTGCGCGACTGGCCGTTCGCACCTGCAGTGGACCGGGCAGGACGCCCGATCGCCGCACGCTATAGTTTCCGGGTGACACGATGAATATCCACGAAGGAAAACTCGACGATCCGCGGGTCATCGCCCTGCTTGAGGTGCATGCCGGCGGCATGCTCGCCAATTCGCCGCCGGGGACAACGCATTTCCTCGATCTATCGGGGTTGAAGACGCCCGACATCACCTTCCTGTCGGCATGGGAGGGAGAGGCGCTGCTGGGGATCGGCGCGGTCAAGGCGCTGGACGGCGAGAGCGGCGAGATCAAGTCGATGCGGACCGCGGAGGCGGCGCTGGGCCGCGGCGTGGGGACGGCGATCCTGCGGCATATCATCGGGCTGGCCAGCGAACGGGGTTACTCGGCGCTCAAGCTGGAGACCGGGACCGGGGCCGCGTTCGATGCGGCACACACACTGTATGCGCGGCATGGCTTCGTCCCCTGCCCGCCCTTTGCCGATTATGAGGCGACCGACTTCAATCGCTTCTTCGTGCTGCCGCTCGTCTCCTAATCGCGCATTAGGGATAGGTGTTGGCGGGCGATTGACGCACGCCCGCTATTTGCCCCGATGGGCCATCGGGGATAGCGATGAAGGAAATCATGTTCGGCGGCGTCGCGATCGCATTGGCGGCGGGCGCCTATTTCCATGGACCGGTCAAAGGCGGCGAGACCTATGATCGCTCCCCGGCCGAAGTGTATCGTATCGTCGAAGCGACCCCCCTGCCCTCCATATTCGACAAGATGGTGTACAACCAGCGCGGCGGCGCGGTGACGCGTGGCGGCGAGCCCGAAAAGTCGATGATCTGGTATTTTCACGCCAACGGGAAACAGGTCGCGAAATACACCGTGGGCATCGCGCCCTCGGGCGCTGGCAAGACGCGCGTCACGACCGATTTCGAGATGAGCGACGGCGCCGAGCAGGTGCTGAGCAAGGGCTTCGCGCTCTCCGGTGCCGATCAGTACAAGGTGATCGGCCGGGTATCGATGAACGAGCAGATCGATTCACGGCTCGACAAGCGCCCGTTCGATTCGGGGAAGATCGCCGAAGCGATGTCGGCCTATGTCCTCACCAACATGAACAAGATTCAGGGTCAGGCCATCGAGTCGATGGACAAGGCCGCGACCGAGTTCAGGAAGATGGACGCCCAGCACGACTATCAGCGGGCGCAGGCGGAGAACCGCAAGTACAAGCCCGGTGAACCGATGGTGCGCTGATCCCGGCACAAGGCCGGGATGACGGGGCTGCCGTCGGGACGAGAGCCTCAGTTCCAGTAGTCGAGCATGTCGGCAGTGATCCAGCCGTTGACGTAATTCAGATAGAAGAGCGCGAACAGCACGGTCGCGACCATCGTGGTACGCAGCGCGATCTTTGCCGCGGGGAAATGTTGCGGGGCGCTTTCGGCCTGTCCTCTGACCAGCGGCTCCCCCGCTTCGACGCTGGTGCGCGTGTGGAAGGGCAGCACCAGGAACAGCGCCAGGAACCAGAACAGGAAATAGATCGCCAGCGCGCTGGGCCAGTTCATGTGCCTTAAACCTCGATCAGCAGAACATCGACGACCGGCTTCTTGCCAGTCCACTTCACGGCCACGCGACGGGTGGCAAGCCGAACCGCCTCCCGCAGTTTTTCGCGGTCGCCCCCCTTGAAGCCCGACACCGCTTTCGCGGCAGCTTCTGCGGCTTCCTCCAGATAGGGTTCGCGATCCTCCTCGACCGGGACGCCCTGGATCCGGACTTCGGGAGTCGCGGCCAGCTTTCCGCTCGCCTTGATCGCGACCGCGACCGACATCTGACCATAAAGGCCGAGCTTGCGGCGCTCGTTCATCGTCGCGCCGTCCGCCGGAAGGATCACATCGCCGTCGAGGACGAGGCGGCCCGCAGGGGCGTGGCCGAGCTTTTCGGGCTTGCCGGGGGCGAGGCGGATGATCTCGCCATTGGTCTGCACCACGGCGCCGGGGATGCCCTGTTCGATGCCGAAACGCGCCTGTTCGGCGATGTGGCGCATCTCGCCATGGACCGGGACAAGAATCTCCGGACGGATCCAGCGATACATCTCGGCAAGCTCGGGGCGGCCGGGATGGCCCGAGACATGGACGAAAGCCTGACGGTCGGTGACCATCTCCACGCCCTTCGTCGCGAGCGCGTTCATGATGCGGCCGATCGCGAGCTCGTTGCCGGGAATCTGCTTGGACGAGAAAATGACGCGATCGCCCTTGTCGAGCTTGAGCTGGTGCGTTTCGTCGGCAATGCGCGCGAGCGCGGCGCGCGGCTCGCCCTGCCCGCCGGTGGCGACGATCATCACCTTGTCGCGCGGCAACGTCATCGCAGTGTCGAAATCGACCGTCTCGGGGAAGTTGCGCAGATAGCCGGTGGCTTTCGCCACGCGCAGGATGCGGTCGAGCGAACGCCCGGCGACGCACATGGCACGACCGGTATCGCGCGCCGCCTCACCCAGCGTCTGCAGGCGCGCGGCGTTGGAGGCGAAGGTGGTGACGAGGACGCGGCCCTTCGCGCCGGCGATGACCTTGTCGAGCCCCTCGCGAACCTCCTGCTCCGAACCCGAGGCTTCGGGATTGAAGACGTTGGTCGAGTCGCACACGAGCGCAAGCACGCCCTCGTCGCCGATCTCGGTCAGCTCTTCGGCGGTCGACGGCGAACCCATCACGGGGGTGTCGTCGATCTTCCAGTCGCCGGTGTGGAACACGCGGCCATAGGGCGTGTCGATGAGGACGGCGTTGCCCTCAGGGATCGAATGGGCGAGCGGGAC
>CAZBYE010000029.1:0-361 GCA_964496045.1 uncultured Stakelama sp.
AGCCGAGCAATCCGATCCCGAGCGTGAGCAAAGCGCCGATCCCGAGCGTCGCCAGCACGATGCTCCAGTCGGGCGCCCAGCGGAACTCGAACACGCCGGTGATGACGTACCACGCTGCGAGCGTGCCCAGCCCCAGCGCCAGTGCGGCGAGCATCAGCGCGAGCAGCGCATATTCGAGCGCCTGTGCCGCCAGAATCTGCCGGCGGGTCGCGCCGAGCGTCTTGAGGATGACGCTGTCATAGGTCCGCGCCTGACGCGCAGCGGCGATCGCGCCGATCAGCACCGCGATCCCCGCGAGGATCGCGACCGACGCCGACCGCAGGATCGCGGTCGCCATCTGATCGAGGATCTCCCCGCCCTC
>CAZBYE010000029.1:371-20121 GCA_964496045.1 uncultured Stakelama sp.
GGCCGGGATCGGGTTGGAGGGGGGGGGGAAAATCGGGCTGGCCATTTGGTCCATGATCGGGCTGGGCTGGCCGATCACCTCGCTGACCGCGATCACCGACGCGCCCGGAAAGGCGGCCAGCAGCGCGCGCGTCACCGCGCCGTCGCGCGCGGGCGGCATGGTGATGGTGGCGGTCAGGCTGTGCGGCGCAGCGGCCAGCGTGTTGGGTGAGAAGACCAGCACATAGTTGAACCCCATCGTGTCCCAGTTGACCTGACGCAACGAGGCGATGCGCGCTTCGATCTCGCGACCGAGGATGCTGACCGTCATCGTGTCGCCGACCTGAAGATTCAGGATACGTGCGGCCTCGCGGTCGAGCGAGACGAGCGGTGGCCCGGCATAGCCCTTTGGCCACCATTGCCCCGCCACCAGTTCGCTGCCCTGCGGCAGCGTGTCGGCATAGGTGACGCCGCGCTCGCCGCGCAGGAACCATGCGCCTTCGGGCAGGGTCGCGAGATCGGCGACGCGTTGCTTGCCGTAAGCGGTGATCGTGCCGCGTAGCGAAGGGACGATGTTGAGCTTCGCCTCTGGTGCCTCGCGCTTGACCAGCGCAGCGAAACGGTCGCGCGATTCCGAGGGGATATCGAGCACGAACTGGCTCGGCGCGCGTTCGGGAACGGCGCGGGTGATCTCCGCATCGAGACTGGTCTGGATCGCGGCGAGGGTGACGAACAGCGTCAGCGCCAGACCCAGCGCGATCACCAGCGCGACCGTCTGCGCGCCGGGGCGGTAGAGGTTGGCGATGGCGAGCCGCAGCAGCGGGCGGCGCGGGCGCGGGACGCGCGCTGCAAGCCAGCGGATCAATGCGCCGATGCCGAGCAGTACGAGCAGCACCGCCGCGACCGCGCCGAGCACTGCGGCGGCGAACATCGGCTCGCGCGCGGTGACAAGCGCGAGCGCGACGACCATTGCGCCTGCTGCTGCGACCAGAAAAACGCTGCGCCGGTCGATCCCGCGCGCGCCTTCGACCCCGCTGCGCAACTGAGCGGCGGCGGGGTGGGTGCGTGCGCGTGCCAGCGGGGGCAGCGCGAAGGCCAGAGCGATCAGCACGCCATAGATGGCGCTGGTCGCGAGCGGCAGCGGATACACCCCCATGCCGGGCGCGACCGGAAGCAGATCGCCGGCAAGGGCGACAAATGCGACCGGGAGCAGCGCACCGACCGCGAGGCCCGCGATCACCGCCATTGCCGTCGCCGCGCCGATCTGGAGCAGGTAGATGCGGCTGATATCGCCCGAGGTCGCGCCGAGGATCTTGAAGGTCGCGATGCTGCCGCGCTTCTGCCCGAGATAGGAGGCGACGCCGTTGCTGACGCCGATCCCGGCGATCACCAGCGCCGCGAGCCCGATCAGCGACAGGAACTGTCCCATTCGCTCGAAGAAGCGCACCGCGCCGGGGGCCGCGCGGTCGCGGTCCTTATATTCCCAGCCAGCAGTTGGGAACCGGGCCTTGAGGCGGTCGACGGCTTCCTTGGGTGTTACGCCGGGGGAGAGGCGGATGCGGTATTTGGTCTCGTAGAGCGCGCCCGGCTGGAGCAGCCCGGTGCGCGCCAGCCCGTCGAGCGAGACGATCGCGACCGGGCCGAGCGTGAAGCCTTCACCGACGCGGTCGGGCTCGTCGGCGATGATCCCGGCGACGCGGAACTCCGCCTCGCCATAGCGGATACGGTCCCCGGGGTTGAGCAGCAGGCGCTCGGCGAGCGGCTTGCCGATCAGTACGGTATCGGGCGCGAGCGGGACGTAGCTTCCGCTGGCGAGTGTGAGGCTGCCATAGAGCGGGTAGCGCGTGTCGACGCCCTTGAGTTCGGTCAGCACCGCATCGGGCGCGCCGGTGGCGGGCGTGGCGCGGCGCGCCATGGCGCGGGTGCGGATCGTGTCGCCGACCGTTCCCAGTTCGGCCAGCGCCGCGCGTTCCGGCGCCGATGCCTGCCGCTGGGTCATCGCCACCTCGACATCGCCGCCCAGCAGCACGCGCCCGCGCGACGACAATTCGGAGGTAATCGACGCGGTCAGGCTGCCGATCGTGGCGAGCGTCGCGACGCCGAGGAACAGGCAAACCAGCAGCAGCCGCAAACCGCGAAACCCGGCATGAAGATCGCGCCGCGCGATCCCCCAGCTGGCGCGCCAGCCCAGCGCCTCCCCGGCGTTCAAGCGGCGCTGTCCGCGACGATCAGGCCGTCGCGCATCGTCAGCACGCGGTCGCAACGCTCAGCGAGCGCGGGGTCGTGGGTGATGATGAGCAAGGTCACATCCGCCGCGCGCTGGCGATCGAACAGCAGGTCGACGATCGCGCCGCTCGTGGTGCCGTCGAGATTGCCGGTCGGCTCGTCGGCGAACAGGATCTCGGGGCGTCCCGCCACGGCGCGGGCAATGGCGACGCGCTGCTGTTCGCCGCCTGAAAGCTGGACCGGATAATGGGTCAGCCGGTGGCCGAGCCCGACCGCTTCCAGCTCCGCCCCGGCGCGTGCAAAGGCATCGGGCGCGCCGGCGAGTTCGAGCGGCACCGCGACATTCTCATGCGCGGTCATCGTCGGGAGCAGGTGAAACGCCTGAAGCACGATGCCGACACGGCCACGGCGCGCGCGCGCCAGCCCGTCTTCGTCGAGTGCGCTGTACGCGACCCCGGCCACGCTGACCTCGCCGCCGCTCGCGCGCTCAAGCCCTGACAGGATCGCCATCAGCGATGACTTGCCCGAACCTGAAGGGCCGAGGATCGCGACGCTGCTGCCGCGCGCGATGTCGACATCGATCCCCTTGAGAATCTCGGTCGGTGCCTCTCGCGAGCCGAGGGTGAGGGTGACATTGCGTGCGCGGATTGCGATATCCGCCACCGGATCGATCAACATGCTTGGAGCAGACACCCTTGGCCAACAGACTTGCATCATATGCGGGCGCACTGCTGCTGCTCCAAGGGCTGGCGGCGTGTTCGGGCGAGAATAATTCCGCAAACCAAACGATCGCTGAGACGCCGGCGGTACAGGCGAACGCTGCAGCCGCCGCTGAAGCCGCCGATGGCCGGCTGGTCGTGGCGTTCGGGGACAGTCTCTATGCGGGCTATGGCGTGCTGCCGCAGGAGAGTTTTCCGGCGCGGCTTCAGAAAGCACTTACCGCACGCGGGATCGCAGCGACGGTGCGCAACGCCGGCGTTTCGGGCGACACCAGCTCGGCAGGGCTGCGGCGGCTGGCGTTCACGCTCGACGGGCTGGACCGCAAGCCCGACCTCGTCATGGTCAACCTCGGCGGCAACGACATGCTGCGCGGGATCGATCCCAAGGAGACTCGCGCCAACCTCACCGCGATCTGCGAGGAATTGAAGCGCCGCGGCATCCCGATCCTGCTCACCGGCATGGTCGCCGCGCCCAATATGGGCCGTGACTATGCCGATCGCTTCAACGTGATCTATCCTGAACTGGCGAAGCGCTATGATGCGGCGCTCTATCCCTTCTTCCTCGACGGGGTGGTGACCGACCAGAAGCTGATGCTGCCCGATCGCATCCACCCCAATCCCGCCGGGGTGGACGCGATCGTCGCGAAGGTGACGCCGCTCGTAGTGGGAGTGCTCGACCCGGCCTGACCGGCGGCGCTTACCCCGCCCGGCACGCTGTCCGGGCGCGGGCGGTGGTTGGCCGGAACAGCGCGAAGCTCAACCCTGCCAGGATCCACGCCCCGATCCCGCCATAGAGCATGACAAGGCCAAAGCCGTCGCCGAGCGCGCTGCGGACCACCATGTCCGGCACATCGCCCAGGATCGCCCGGCCCGCTGCGAGCGCGCCGGCGTCGCCCGCGGCAATGCCCTCCGCCGTGGCGCGCAACCGGTCGGCGTCGACGGGGCCGCCGCCCGCCCGCTCGAGGGCTGCCGCGTTCCCCGTGACCAGAATCAGGCCCATCACGGCGATATTCACCGCGAGCGGGATGAGGCGCGCGCTCATATCGATGCCTGACGCCATGCCCGCACGGCTCGGCGGAACCGATGCCGTCGTGGTGTTGGTCACCGGCGTGTTGGTGATACCGAGCCCGATCCCCGCGAGCAGCAGGCCGGGGAGCAAGGTGAGCCAGCCGGGCTGCGCCGCGTCGGTCCCCAGCTTCATGGCCACAAAGCCGAGGCCGATCGTGAACAGGCCCAGCGGAATGACCGTGCCGGCGCCGTAGCGCAGCGACAGCCGTTCGCCCAAAGGCGGGAAGATCAGCGCGGGGAGGGTATAGGCGAGCAGGCAAAGACCCGTGGTGAGCGGATCATAGCCAAGGCCGATCTGGAGGTAGATCGGCAGGTAGATCATGAACGGCCAGTAGCTGATGTTCATCGCGATGCAGCCGAGGATCGCGCCGGAGAAGGCGCGGTTGCGGAACACGGTGAAGTCGAACATCGGATGCGCCTGCCGCCGTTCGACGAACAGGAAGGCGGCGAAGCAGGCGACGGTGGCCGCCGCGATCATGCCTGCAGCGCTCAGCCCGAGCGCCGGCCCTTGCGTGATGCAATAGACCAGCCCGAAGACCGCCAGCGAAAGCGTGACGATTCCAGCGATATCGAGGCGCTTCGCGTCCGGATCGCGGGATTCTGCGACGGCGCCGATGGCGATCGCCAACGTCAGTATGGCGAGGGGGAGGTGGATCAGGAAAATCCATTTCCAGCCCGCCAGCGCGATGAGGCCGCTCCCGACGAGCGGGCCGAAGCCAAGGCCGATACCCGACACGATTCCCCATGTTGCAAAGGCGCGGCTGCGATCGCGCGCGTCCTGGAACTGGTGCGAGAGGATCGCGATCGAACAGATCAGCATCGCCCCGCCGGCAAGGCCCTGCAGGAATCGGCCGGCGATGAGGATGTCCATGTTCGGCGCCAGCCCGCAGAGCGCGGAGGTGGCGCCGAACGCGACCACGCTGGCTACGAACACGCGCTTGCGCCCGAACCGGTCGGCCAGCGTGCCCGTCGCCATCAGCACGGTGGTGCAGGCGAGGGTATAGGCGTTCATCACCCACTGCATGTCCTGAAAGTCGCCGCGCAGGACGCGTTCGAGCGTAGGGAGGATCACCGGCACGCTGGTGATCTCCAGCCCGAACATCAGTGCGCCGAGGCAGATGGCGAGCAGGGCCAGCATGTTCTTGCTGGCGGCGGGTTGGGTCATGGGAGCGCCTTTCGAATGTCCGGGCACCAGCCACGGCAGGCGCGTTATCTGGAGGCTCGCCGACGATAACGGAAATGATTATATTTTCTGGTATTCATGATAGATGCTAATTAATTAGCGGGCATGGACATCGACCCTTCGCTGCTGCGCGCCTTTATGGCGGTGAGTGAGACCGGCGGCTTCACCAGTGCCGCCCGCCGGCTCAACCTGACCCAGCCGGCGGTGAGTCACCAGATCCGGCGGCTGGAGGAGCAGATCGGCCGGTCGATGATCCGCCGCACCACCCGCCGCTTGACCCTGACCGAGGATGGCGAGGATTTCCTGCAGCACGCCCGGCAGATCCTGGCGGGGCTGGACGCGCTTTCGCAGCGCTTCCGCCCCTCTGCGGTAGCGGGTGCGGTCCGCTTCGGTACGCCCGAGGCGTTCATGGGCGAGCGATTGCCACGGTTGCTCTGCCAATTCTCCCGCGCATTCCCGGCGGTGCGGCTCGACGTCCATGTCAGCACCTATCTCGACCTCAGCACGATGATCGAGGCCGAGGAACTCGACCTTGCCGTCGTGCTCTCCAGCGCGGGGGGCGAGAAGGGTGGGGTCAAGCTACGCCGGGCGGAACTCGTCTGGGTCGCGGCCGACAGTTTTGTGCATCAGCCGGACGCGTCGCTGCCATTGGCCTTCCATCCCCCCAATTGCATCAACCGCCTCGCCGGCGTGGCGGCGCTGGAGACGACCCCGATCGACTGGCACATTGCCTTCACTTCGTCGAGCGAAACGGGCCTGCGTGCAGCGGTGCGGTCAGGGCTTGCCGTCGCGGTGCTGATGCGCGGCGATGTCGAGCCGGGGATGCGTATCCTCGACGGCAACTATGGCTTGCCCGAACTGCCCAGCGCCGATTTCGTGCTGATCCAGAGCCGGGGCGCTGCGTCGCCCGCGGCGCGCGCCTTTGGCCAGATGCTGGTGGAGATGGAGGCCCCTGCCGAGGCCGGGAGTTTTGCAGCCGCATGAGCTGAGCGGTGCCGGATTGTTACCGGTGACAAAAAAGTTTCGGTCCGGACATTCGGAAAGCTGCGGGCGCGGCGTCTTTCTCTCAAGCGACGGGGCTTTCGACCTCGGCGCACAGGGAGATAACATGAAAACTCGGGGTCTTCGGGGTCTGTTGCTGCTCACCACGGCGGCAAGTGGTCTGGTCTTCAGCGCGGCGCCTTCATGGGCGCAGGCGAGCGACGAGGCGAGCGCGCAAGCCACGCCTGCCGCCGAAGAGGACGCGTCGGAACCGGGTGAACTCGTCATCACCGGATCGCGCATCGACCGGGCGGGCTTCGACGCGCCGACGCCGACCACGGTGCTGAGCGGCGAGTCGCTGCTGCAGGGCGACCGCCCGAGCATCGCGCAGGTGCTGAACGATCTTCCGCAGTTCCGCGCATCGACCACGCCGGTCACCAACTTCTCGGGCACCGCGTCGGGTTCGTCGCCCGCAGATCTTCGTGGCCTTGGCACGACGCGTACGCTGACCCTGCTCAACGGGCGCCGTTTCACCGGCGCGGGCGATCTCAACACCGTGCCACAGGGGCTGATCGGCCGGGTCGAGGTCGTCACCGGCGGCGCCTCGGCGGCCTGGGGTTCCGGTGCGGTCGGCGGCGTGGTCAACATCATGCTCAACGAGAAGCTCGAGGGGCTGACGGTCGGCGCACTGGCTGGCGTCTCCTCACGCGAGGACGCGTTCCGCTACGGCTTCGACGCGAGCTTCGGGACCCGGTTCGCGGGCGGCGCGGGTCATTTCATGATCGGCGTCCAGTATATGAATGACGAGGGCGTGCTCGACCGCGATTCCCGCCCGAACCTGGGCAGCACAACGCTCTACACCAACCCGGCGGGTTCGAAGCACGCCTTCGTTATCGCGCAGGATGTGAACTATTCGAACGCCAGCGTCGGCGGCCTCATCACTACGGGCGTGCTGGCCGGGCAGACCTTCGAGCGCAACGGCACGCTGCGCGCATTCCGCTATGGCAGCCCGCGCGGCTCCGCCGTGATGGTGGGAGGCGAAGGTACCAGCCTGCGCGACGAGACCGCGCTGTCGGCGCCGTACGAGCGTCTCAACGGCTATGCCCGCGCCAGCTTCGAACTGGGCGACGCGAAGCTGTGGGTGGACGGCAGCTATTCGCGGATGTGGGCGGAATATCCCTTCTATGCCGAGAGCAATCGCGACAACATCACCGTCCAGCGCGACAACCCCTTCCTTCCGCAGGCGGTGCGCGATCGGCTGATCGCGGCGAACCAGACCAGCTTCCGCATGGGCCGGGTCTTCCAGGATTATGGCTACCGCACCTTCGGCTACACGCGCGAGACGATCGATGCCGCGATCGGCATCGACGGATCGTTCGGCGGCGGAAAATGGCGGTACAGCGCCTATTATGGCCACGGCCAATTGTCCGATGATCGCGGCTATCTGAACCAGAAGGTGGACGCCAACTTCACCAACGCAATCAACGTCGTCGCGCATCCGGTCACCGGCGCACCGATCTGTCGTATTGCGCTGACGGATCCGACGACGGCCTGTCGCCCGCTCAACATTTTCGGTGAGGGCAATGCCTCTCCCGAAGCAGTCGCCTATGCTTTCTCATCGACGGCGCACGTCCGCAACACGACCAAGCTGGATACCGCGGCGGTCAGCCTGCGCGGCGATCCCTTCTCGCTCTGGGCCGGGCCGGTGTCGATCGCGATCGGTGCCGAGGCGCGCTGGGAGTCGATCGATTCCAGCGGGCTCGACCCGATCTCCGCCGCGCGCGGGTTCTCGACCTTCAACTTCTCGGAGCTCAGAGGCGGTTTCAACGTCAAGGAGGGCTTTGCCGAAATCGCGGTGCCGTTGCTCGACCAGGATTTCAGCAAACTCGAATTCAGCGCTGCGGGTCGGTACAGCCACTACAGCAACACCGGCAGCGTGAACTCGTGGAAGTTGGGCCTGACCAACCGCATTTTCAGCGAGTTGCTCCTGCGCGTGTCGCGCTCGCGTGACATCCGGTCGGGCAGCCTCAGCGAATTGTTCACCAACCGTTCGACCACCCGGTCGACCATCGCCGATCCGGGGCCGCCGGGAAATACGGGCGCACCGGTCAGCACTGACATCATCACCTATGGCGGCGGCAATCCCGCGCTGGATCCAGAGATCGGCCAGACGACCACGATCGGCGCGAGCTGGTCGCCCTCGTTCATTCCGGGCCTGAGCCTGTCGGTCGATTACTTCGACATCCGGATCAAGGGCGCGATCTCCACGCTGAGCGGTCAGGACATCGCTACGCGCTGTAACAAGGGCAACATCGCGCTGTGCGGGCAGATCGTCCGCGGCAGTGATGGGAAGATCGAACATATCTTCGCGACCTTCGTCAATCTTGCCGAATACAAGACTCACGGCATCGATTTCGAGGCATCATATAACCTGCCGCTCAGCAAGCTGTCGGCGGCATGGCCGGGTACGCTCAAATTCCGCGGCCTCGCGACCTATGTCCCCAGCCTGATCACCGACGACGGCATCAACAAGATCGAATATGCGGGTGATGTCGGTGAGGCGCTTCCGTTCGGCACCCCGAAATGGCGCGCGACCGGCAGCCTGACCTACCAGGATCAGAAGCTGAGCGTTGATGCCCGCCTGCGCTATGTCGGCGGCGGCATGTGGAACAGCGCCCTGGATATCGAGAACAACGCGATCAAGGCCCGCACCTATGTCGATCTTGGCGCGCGGGTGACGATCGACAAGCTGACGCTGTCGTTCAACGTGAACAATGTGTTCGACATTGATCCGCCGCTGACGACGACGGGCCAGATCCACTATGACCAGATCGGCCGCTATTTCTCGACATCGGCGAAGATCCGGTTCTGACGCGCACAGGGGGAATTGCCATGAACTCACGTTACCCCGCCCTGAAAGGATCGATCCGCGGGGGCATCGCCCTCGCGGCCGGCGTCGCGGTGCTGGCAGCTTTGCCCGCCACCGCCCAGTCCGCGACGCCGGTCACCCCCGCGCAGGTCGATCCGATCTTCGCGGCGTTCAGCTCGGACACCGCGCCGGGCTGCGCCGTCGCAGTGGACCGGGCCGGGCAACGCGTGCTGACCCGTGCATACGGCATGGCGGACCTTGAGCATGGCATCCGCAATTCCGCGGACACGGTGTTCGAGGCAGGATCGGTATCGAAACAGTTCACCGCCGCGGCGGCGCTCGCGCTGGTCGATGCCGGCAAGCTCAGGCTCGATACCGATGTGCGGTCGATCATTCCCGAACTGCCCGACTACGGTCAGATCATCACCATCGATCAGCTGCTCAACCACACCAGCGGGTTGCGCGACTGGGGCGCGATCCTCGCCCTTGCGGGCTGGCCGCGCACCACCCGCATCAACACCCAGAACGACTTCCTGATCGTCGCTGCGAAGCAGAAGGCGCTCAATTACCAACCCGGCGCGGAATCGAGCTACACCAATACCGGCTACAATCTGCTCACCGAGATCGTCCGGCGGGTCAGCGGCAAGTCGCTCGCCGACTATAGCCGCGAGACCTTCTTCGTCCCGCTCGGCATGACGCACACCCAGTGGCGCGACAATTTTCGCAAGGTCGTGCCGGGGCGGGCGCAGGCCTATGACGCGAAGGGAGGCGGCTATGAACAGGACATGCCGTTCGAGGATGCGTACGGCAATGGCGGCCTGCTCACGACCGTCGGCGATCTGCTGATCTGGAACCGCGCGCTCGACAGCGGCAAGCTCGGCAAGTTCGTCACCACCAAGCTGTCCGAACGCAGCACGCTGCGCGACGGGCGCAAGATCACCTATGGCCGCGGGCTGTTCAACTACACCTTCCACGGTGCTGAGGAGATTGCGCATTCCGGCGCGACCGCAGGCTATCGAGCATGGCTCGGCCGCTATCCGGCGCAGAAATTGTCGGTGGCGCTGCTGTGCAATGCCGCCAATGCCGATACCGGGATGGGGCGCAAGGTCGCTGCGCTATACCTGCCCGGACCAGCCGACGCCGGGCGGACTGCCACGATGCCGGAGGGGCTGTTCGTCGATCAGGCGTCGGGCACGCCACTGGATGCCGCGCGCTTCCGTGCGAACGACAGCCGGATCGTGTCGAAGGACCGGATCGAGCTGATCGGACGCGACGGCAATGTCGCGGTGTACCTGCGCACCGAGCCGGTCGCTGCGAGCGCGGTGGCACTCGCCGACTATGCCGGCGCCTATGCGAGCGACGAGGTCGGTGCGGCCTATGTCATTGCGGCGGGCGCCGACGGGCTGACCTGGCGTATTCGCGACCGTCCCGATTTCCAGCAGGCGCTCAAGCCGGTCTATCGCGATGCGTTTCAGGGGGACGGAACCACCTTCCGGTTCCAGCGCGACAAAGCCGGCCGGGTTATCGCGCTGACCGTCAGCGTCGAGCGTGCGCGCAACGTGCGATTCCCGCGGATTCCGTAGGGGCAGGGGAAGGGGTCGCCACGTTATGCAAATTGCGAATACCCCTTTCGACATCGGCATTGGACGCTTCCCCGGCAACGGGGCAGCATTCAACTATGGAGCATGCGCAACAATCTTTCAAAGAACTGGAAGTGCGTCTGCGTTTATTCGTTGCGGCAAGGGTCAGTAACCGGGGCGATGTCGATGACGTGGTTCAGGAATCATTCCTGAAATTTCATTCGGCGTGTCGGGACCAGGTGATCGCTAATTCATTGGGTTATCTGTGCCGTGTCGCGTTGAATGTCATCATCGATCAGGGGCGGCGGCGCACACCGCTCACCAATTCAGTCGATATCGATGGTGTCGCGGAAAACTGTCTCGCGATGGAGGCGTCGCAGGAGCAGGGCCGCCGTTTGGCCGATCTGGAGCGCGCCTATCACGCCGCGCTGGCCGAGCTCTCACCCCGTTGTTCCGAAGTCTTCCAGCTCCGCCGGCATCAAAAGATGGCGACCCCCGACGTCGCAGCGCGCTTGTCGATCACCACGCGGATGGTCCAGAAGCATATGGTCACCGCGATGGCGCATCTGCAGGACCGGCTACGCCCGTTCCTGTATGGCGATCACGTCGATGCTGCGTCCGATGATGGCGGTTTCAGTTCACCCGTCAGCCGCCAGATGACATCCAGTTCGCAAGCACATGCATAGGCTTCGGGGTCGTCGGTCAGGTCCGCAAGCGCGGTATCGGACAGCGGCGTGTCCGCCGTGATCCGTGCAACCAGTTCCTCAAAGCGTTCGGGATCGATCACGCGGTTCCGTCCTCCCCTTTGCCGCTCTGCATATGCTGCGTCCCCGATCGCGTCGATTCTGACTAGACGGATACGCTCGGCGGTTGCGAACTCGCGCGGGAAATATTCTGGCCGGTACTCTAACACCGCGGTGCCGACTTCACGAAAGGTTCTATTATGACTTCTCTCGCAACCCTCGCCCTCCTGCTTGCCGCCAGCACCGCATCCGCGGCGGACGCGCCGGGAGACAAGGCCGCGAAGGCGACGCTGTCGAGCGCATCCTATCGCGCTGCCGCCGCGCAGCTCGATCGCGAGCATGACCGGATCGTCGAGGAAATCGTCAAGTTGACCGAGATCCCCGCGCCGCCGTTCAAGGAAGCGAAGCGCGCCGCGGCCTATCGCGACATGCTGCAGGAAGCCGGCCTCAGCGATATCGAGATCGATGCTGAGGGCAACGCGATGGGCCTCCACCGCGGCACCGGTCCGGCGGGCGGTCCCGTCATCCTGCTCGCCGCGCATCTCGACACCGTGTTTCCGGAAGAGACCAATGTGAAGGTGCGTCGCGAGGGAACGCGCCTCCATGCGCCGGGCATCGGTGATGACACGCGCAGCCTGGCCGTTCTGCTCGCTTATGCGCGTGCGCTGAAGACCAACGCCATCAAGACCAAATACGACATCCTGTTCGTCGGCAATGTCGGCGAGGAAGGGCCGGGCGACCTGCGCGGGGTTCGCTATCTCTTCACCAAGGGCAAGTACAAGGATCGCGTGCGCGCCTTCATCTCGATGGACGGCACCAACCCGCAGCGCATCGTCACTGGCGGCGTCGGGTCGAAGCGCTATCGCGTCACCTTCAAGGGACCGGGCGGGCACAGCTATGGCGCGTTCGGGCTGGTCAATCCGATGGTCGCGGCGGGCCGCACGGTCACCGACTTCTACACGATCCCGGTACCGAAGACGCCCAAGACCACCTATGCCGCGAGCGTCACCGGCGGCGGCACTTCGGTCAATTCGATCCCGAACGAGATCTTCGTCGAGTTCGACATGCGCTCTGAGAATCCCGCTGAGCTCGCCAAGGTCGAGGCGCGCTTCAAGACGATCGTGCAGGCGAGCGTCGATGCCGAGAATGCCGCGCGCGACACGCGCGAAGGCAAGATCTCTGCCGACCTCAAGATGATCGGCGACCGGCCCGCTGGCAGCACGCCCGCGACCGCTGAGATCGTGCGGATCGCGAACGGCGTCATCACCGCGAAGGGCATGACCCCGAGCGCCTCCTATTCCTCGACCGATTCCAACCTGCCGATGAGCCTCGGCATCCCCGCGATCACGATCGGTTCGGGCGGAAAGGGCGACCGCGCCCATTCGCTCGACGAATGGATCGATGTCGAGAAGGGCGCGAGCGTTGAGGGCATGTCGGTCGGTCTCGGCATCCTCCTGGCGGCGGCTGGCGCCAAGTGAGCTCGGGCATGGTCCGCATCGCGCTCCTGGCCGCTGCGGCCATGCTTCCGCTCACCGCCAGCCCGGCGCAGGAACCGCTGGTCACTGCGCCGGTTCCGACCACCCCGATCGCGGACGAGTTCACGCTCGCCGCGGTCGGCGACCTGATCTATCTGCGCCCGATGCTGGCGACGCTGGAGGCGCGCAGCCCTGACATGGTGCGCCTGCTGCGCAGCGCGGACGTAACCTTCGGCAATTTCGAGATGACGGTGCTCGACCTTGCGACCACCAAGGGGGTTGCGCAGGCGGAATCGGGCGGGACCTGGATCCTCGCCGACCCGGGCGTTCCCGCCGACGTCGCCGGGCTCGGCTTCGATATCGTCAGCCACGCCAACAACCATTCGACCGACTGGGGCGTGGAGGGGATGGCCGAAACCGGCCGGCGCCTGACCGACGCCAAGCTGATCTGGTCCGGGACCGGCTCGAGCATGAGTGCCGCGCGCGCACCGCGCTATCTCGATGCGCCCAAGGGGCGTATTGCGATCGTCTCGGCGACCTCGACCTTCACCCCGATGTCGCGCGCAAGCGACGGCTATGGCGAGGTCGCCGGTCGTCCCGGCGCCAACACGTTGCGCACCGTCCGCACCGCGCTGGTCACGCCGGAGCAGTTCGATGCGCTCACGGCCATCGCGGCCAAGTCTCCGCTGCGCACCGATGGACGCAAGGGCGACGCGGTGACGCTGTTCGGCAACCGCTTCGCGCCCGGCGCCACCGGCGGCAGGCATCTCGACTATCGCTATTCGATGAACGCGGCTGACCTGACTGCGAACCTGCGCGCGATCCGGCAGGCGAAGCAGAACGGCAATTTCGTGATCTACTCGGTGCACAATCACGAGCCGGGCAACGACTTTCAGGAGCCCGCCGACTTCGCGATCGAGCTGGCGCGCAAGGCAATCGATGCGGGCGCCGACGCCTATATGGGCCATGGCCCGCACCAGCTGCGCGGGATCGAGATCTACAAGGGCAAGCCGATCTTCTACTCGCTCGGCAACTTCGCGATGATGAACAACTCGCTCGATGCCGTGGCGCCGGACATGTACGATCAGTTCGGCGTCGATCCGAAAAGCGCGACCGTTCCCGAACTGCTTCAGGCGCGCAATACGCGGACCTTTTCCGACCCCAATCTGTATGAATCAGTGATCGCCGTGTCGCGCTATTCGGGCGGGCAGGTGGTCGAGATCAAGCTCTACCCGATCGATCTGGGGGTGGAGATCAAGGGTGCGGATCGCGGGGTGCCGCGCATGGCGTCGCGCGCGCATGGCGACAGGATTCTCGAACGGCTGCGTAAATTGTCGGCGCCCCTCGGCACGACGATCCGGATCGAGAAGGGCGTGGGCGTGATCCGTCTCACCGCGCCGGGCGGCAGGGCAGAGTAGCGTAACTGCGGCGTTACCTGCCGCCCATTGCGGGAAGCGCGCTTGCGGCCTTCCACACCTGATCGACCGATTGCCGCGTGCGATCGGCCGACCGGTACATGCGGATCTCCATCCGGACATCGGCGCCCAGATCGCAAAGATAGCCGCTCGCCAGTTCCCGCCGGATCAGGCTCTCGGGCAGCCAGGCGATCCCATGCCCGGCCAGCACCATCGCCTTCAGGATCTCGGCCACGGCATTGTCGTTGACATGGCTGGTCAGCAACCGGACGCCAAAGACCCGCGCTGCGTGATTGCTCAGCCGCCCGAGGAACGAGTTGGGGCCATAGGCCATGAGCGAGGCTTCGCCGTCGAGCGCGAACATCGGCTTGCCGTCTTCGCAGCGTGACGCCGCGAGCAGCCGGTCTTCACCCAGCACGATGAACGGAAACCGTTCGGGATCGAGCGACATCGGCACCGCGTCGTGATGGAAAGTGAGCAGGAAATCGCTCTCCCCCTCGACCAGCGACTGGATACAATTGTGCGAATTGTCGGCGAGGACATCGGTCTTGAGCGGCCCTAATGTCCGCTCGATATCCTTGAGCCATTCGGGAAACACGCTCAGCGCCAGCGTGTGCAGCGCGGCGAAGCTGACGGTCTTGCGCGACAACAGGCGCCGCGCCTGCATATCGGTCCGCGCGTCCTGCAGCATGTTCAGCACCTCGTCCGCGGTCTCGCGGAACAGCCGGCCCTCATCGGTGAGCGAGGTGGGAAAGGTGCTGCGGTCGATCAGCGACGCGCCCAGCCACAGCTCAAGCGCCTGAATGCGCCGGCTGAACGCCGACTGGGTGACGTTGCGCGCGGCCGCGGATCGCGAGAAGCTTCGCGTCTCGCAGAGGCTGACAAAATCCTCCAGATGTTTCAGATCCATCGATTATCCCCGGCGCTTCGCTGTTTGCAGGGTTCGCTTAACGTCAAACCGCGCGTCTTAGAATGCGAATGCTAACCCGTGCCGCGAATGGCATCGCCGGAGAGAAGTTTCCAAATGCGCAAACGTGTCGAAGTCCTTGTGATCGGCGGTGGAATCGCGGGCATCTCCGCAGCGGCCCGAATTGCGCAACATGCCGAAACGGTGGTGCTCGAGCGTGAATCCGCGCTTGGCTATCATTCGTCCGGGCGCAGCGCGACCTTCTATCATTTCGGGATCGGCAACGATGCCGTGCGCGGGATGACCGCGGCGAGCAGCGACTTCTTCGCGGCGCCGCCCGCCGACTATCACGACGGCCCGCTCTGGACGGCAAAGCCGGCGCTGTTCATTGCGGACCGGCAATCTATGCCCGAGCTTGAAGCGCTGCATGTCGAGATGGACCGGTTCACCACCACCATATCGCGCGTTGGGCCGGAAGAGATGCTGGACATCGTCCCGGTCCTGAAGACGGGGGAGGAGGGTATCGTCGCCGGGCTGCTCGATACCGGTGGGCGCAAGCTCGATGCCGATGCACTGCTCCAGGCCAATGCCCGCGCGTTCCGCCGCGCGGGTGGCACGGTGGTCTTCGACGCGCCGGTCACGACCATTAGGCGGACGAGCGACGGCTGGGACGTCGAGACGCCGGTCGGTTCCTATGCCGCGCGCATCCTGGTCAACGCCGCCGGAGCATGGGCCGATGTAGTGGCCGGGATGGCCGGCGTCCGCCCGCTGGGCCTCCAGCCGTTGCGCCGCACGATCATTGGCTTTGCGCCACCGCCCGAACTCGACGTTTCCGGCTGGCCCTTCCTCAAGACCGTCGCCGACGAAGGGTTCTACATGCTCCCCGACGCCGGGCTGTTGCTGGCCTCGCCCATGGATGTGACTCCGGTCGAGCCGTGCGACGTCCAGCCCGACGAATATGAGATCGCGCTGGCGGCGTGGCGGGTCGAGGAAGCGACGACGCTCAATGTCGGCCGGGTCAGCACGCGCTGGGCCGGGCTGCGCAGCTTCGTCGCGGACAAGGTGCCGACCGCGGGCTTCGCGCCCGATGCGGACGGCTTCTTCTGGTTGGCGGGACAGGGCGGCTACGGCCTCCAGACCGCGCCCGCGATGGCTATGGCCACCGAAGCGCTGATGTTCGACCTGCCATGGCCCGAAGCGCTTCGCGCGCAGGGCGTCGCGCCAGAGCATATCCGGCCCGAACGGCTGTTCGGCTAGTCCTCCACGGGCTGGGTTGCTGAATGAACCAGCCGGTTGGGGAAGGCGAGGGTGAAGACCGCGCCGCTGTCCGTGCCGTTGTTCGCGTTCACACCGATCTCCATCGCGTCGGCAAAGCCCTTGACGATGGCGAGACCCAGCCCGCTGCCGCCCTGCCGGTCGCTGCCGCGCCCCTGTGCGAACGTCTCGAAGATGCGCGCTTCCATCCCCGGTTCCAGCCCCGGCCCCTGATCGCGGATTGCGAGCAGCACCGCATCGGGGGTGCGTGATCCCTCGATCGTGATCCGCCCCGTCTCGCCACCATGTTGCGCAGCATTGGCGAGCAGGTTGATCAGGATATGGTGCAGCAACGTCGGGTCGGCGGTAACGAAGGGGAGGTTGGCGGGAACCTTCAAGTCGATATGACGACCGCGGAACAAGTCCTTGAGATCATGGACCGCACTGCCGACCGCGTCGGTCAGGTCGATCGGCTCGGGCGCAAGCTTGAGCGCGCCGGAATCGATGCGGACCATGTCGAGCAGGTTATCGAGGAAGCGGCGCAGGCGCGCGACCTCCATCCGCGCGACCGGGAGCGCGGGGGAGTCCGGCTGCTCCACGCCCAGCCCCTCGATCGCCGTGGCGACCGATGTCAGCGGCGTGCGCAAATCATGCCCGATCGAGGAGAGCAAAGCGGCGCGCAGCCGGTCGCGTTCCTTTAGCACCGACACCTCGCGGACTTCGCTCTCCAGCTTCAGCCGCTCATGCGCCAGCGCCGCCTGACCGAGCAGGGTCGAGAGCAGCACCGCGCGATCCGCGGTCACCGGCTCGCGTCCGTCGTCGCGCGACAGGCCCACGACGGCGAGCACGCCCAGCGCGGTCCGCAGCGGATGGAACTGCCAGTCCGCGGCATTGAGCGTCGCGGTACCCGAGCCCGCGGGCTCGCCGCGCCTCATCGTCCACTCCGCCGCGGCCTGATCGACCGGACCGAGCGGGCTGGTGTCCGGCGACGCCCCGGCACGCACCAGTTCGCTGCCCTTCTCGCGCAGCAGGATGACGTTGATCTCAAGCAGCCGCGCCATCTCCTCGCACACCAGCTGGCTGGTCGTTTGCCAGTCCGACACGCGCGCCAGTGTCTGGCCGAAGGCTGCGACCGCGGCATTCTCCTGAGCGCTGCGGGCGCCCAGCGTGGCGCGTGCTTTCAATCGCCCGGCAAGGTTCGCGGTGAACGCCGCGATGCCCATCAGCACGAACATCGTCAGCAGGCTTTGCGGATCGGTAATCGTGAAGCTGTGGACCGGCGGCAGGAAGAAGAAATTATACGCCAGCGCCGATGCGATGCCGGTGAGCAGGCCGGGGCGGAGTCCGAAACGGCCCGAGGCGAGGATGACCGGCAGCAGATAAATGAGATCGACCCCGCCGCGTCCGATCAGCGGCTCGACCAGCTTGCCGAGCAATGTCGCGGCGGCGACGAGCCCGGCGACCGCGGCATAGGTGGCCGGGCTGCCCCAGCGGCCGGGCAGGCGCGGCGCGCGCGATGAGCTCTCGCCAGACACGACCGCCGGGATGACATGCACCGCGACCCCGTCGCCCGTGCGCAGCATGGTGTTGACCACCGATCCGTGGCGCAGCTCGAACCACCAGCTGCGCACCGACTTGCCTATGACGAGCTGTGTCGTGCGGGTCATGCGGATGTGCTCGGCGAGTCCGTCAATCACCTTCTCCGCGGGGACGGTGGCGATGGTCGCGCCAAGGCTGGCGGCGAGACGCAGCGTATCGGCGATGCGGCGCTTTTGCGCCTCGTCGAACCCTTCCGCGCGAGGGGTGCGGATATAGACCGCCTGCCAGGGCGCGCGCAGCGCATCGGCGAGCCGCTTGGCCGCGCGGACCAAAGTGTCCGACCCGCTCAGCTCGCTCACCGCGACCAGCACCCGCTCGCCGCCTGCGAACGTGCCCGGCACCGCGCCCGCATCGAGCTCGTCGAGCAGCGCGCGGTCGACGCTAAGTGCGGCCCGGCGCAGCGCCATCTCGCGCAGCGCCGACAAATTCGCCTTGGAGAAGAAATGGCCGAGCGCGCGCGTCGCCTCGTCCGGGATATAGACCTTGCCGTCCTTCAGCCGCTCGATCAGCTCGTCGGGGGGCAGGTCGATCACCTCTATCTCGGCGCCCTCGAACACGCTGTCGGGCACCGTTTCGCGCACCCGTACCCGGGTGAAGCTGGCGACGACGTCGTTGAGGCTCTCGACATGCTGGACGTTGAGCGTGGTGTAAACGTCGATCCCCGCGTCGAGCAGCTCCTGCACGTCCTGCCAGCGCTTGGGGTGGCGGCTGCCTTCGACATTGGTGTGCGCGAACTCGTCGACCAGCGCGAGGGTGGGGCGACGCGCGAGGGTCGCGTCGAGGTCCATTTCGGGCAGGGCATGGCCCTGATAAGCGATCGTCCGGCGCGCGATCACCTCGAACGGCTCGAGCAGCGCGGCGGTTTCGGCGCGGCCATGCGTCTCGACCACGCCGACGACGACATCGGTGCCCGCCTTCAGCCGCTCGGCGCCCTCGCGCAGCATCTCGAACGTCTTGCCGACGCCGGGCGCGGCGCCGAGGAAGATCTTGAGCTTGCCGCGTTCCTCGCGCTTGGCGGCGCGGAGCAGGGCTTCGGGCGAGGGGCGGTTATCGTTCGGCACACTGCTTCCTAGTGCGTGAATGTTGCAAGCGCAGACTCCTACAACAGATTAGCCGTCATTCCTGCCTTCACCGGAAGGACGGGCTGATTGTACGCGAAGCAAGTCTGGCACGAGCGAGCAAGGGGAAGCCGCCGGTCTATATGCTTTCTTAATGCGCCGCCGCGGCTTTCACCGGCGAACCTTAACGGCATGCACGCCTAATTGAGCCTCCGAAACCATTCGGAGTCTGCCCAATGCAGGACGTGATTTGGCTCGCCGCGCTCGGCGGGCTTTTCCTCGTGACGATCGCCTATCTCCGCCTCTGTGACGAGGCCTGATGCGATGAGCATTCACCTGACGCTCGCCGGGCTGACCGCGCTCGGCCTCCTCCTCTACCTCCTGGCCGTGCTCGTGCGGCCCGAAAAGTTCTGAAAGAACCGACATGACCATTCAGGGTTGGGGGCTGATCCTCGTCTTCACCGCTATCCTCGTCGCGCTCGCAAAGCCGGTGGGGATGTGGCTGTTCGCACTCTACGAAGGCCGCCGCACGCCGCTCCACGTCGTGCTGGGGCCGGTCGAGCGCGGTTTCTACAAGCTCGGCGGGATCGATCCCGCGGCCGAGCAGGGCTGGCGCCGCTACGCCGTCCATATGCTGATGTTCCAGATCGCGACGGCGTTGTTCACCTACGCGATCCTGCGCCTGCAGGGTGTGT
>CAZBYE010000030.1:0-19373 GCA_964496045.1 uncultured Stakelama sp.
CGATATTCCGGTCGACCGTCAGCGCATGGCGATCACGGTATCGCGCGAGGTCACCGGGCATCGGCTTCAGCTGGACGGGCGCGATCTGGGCGCGGCGGATGCGCGGCCTATGGTATTGGCCGGGCCGGGGCAGCATCGCCTGCGGTTGGTCGATCCCGGCGGGCGCGTGGTCGATCAGCTACTGTTCACGGTGCGCTGAACGGGCAGACTGGGGTTCCGGAGCCTTTTCCGCCGTGTTTGACCGGTTGCCACTGGGACACGGAAACCGGGAGAGGATGCCGGCGCCGGTCGTATTCTGTGACGGGGAATCGAACCAAAGTGATTCCCGCGCGTTGCGGCAATGGTCCTACCCTTTCGGGACCGAAACATGAGTAGGCCGCGCCGGCAGCGTATCCGCCGGCGCGGCCATTTTTGTGGGTGGCAACTTACCAGAAGAAGTTGCGGATCACCCGGACGACATAGCCGCGGCGGGTATCGACCAGCAGCATGTCGTCATAGTGGCGCACCCAGCGCTGGCCGTAGCCGGCCGGAGGCAGGCGGTAGCGCCACGGATCGCTGATGAAATAGCGGCTGCCATAATATTGCGGCGCGATCCGGGCGCCGTCGCGGAAGCTGTAGTAGCGGAACGGTGCACGCCACTGGCCACGGTTGTAGACGCCGCGGTTGCGGTCGCGCCAGCCGCGCCAGTCGTCATTGCCCCAACGGCGGTTACGATCATGGACCGAATCGCGCAGGTCGCGACGGGCATCGCGGACGTCCTCGCGCTCGCGGCGCACGTCGCGGCGATCGCCATAGCGTTCGGCACGGCGCAGCTCGCGCTGTTCCTCACGCAGCTGCTCGCGGTCACGACGAACTTCGCGCTGACTCTGGGCATTGGCAGCCATCGGCGCCATCGCCGGCATGGCGACGGCGGCGATCAGCGCCGAGATTATGAGCTTCTTTCTCATCACAGCTCTCCTTGGTTCAAACCGGAAGCGATCCGGCGTGATCCTGGGTGTAGAGCCGCCTGACTGAACGCCTCGAAAATGAGGCAGTCAGCAAAATGAAAGGCTTACGGCTCCTACGGGCCGTTGCTCGGTCCTGGACCCGCGCCCGGCGCGCCGACGGTGCCGATATTGCCGAACAGATCCTCGAAGAAGCCGCGCTCGCGGCCCAGCGTCGGGGTCTTCTTGTTCGACGGGTTGATCGACGCGACCTGTTCGACGCCGGTGCGCGTCACTTCGGTGACATTGCCCTGCGCGTCGAAGGTGATGCGTAGCGTGGTCTGTTCGCGCGGCTTGGGGTTGCTGAAGGCATAATTGCGGGTGTTGCGCCCGACATAATACCATTCGCCCTGGTTGAACTGGCTGGTCAGCGTCGGCTTGCCCAGCGTCGCCAGCACCGATTCGCGATTGTCGACGCCCGGCTGGACCGAGTTCACCAGATCGGCGTCGACGACATAGCCCTGATAGCCGCGGAGCGGTGCACAGGCACCCGCGCCAAGCAGCGCAATGCCGGAAGCGGCGGCAAGAAGGACACGGGCGGAAATCATCAACATACTCTCCCAGGCGGGGCAGTGGCGCCGCGCATTGCATCGCAGGCCATTCGCCTCAATATGCGGCCACGCCCGCGCAAACAAGTCACGCGGGACATTGTAGTTGCCGCCGATGCAGCGGCGGGTGGAGCATATGAACATGGGATTGTGGCAACGGCTGGCCGGACGCAAGGCGGAAAATCCCGCTGCGGCACTGTATCAGGCCGTCGTAGCGCGCGGACGCGAGCCGCATTGGTATGAAGCGGGCGGGGTGCCCGACACGGTCAATGGCCGCTTCGACACGATCGCGAGCGTATTGGCGGTGCTGCTGCTGCGACTGGAAGCCGAACCGGCAGCGGCGGAAATCATCGCGCGGCTGATCGAGTGTTTCGTCGATGACATGGATGGCCAGCTGCGCCAGTTCGGCGTCGGCGACGTCGTCGTCGGCAAGCGGATGGGCAAGATGATGGGGCTGCTCGGCGGGCGGCTTGGCGCGTATCGCGACGCGCTGGTCACGGGGACTGAGCCGCTCGACGATGCGCTGCTGCGCAATCTCTATCGAGCCGAGGATCCCGGCGCGGCGGCGCTGGCGCATAGCGCGGGCGAGCTGCGCACGTTGCATGCGGCGCTGACGAGCGTCGAACTCGACGCGCTGATGGCGGGGCGGCTTTCGGCATGACCCCCGAATTTTCCAGACCCCGGCGGCTCGACACAATCGGCACGGGTGAGAGCCGTGTGACGGTCGAGGCGGATGCGGCTGAGCGGCTCGCGCTTGCGCGGCGGTTCGGCCTGATCGCGATCGACGCCCTCACGGCGGATTATGCGATCCGGCGTGATGCCGCGGGCATCATCGCACGCGGACATCTGTCGGGTGCGGTGGCGCAGCCATGCAGTATCACCGGCGATCCGGTTCCGGCGCAGATCGAGGAGGATTTCGCGATTCGCTTTGTGCCCGAAGGCGGCGAATCGGGTGATGAGGTCGAGCTGAGCGAAGACGATTGTGACACCGTCTTCTACACCGGCGGTGCGATCGACCTGGGCGAGGCTGCTGCGGAGACGCTGGCGCTGGCGCTTGACCCTTTCCCGCGCAGTGCGGGCGCGCAAGCTGCGCTGCGCGACGCCGGGGTGTTGAATGAGGAAGAGTCCGGGCCGTTCGCCGCGCTGGCAGAGCTCAAGACCAAATCCTAGCGGATCGGCGTGAGCGGTGGCCGTCCGGAGAGATAGGCGCGCGCCGGATCGTCGAACGGAAAACCCTGCGTCGCAAGGGCACCGAGCAGGCGGCGGACATTCTGGAGGCTCGCATCGGTCACGGCCTGTGCTGCAGGGTGCGACAGCCACAGGCTGTTGACCCGAAACCCGCCGGCGCCGCGCACCAGCTGTCCGGTCTCGGTCATCGCGGAAAGGTGTCGGTTTGTGGTCACCGGGGTCACGCCGATCGTTCGCGACACTGCCAATGCCCGAATCGGGCGGTCGGCCGGGCTAAGCGCGGCATCGATCGGGTGACGGCGGCAATTGGCGGCGACCACGGTCGAAAACAGGATCAGATTGAGCCAGCCGGCATGTTTTTCGCGATTGGTCTGCAGGATCGCGAGCATGATATCGACCCCGGTCCGGACGCCGTGTGCCATCTCATAGGGTGTGCCGCTGCGTGACGGCGGCAGCACTTCTCCAGCTGCGCTCAGATCCTCGACGAAGCGGACGAAACAGTCATGCGCCCAACGAACAAGGTGTGCGATTCGCGGGCGGCGCAGCCCTTCCGGCGTCACATGGATGCGGTTGCCGTGACGCACGCACAGGCCATCGTCGATCAGCGCGTTCACATGCCGCCGGATCGTCTCATAGGGGCGGCCGAGCGATGCCGCGAGCGCATGCGCGGAGGTCGGTACCATCGCTGCGGCTTCGGCGTCCGACAGGCCGGTGACGCGTGCCGCCAGCGTGTAGATGATAAACCGGTCGATCCGGCCACCGAACGCGCGCACGCCGATGGCGAGCAGGCTGGTCTGCAGCTCGGCGAGGAGGCGGGTGACAGAGCGGACCTGCGCGATCGGTACCTCCGCCGCATTGCCCCGTTGGGGGAATTGAGCGGAGCCCGGCGTCAGTCGCATCGGCTCGATTGACGAGTGGCAAGGGGGGGCGGTGCCGCCGGGGGCACGGGATTTGCCACAGGGGCAGGTTCGGAGAACGCCAGGTACATGATCCGTCGAAACGCAGCCTGCGCGGGATCGGTTGCCAAGTCAAAGCATCAACCACCGACCGGATGATGTTCAGCGTGCGGGCATCGAATCGATCCATTGCGACAGCAGCGCGATGCCCTCGTCATGCGCGGTCGCACGGCCCAGTTCGGGCATGGCGATGCCGGGATCGGTGCTGCGCAGGCGATAGATCAGGATCGACGCTTCGGCATCGCCCGGCGCAATCGCGAAGTCGCGCCCGCCGCTGCCCCGACCTGCCGCCACCGGGCGCTTGCCGACGCCGATCGTCACCGCTTCCTTGCGGTCGAGCTCAAGGAACAGGCCGGAGTTGGACGCCGCGCCCGCCGGGTTATGGCAATGCGCGCAATTGATCTCGAGATAGGCGCGCGCCCTGGCATCGAGCGGCGCCTTGGGATCGTCCCAGCGCACGACGCGCGGAGCGTCGAGCGGGGCGCGGTCGAGCAGTCCCCCCGCAACCAGCTTTTGCAGCTGGCCTCCATGGTTGAGGTAGCGCGCCTTGGCACCGATCGGCGTGATCTGGCCGGCGAGCGCGTGGCAATCCTTGCACTGGTTCTGATTGGGAACGGCATAGCTGATCTGGCGCGGCTTGCCCGAGGGGTCGGTGAAGCTCACCGCCAGCCGCGTGCCGGCGCGCTTCAGCACCGCGTCGGTGCCTTCGGCATTCCAGACATAGGGGATCGCGACCCAGCCCGACGCGCGGCGCAGCAGCAGCCGCGTCTCCAGCGGCCTGAACGCCGCGCCCTCGCCATAGCCGAATGTCTTGATCAGCGCGCTGCCGACGGGAAAGTCGAACGCCTTCGCCGGATCATAGACGGCTTTCGCGCCGGCGGGGACGTAGATGAAGCGCTGTTTGACCGTGTAGTCGGAGAACAGCGCGGTTTCGAGATCGTAGCCGAGCACGCGCGGTGCCGGCGCGCGCTTCGCCAGATCGGCGAAGAAGCCATAGTCGGACAGTTTTGCCGGATAGCCGTCGGCGGTGATCGCGGCGTCGTTGACGTGCACCGGCTGCTGCACCGCTGCGGTGGCGAAGGTTGCCGCCGCCAGCCCGAACAGCGCCAGCCCCAGACGGCTCACTTTGCCGCTGCCTCCATCTCGGCCGGGAGCACGATCGGGGCGGGTTGCGGCACATCGGGCGCGTTGAGCTCGACCTTGGACGGCTTGGCGCTGTCGGTCGATGCGCCAAGCGCGAGGCCGAGGCCGAGCACCGGCACCGCATCGGCGACGCGCAGCCCGAGCTCGCCCGGCACGCCGGTGCCGTCCCACCACACCGGCGGGGCGTTGCCGCCGAACGCCGCGGTCAGGAAGCCGCCGCCCGGCACATCAGGCGCGAAGCCGGCGCGGCCATGGCGGTTGCCCGAGACGATGATGCGGCGCGGATAGGGGTTGTATTTCGTATCGTCGAACTTCGAGCGGTACGAGATGATCATCACATTGGCGGTGGCATGCTCCGACAGGTCGTTGTCGAACACGTGGACGCCGTCATTGGCCATCACGAGCACGCCGGTCCCCTTGGGTACCGTCGCAACGATATTGCCCTTGGGCGCGAAGTTCGGCGTGTCGTTGGCGAATACCTTGTTGCCGAACACGCGCACCCCGCCGCCGTTCATGCGGGGGAGGTTGGGGAGGTCAAACACCAGGATACCGCCGGTATTGCCCGTGGCGGTGTTGCCATGGACGTCGGCGTGGTTGCTGTTCTCGATCTCGATCCCCGCGACATTCTGCGAGACGGTCGAGTTGCGCACCACGATCCGTTCGGACTGGCCGACATAGATGCCGGCGTCCGACGCGCCCTTCACCGTGACGCCATCGACCAGGATGGTGTGGCTGGAGACGGGATAGACGCCGTACGCGCCGTTGGTCGCCTTGGGCCCGCCGGTCCATTCGACGCGGATGTCCTTGTAGACGATCCGATTCGCGTCTTTGGACTTGATCCCATCGCCCTTGGTGTCCTCGACCGCGAAGCTGCGCAGCACGACATCGTCCGAGGTGACGAGCAGGCCTTCGCCCGCGCCGAGTTGGCCTTTGAAGCTCAACACGGTCTTGTCCGGCCCGGCGCCGCGCACCGTCACCTTGTCGACATCGAGGCTCAAACCGTCGGTCAGCTCGAACCGGCCCGCGCCGATCTGAACCACATCGCCCGGCCTGGCGTCGAGCAAAGCCTCTTGCAGCCGTTCCTGCGCATTGGGCCCGGCGGGAACGTCGATCGTCTTGGCGAGCGCGGTGGACGATACGAAGGCAAGCAGCGTGAACGCGGCGGTGCGGATCATGAGCCTCTCCCTGTTATGAGAGGCAGCTTACGCACTCCGCGGCATCCGTCCAGCCACTAACATGGCTGTCAGTTACTCGCGCGCGTCGCCCGGCATCTCGTCCTCGGCGCGCGCCAGCTCCTTCGGCTTGCGCTTTTCGAACACCGCGGCAAGCCGGGCCTTGGTCGCGTCGTCGAGATCCTTCGACGCGGCGGGGAACATCTCTTTCTCTTCCTCGTCGATATGGTGGAGGTAGCGGTGGCGCATCGTCTTGAAGCGGGTAAGCCAGCCGGTCGAACTCATCTCCATCTCGACCAGTTCGCCGAGCATGTCGTCGACTTCCTTATGCTCGGACACTGAGTGGCGCGCATCGTCGCGCAAATCGGGGTTGGCGAGCATCGTTGCGTAAAGCGACTCCTCCTCTGCTGCGGCATGCGCCTGAAGCTCGAGGCGCAGTTCCTCGAACAAGGCGCGGCGCTCTGCACTGTCGCCGCTGGTTTCGCTGATCGCATCGAGCAGGTCGCGCTGGCGGTCGTGATCACGCTTCAGCGCCGCGAAAATCGGGTCATCGGCCATCGGAAACTCTCCTTTGGCGCTTCAACCGGTCAGACGGGCCCAGGTTTCAGCCGCGAGTCATTCTCATGCGGTTTCAAGGGTTTCCTGCCGCCACGCCCGTGCGAGCAGCACCACCAGCAAACCTGCAAGCGCGAGGTAGAGCCCCAGTCCGCTCCAGGGCGACCAGCCCCAGAACTCGTTGGGAATGGTGCGGATATCGCCGGCGAGGAATTTGGGGATGATGTGCTGGGTCACCGGGGCGGTGTAGAAATGCGGCGCCTGAACCTCGGCCGCCGTGATGGCGAGGTTGATCGCGACGCTGACGGCAAGGAAACCGCCGCCAAGCCATTTCTCCGCCCGGCTTGCGCTCGCCCAGAAAGCAGCAAGGCCGATCGCGAGATAGGCAACCGCGGGCAGAGCGTGGCGCGGCCCGGTCGAATTGCCGCCGTCCCAATAGACATAGGCGGCGTGGTAGAGGAACGCGATCACCGTCCCCGCGACGACCATGACGCCGATGTCGCGCGTCTTCGGATCGCGCAACAGCGTCCAGATGCCGAACGGTGCGAGCACCAGCACCGGCGCGACCCACACCATGCCGCGGCGCTTGCCGCCGAGAATCTCCCACAGGATGTCTGGCTTGGGATAGGTCAGGCCGAAAAAGCCCTGTTGCATCCCCTCGAACCCGACCACGCCCGAATAGCCGGTCTGGAAGGGGTGGCCGAATGCAGCGAGGTTATAGGCAAAGAGCGGGATAGACGCAGTGACCCCTCCGGCCAGCGCCAATGCGACGATGCGCCCGATCAGGGGCGGCTTCCAGCTGCGGATACGCCACAATGCCCAGAGCGCGACCGGGGCGCCGGTGAGAACCGCGCTATGCTCGATCACCACCGCCCAGCCGAGCGCGACCCCTGCGATCAGTGCGTGTCGTCCCGGCGCGCCGCCGCCGGTGCCACGCCACACCGCCCAGAGTGCGATGGCGATCAATGCGGTGGTGGGTGCATGGCCAAAATAGGTGGTGCTCCACCCCCACATCGTCGTTCCCAACGCAAAGCCGATGGCGCCGAACAGCCCTGCGCCGCGACTCCCGGTGACGCCGGTGCCGAGCTGGAGCAGCGCGATTGCCGCCAATGCGGTCAGGATCGCGCTGGTGAAGGCGATGGCGACGCGCATCCGCAGCTGCAGGAAATCCTCGGCGGCGGGATCGAACAGCTTGTGTGGGACATCGGCTGAAGTCTGGCCGGTGACCTGATTGGTCAGCGCTACCCAGGGCAGTGCCATCAGCGTCATGCCCGGCGCCTTGTCCATGTAGAAATGGCTGTCGAACAGTGCCTTATCTATCGTCATGTCGGCGAAGCTGTCGATCCGCGCATCGCCGTTTTCGACGATCGCGGTGGCGGCGAGCACACGGGTCGCACTGTTGGGGTTGAACGCCCAGGAGCCGAACCAGATGCACGACAGCCAGACCAGCGCGAACAACAGCGCCGGAACCCGCCAGTGGCTGCGCGTGCTACCTCTGAACACCTGATTTCTCTGCGTCATCGCGTTCATTGCCGCCCATCGTCACTCAGCCGTCATCCCGTGGAGGTGGGATCCACCCTGCTGACGTTGCGGCTCTATCGGTTCCGCCTTCGCTTGGCGGCTGAAACTTGCCTCGTGCATCCGCCTTGCAGGACGGACGAGGGCGACGATCGACAGGATTGGATCGCGATCCTAGTCGGGCAGGACCTTCTCGGCCCGCTTGCGCGCATCGGCCTCGGCCTTGCCGGCCTGGATCTCGCGGGTCGAACAGCCGATGCCGCCACCGGGGCCGACCGAGGAGCAGCTGCCGATGCCGGTGCCGCCCGCGTTCAGCGCGTCCTGCTGGCGCACCGCCCAGCTCTCATTCTGTGGCCTGACATCCTGGTCACGCAATTCCTTGGGAATGCGGAAACGTTCCTCCGCGGGACGGCGGACGCAGATCACGATCTCGTCGCCATCGGCGTTGGTGGGGCATTTGTCCTCACCATAGATGACGAGCACGCCATTCTGCGCCGCATTCTGTGCGAATGCGGGAATCGGCGCTGCCATCGGCGCGGCAGCGAGAACGAGGCTCAGCAGGATCGTCTTGGTCATCGTCAACTCCGTACCCCTATCGCCCCTATATCCGTTTCGAGACCGCAATGGCAGTCTTGCAAGCCAGTCGGATTACCCCGGCGAGCAGCGGATAGGCCGGCGCTGTCTCTGCCCCCGCCGCCAGTGCCGAATCGCGATGCTCAAGCTCCTCGGCGCGAAACTCGGCGACCGCAGCCGACAGCACCGGATCGCCATCGCCGAGCGCCTCGAGCTGTTCCTGATAGTGAAGGTCGATCTCGGTCTCGACCGCCACCGTGCAGGCCATCGCCGCCGCCGGGCCGATCGCCGCGGTCGCCGCGCCCAGTGCGAATCCCGCGACGTTCCACACCGGCTGCAACGCCGTCGGGCGCACACCGCGCTCGGCGATCAGCGCGTCGAAAAAGGCGCGGTGCCGCTCTTCCTGATTGGCCATGCCCGAAATCGCGCGCGCCATGTCGTGCCGGTCGCCCATCACGGCGAGCTGCCCGGCATAGATGCGCGTGGCGCCATATTCGCCCGCCTGATCGACTCGGATCATCGACGCGACCGCGTCGCGCCGGTCTCCAGGCTTCCATCTCATCGGCGCTGTTTCCTGAGCATCAGCATCGCGATCACCAACGCACCACCGAGCGAAAGGATCGCATTCCATCCCGCGAGCGAAATGCCCAGGAAATGCCAGGGCGCGACGTCGCACCGCACCAGCGGCGCGTTCATGATCGCCTCAAGCGCGTTGCCGCCGCCGAAATGGGTGGCGCATTGGGTAACGCCCTCCCACCATTTATACTCGACCCCGGCATGGAAGGCGCCGATCGCGCCGCTGATCGCAATGCCCAATGTCGCGAGCCAGACCAGCGCATCGCGGAACGGTTTGGTTGCGAACGACAGCGCCGCGAGCACGATCGCGGTATAATGCGGCCAGCGCTGCCACATGCACATCTCGCACGGGAACAGCCCGCCGACATATTGGCTGTAGAGCGCCCCGCCGATCAGGCCGAGCGGAAGCAGCAGGGCAAGCGCCTGCGCGGTACGGCGGGGTGCCATTACGTCGTCTCTCCTCAGCGCCGGCTGCCGGCCTTGGGCGCGCCGCCGCCCGCCATCCGCGCGGGCGCGGCGGTACGGGCGATGGTCTCCAGCGCATAATGGAGCTGGAAGTCCTCGATGCCCTTCTTCTTGAGATCGTCGACGCTCGCGGCGAAGCGTGGATCGGACTTGGTGTCTTCCTCAAGCACCGAATTGTCGACCTTGGACTGGTTGAGCAGATGGCGGCGCAGATCGGCTTCGCGCAGCACCGGCCGGGTCTTGTAGTCGGGGTCGGAAAGCTGCGGCACGGCGATGTCGGGCGTGATCCCGCCTTCCTGCACCGAATGGCCCGACGGCGTGTAATAGCGCGCGGTGGTCAGCCGCAGCGCGCTGCGCGGACCCATTTCGAGGATCGACTGGACCGATCCCTTGCCGAAGGTGCGCTCGCCCATCACCAGTGCGCGATGATGGTCCTGCAACGCGCCCGCGACGATCTCCGACGCCGAAGCGGTGCCGGCATCGACCAGCACGACCAGCGGCAGCCCGCGCGCGAGGTCATCGGCCTTGGCGTACCAGCGCTCGATATCCGCCTTTTCGCGTCCGCGCTGCGAGACGATCTCGCCATGCTGGAGGAAGGCGTCGCTGACCTCAATCGCCTGGCTAAGCAGCCCGCCGCCATTGGCGCGCAGATCGATGACATAGCCCTTGGGCTTGCCGCCCAGCTGCTTCTCGATCGCGACGATGCCGGCCCGCATGTCGGCGGCGGTGGTGGCGCTGAAGGTATTGATGTTGAGGATGCCGATGCCGTCCTTGACCTCCCACTTCACCGCCTTCTGGATGATGACTTCGCGGGTCAGGTTGACGTCGAACGGCTTGTCGCGGCCGGGGCGGACGATCCGGACAACGATCTTGCTGCCCGGCTCGCCGCGCATCTGGGTGACCGCCTCGTCCAGCGTGCCGCCATAGATCAGCTTGCCGTCGATATGGGTGATGAAGTCGCCCGACTTGATCCCTGCGCGCCAGGCGGGGGTATCCTCGGTCGGGGTGATCACCTTGACCGCGCCGTCCTCCATCGTGACCGACAGGCCAAGGCCGCCATAGCTGCCCGAGGTCTGGATCTGCAGATTGTCATAGTCGATCCCGTCGGCGAACGAGCTGTGCGGATCGAGGCTGGCGAGCATCCCCTCGATCGCGCCCTTGATCAGCTTCTTGTCGTCGACCTTCTCGACATAGGTCGCTTTCACCCGGGCATAGACGTCCATGAACGTGTCGAGCTCGCGATAGCTCGATGTCTCGACGCTCGCCATGGCGCCGGTGGTGACGGGAATGATCGCCAGCGCGCCGACGGCGGCGGTGACCTGAAGCAGGGGACGGATCATACGCAAACTTCCTGAGCGGTGCTTGGGGGCAGGATAGACCGGAAAGCCGTGGCCGCAAAGCGGCAAGGGTAGGGCGTTTTTGGCTTCGCCGAACCGCATCGGCCGGCGCCGTCCAACGATCTCTTCAATCCAGCAACTGCGCCAGATCGACCGGCTGGCCCTTGCGGCGCAGCTCGATCGTGATGCGGGGTGCCTCGCCCTTGGGCGCGCTGCCGAGCGGGGTACCCTGCACCGGTGCGTCGCCGACGCGCACCAGCATCCGATCGAGCCCTGCGACGAGCGAGCTCCAGCCATCGCCATGGTCGAGAATCACGATATTGCCATAGCCGCGGAAACGCCCGGCATAGATCACCCGTCCCGCGGCTGGCGCGACGATCTGCGCCCCGGCCCAGGTCGACAGCGTGAGGCCGCGCGAACGCACGCCGGCTTCGGAGATTTCGCCCAGGCCGGTGACCAGGCTGCCCGCGACCGGCAGGCGGAAAGGGGGCGGGCGAGTCGGGGCGGGCCGGAGAATTGCGGGGGCCGCTTCCTCGCTTTCCGCGCCGGGGCGCGGCAGCGGGCCGGGCAGCGCCTCCAGCGCCTCGCGCGTCTCCGCTGCAGCCCCGAGCGTGTCCATCAGCTCGACGAGGTCGCGCGCCTGCTCGCCCAATGCCAGCGCGCGGTCCGATTCGATCATCGCCTCGCGCCGGTATCCGGTCGCGCGCAGCCGGTGCCCGGCCTCCATCGTCAGAAGCGCCAGCCGTTCGGTCTCGAGCTTCGCGCGTCCGTCGCGCAGGCTGCGCGCGGCGATCTGCGCGCCCTCGCGCAGGCGGCGGGTGCGGGCGATTTCGCCGCGGACGCCCGCGCTGCGCTCACGCACGACCGGGGCGACGCTGCCCAGCACCGCGCGAACATGGACGATGTCAGCGGTCGATCCCGGCTGAAGCAGGCCCAGCATCGCGGGTCGCCGCGCGAGCGACTGGAGCGCGGCGATCAGGCGCGCGATCGGTCCCTGTTGCGCCTCGAGTCGCGCGCGCTGATCGACAAGAAGCCGGTCGACGATCGCGGTACGTGCCTGTGCCGCGGTGATCTGTGCCTCGGCTGCCTGAATGCTCGCCGCGACCGCCGCTTCGCGCAGTCTGGCGCGCCGCGTCGCATCGCGCTCGCCATCGGCGGCCTGCTGGAGGCGCTTGGCACGTGCCTCGGCATCCCTGGCGGCCCGGTTCGCCGCCTTGAGCTGCCCCTGCTGCGTGGCGAGGTCGGGGGCCTGCGCGGACAATGCGCTCAGCCCTGCGATCCCGAGGGCGGCGGCAGCGCCGGCGATCAGAAGGCGCCGCACTAGCCTTCCCGGTGATAGGGGTGGTTGGCGAGGATGCTGGTCGCGCGCCAGAGCTGCTCGGCAAGCATCGCGCGCGCCATCAGATGCGGCCAGGTCGCGCGGCCGAACGCGATCAGCAGATCGGCCTCGGAACGCTCGGCATCACCGAATCCGTCCGCCGCGCCGATCAGGAAGCGCGTCTCACGCACCCCGTCGTCGCGCCATGCCTGAAGCCGTTCGGCGAGCACGCGCGAGGGCAGGTTGTCGCCCTTCTCGTCGAGCATCACCCGGCGCGTGCCCGGCGCCAGATCGGGTAGCTTGCCCCCGGTATCGGGCATTTCGGTGATCTTGTGGGGCCAGGTGACGCGCTTCATGTAGCGCGCGACCAGATCGGCCTCAGGCCCGCGCCCGATGCGCCCGCGCGCCACGATATGCAGCAGCATGGTTTGTCGGGCTAAGGACCCGTTCGCCCTGAGCTTGTCGAAGGGCCGGACGTCGTCATCACGACGACGAGGGCTTCGACAGGCTCAGCCCGAACGGGGAGCGGAGGGTTCGGCAATTCAGGCGTTGCCGACGGGCGGCGCATCGCCGAACGCCCACATGCGCTCAAGATTGTAGAAGCTGCGCACCTCGGGCCGGAACAGGTGGACGATCACGTCCCCCGCGTCGATCAGCACCCAGTCGGCGGTGGGCAGACCCTCGATCCGTGGGCTGCGGCCGAACTCGGCCTTGATCTTCTCGGACAGCTTCTGGGCCATCGACGCGACCTGTCGCGTCGATTTGCCGCTGGCGACGACCATATAGTCGGCGATGCTGCTCTTGCCCGCGAGCGGGATCGAGACGGTCTCGACCGCCTGATCGTCGTCGAGCGAAGTCAGGATGAGCTTGTGCAGCGCGTCTGCCTCGTTCGGGGAACCCTTGGGTTCGGGACTACGCGAAACATTAGGCGTGGCGTTCAAGTCTGCTCCTGGCGTCCGGAGACGCGCGTGCTGTGATGTGGGGACGGCGCAAAACGCCGGTGCCAGGCGGGGTCCGCGGCGCGAAGCCGGGTCGCCGAAGTCGGGTCAGGGCGGAAGCGCAACAGCACCAGTGCCGGCAAACTCCACTTCGTCCAGTTCTTCGCCTGGCCTGCGGGCCGCACGTAGCGCCGCAGCCAGCCCATGGCAGGACTTGCATGGGCGTCACGATCATAGCCCGGCCGCGCGATCACCGCAATCGGAACCTGCTGCGCGATCCGCCGCCAGCCCTTCCACTGATCGAACTGGCCAAGATTGTCGGCGCCCATCAGCCAGATGAAGCGGTGCTTTGGGTAAAGCCGCGGCAATTTGGTGAGCGTATCGACGGTGTAGCGGGTCTTGAGCCGCTTCTCGACGGCGGTCGGACGGATCGGCGCGTGCTTCGCCATCGCGCGCGCCGACGCCATCCGCGCCGCAAACGGAGCCATACCCCTGGCTTCCTTGAGCGGATTGCCCGGCGAGACCATCCACCACACCTCGTCCAGTCCCAGCGCGCGCAGGGCGTGGAGCGAGATCGCCCGGTGCCCGCGATGCGCCGGGTTGAACGACCCGCCAAGAAGACCGATGCGTTTCAGCGTGCCGTACCTGTCGGTGGCGCGCCGGCCTCACCGCCGCGGCGATACTCGCCCTGTCGCGCAATCATCCAGCCGGGATATTCGGGCGGCAACGCGCTCGCGGCATCGAGCGCCGCGACCTCATCGGCGCCAAGCCGCAGCTCGGCGGCGGCAAGATTGTCGGCAAGCTGGTCGGGCCGCTTGGCGCCGGCGATGATGCTCGTCACTTCGGGGCGCTGGAGCAGCCAGGCGAGCGCGACCTGCGCCACCGACACGCCATGCGCTGCCGCGACCGGCTCCATCGCGTCGAGTACCGCGTCGCCGCGCGCCATGTTCACCGGCGGGAAGTCGAACCCGGCGCGCCGACCCTCTCCCGCGCCGCTGCGATATTTGCCCGAGAGATAGCCGCCCGCGAGCGGGCTCCATACCATCAGACCCAGGCCTTCGGACGCGATCATCGGGCCAATCTCGCGTTCGATGTCGCGTCCGGCAAGCGTGTAATAGGCCTGGACCGACTGGAAGCGCGCCATCTGGCGGCGTTCGGCGATCCCCAGCGCCTTCATGATCTGCCACGCCGCCCAGTTGGAAACGCCGACATAGCGAACGTCGCCCGCGCGGACGAGCGTGTCGAGCGCCTCGACCGTCTCCTCGACCGGCACCGCCGGGTCCCAGCCATGGATCTGGTAGAGGTCGATATAATCGGTATCCAGCCGCTTGAGGCTGGCATGCGCCTGCGCGACGATATGCTTGCGCGAGGTGCCGCGATTGTTCGGCCCGGGACCCATCGGCCCCATCACCTTGGTCGCCAGCACCAGTTCATCGCGGTCGAGGCCGAGGTTGCGGATCGCCTGGCCGGTGATCGCTTCCGACATCCCTTCCGAATAGACGTTGGCGGTGTCGATGAAATTGACCCCGGCATCGACCGCCGCCTTGACCAGCGCGTCGGCGTCGCTTTGTCCCAGATCGCCGATGCGGGAAAACGCTCCCTGCCCGCCAAAGGTCATGGTGCCGAGGCAGATTTCGGAGACGAACAGGCCGGTGCGGCCGAGCGGCTTCATGCGCATGGGGCGATCCTTTCGGAAGGGAGCACGTCAGATAAGCGCGCGGCGCGCGTCTTCCAGTCTCAGCCCTGCAATTTCAGGGCCTTGTCTGGCCGGTCCCGCGCACCACCCATTTGTACGTCGTCAGCCCCTCCAGCGCGACCGGGCCGCGCGCATGAAGGCGGCCGGTGGCGATGCCGATCTCCGCGCCGAGCCCAAACTCGCCGCCATCGGCGAACTGGGTCGAGGCGTTCCACATCACGATTGCGCTGTCGACGCCGTTGAGGAAGCGTTCGGCAATATCCGCGTCCTCGGTCACGATCGCATCGGTATGGTGCGATCCGTGCGCGGCGATATGCGCCATCGCGCCGTCCACCCCGGCGACGCGCTTCACCGACAGGATCGAATCGAGATACTCGGTGTCCCAATCCTCGGCGTTCGCCGCGATCACGCGTGGCTCAAGTCTGCGGATGTCGGCGTCGCCGCGCACTTCGCACCCTGCATCGACAAGCGCCGACAGGACCGGCGCGGGATCAGCGAACGCGGTGTCGATCAGCAGCGTCTCGGTCGCGCCGCAAATGCCGGTGCGGCGCATCTTGGCGTTGACCGCCAGCGCTCGCGCCATGTCCGGATCGGCGGCGCCGTCGATATAGGTGTGGTTGATCCCGTCGAGATGCGCGAGCACGGGCACGCGGGCTTCCTCCTGCACGCGCGCGACCAGGCTCTTGCCGCCGCGCGGGATGATCAGGTCGATCGCGCCGTCGGCCTTGAGCATCGCGCCCACGGCGGCGCGGTCGGTGGTGGGGACGAGCTGGACGGCGTCTTGCGGCAGCCCGGCATCGGCGAGGCCGCGTGCAAAGGCGGCGTGGATCGCGCGGTTGCTGTGCACCGCTTCCGATCCGCCGCGCAGGATCGTGGCATTGCCGCTCATCACGCACAAAGCCGCGGCGTCGGCGGTGACGTTGGGGCGGCTCTCATAGATGATGCCGATCACCCCGATCGGCACGCGCACGCGGCTGAGCTGGAGGCCGTTGGGCCGCTCGCTGGTGCTGATGACTTCGCCCACCGGATCGGCCAGCGCGGCGACCGCCTCGACCCCTGCCGCCGCGCCTTCGAGTCGCGCAGGGTCGAGCCGCAGCCGGTCGAGCAGCGCACCCGAAAGCCCGTTCGCCTCACCCGCTGCAACATCGCGCGCGTTCGACGCAAGGATTGTGTCGGCGTCTGCACGCATCGCGGCGGCGGCAGCGCGCAGCCCGTCGGCCTTGCGTGGTACCGGCAGCGCCGCAAGCGTCACGGCGGCGGCGCGGGCGCGGGCGCCCAGCTCGGCGATGAGGGCTGCGGGCGAGGTTTCGGCGATCGTGTCCATGACGCCGCGGCTAACACGCGTCGCAGCGAAAGTCCCTATCGCCTCTGCTTTCGCACTTTGTTAGGTGGGCTTTCATGGGGGAATTCGACGCAGCCGGGGAAGTCGTGAGCGGGGCTCTGTTGGGCCGTGCCGTCGAGAGCCATCGTGGCGAGGCCGGGCATGGGGGTCATGGGGGCATCTGCCTCAATTGCGGCACCACGCTGACCGGCCCCTATTGCCATCGCTGCGGGCAGACGGGGCATGTTCACCGTACGATCGGCGCGATCTGGCACGAAATCCTGCATGGCGTCGTCCATTTCGAGGGCAAGCTGTGGAACACGCTGCCCATGCTGGTCCTGCGTCCGGGTGAACTGACCCGCCGCTATATCCATGGCGAGCGCGCGCGCTTCGTCTCGCCGATGGCGATGTTCCTGTTCTCGGTCTTCACGATGTTCGCGGTGCTCCAGATCATGGGCATCTCGCCTCCCGCCCAGATCGGCACAGCCGAACAGTTCGAGCAGGGGCTGTCCTTTCCCCGGCAGAAGACCGAAAGCGCGATCGCCGATGCGCGGGAAGCGCGCGCACGCGCGGAACCGGGCAGCGAACGGGCAAAGAAGCTCGACAAGAGCATCGCCGGGCTGGAGCGCGATCTCGATGAGCTCAAGCAGGTTCCCTCTTCGCTGAGCAAGGCGCGCGGCAAGGGGCTGAACTTTACGACCGGTTGGAAGCGGATCGACAAGGGGATCGAAAAGGCCAACCAGAATCCCGGCCTCGCGCTCTACAAGCTCCAGACCAACAGCTATAAATTCAGCTGGGCGCTGATCCCGCTGTCGATCCCGTTCGTGTGGCTGCTGTTCTTCTGGAAGCGGCGCTTCAAGGGCTACGACCACGCCGTGTTTGTGACCTATTCGCTGGCCTTTATGTCGCTGTTGTCGATCGTGCTGACGATCGCAGGCGGGCTGGGGCTGGCAGGCGACGTCATCGCGTCGGCGGCGCTGATCATCCCGCCGCTGCACATTTTCTTCCAGCTGAAGGGCGCCTATCGCCTGCGCAGGTGGGGCGCGCTGTTACGCACCTTCATCCTGCTGCTCTGTATCTCGCTGATCTTGCCGCTGTTCCTGCTGCTGCTGCTTGGCCTGGGGCTGTCGGGCTAGAGCTTGACCCCGGGCTTCCAGCCGCTCGCGGTGAGGAACGCTTTGGGATCGCGCAGTTCGATAATGTCGCGCACCGCCGCGCGCTTGTCTTTGGCGCGGGCATAATAGGCCTTGGTGATGCGATAGCCGACCCAATAGCCCAGATCGCCCGGCCAGTCCGCCGTGCCGCGCCCGTTATAGAGCCAGCGTGACCCCTCGGCGAGCTTGTCGATGTCGTCGAGGAAGCCCGCCTCGAATATGGCTTCGCGATTGCGGGTGATGCGCGCCAGATGCTGGTAGCTGACCGAACCCGACATCAGTTCGCCGATGAACTCGGCGCCGCCCTCGAGCAGCGCGGCCTTGAGCACAGTCGCGCCTTCCTCGTCCGCGGATCCCGCGGCGGACTGCTGCACATGGACATATTCGTGCGCGATGACATGGACGAACCGGTCCTGCGGATCGGCGACCATGAAGTCGGCCGCGCACAGCGCCTCCAGCCCGATCATCACCCCTTCGGCATTGGCGACGCCCACCGGCTTGCCGCGGCCGATCGCCAGCGTCACCGGCGGGAGCTTCGCCTCGGGATAGAGCGTGCTCAGCTTGCCCAGCGAGCCGATCAGTCGTGTGCGGATCGCCGGAAGCTGCGCCGCGCAGCCGCGCGCCTTGACGTAGAGATCGGGCTGAGCGGCGAGCGTCGCGGCGATGCGGTCTGCGGTGATCCGGCGCATCTTGATGAACGCCACGAAACCGTCGCTCGCATGATCGAGATAGTCGCGCTGGATCCGCGCGGCGTCGGGCTTGCCGCCGGTCGCGTCGTACAGCGCATAGAACCGGTCGACATCCGCGGTGCGGATCTCCGGATCCGGGCCGCTCGCGGCGGGCAGCAGCGCGAGAAACGCAACGGCAAGTGCGGTACGGATCATGGGATCAGCTCCGGCAGGGCCAGCGACGCTTCATGATCAGGTAGAAAGCGGTCTTCATGCTCATCGAACGCTGGTGCGGCGGAATCTGCTCGAGTTCGGCAAGAAAGGCTGCCGGCTTGATCTTCGCGGCTTCGCTGCCTTCGGGCGGCGGGCAGCTGTGCGGCGGCCGGCCGGCGGCCTGATCGGCGCGCAGATCGGCGCGATAGCTGGTCGCCACCGACTTGATCTCGGCCTTCACCGGCGCAAGATCGGACGAGAAGAGCGCAAACGGGCCCTTGGCCTTGAGCGCGCGCGCCTTAACCAGAAATTCCTCGACCGTCATCGCCTGCGCGCTCGCCGGTATCAACGCGACCGCACAGGCAATCAGCCAGACATGCTTCATGCAATCTCCCCCAACATTCGCCTGCGACCGATATCGGCCCCTTCTCAGTCGCAGCGCGCCGCCAAGCTTGCCGTGATTTGACGCACGTTCAAGCCCGATTCTCGGGGGAGAAGGTCTTTCTTGCCTGCGCGTGCCCTGCCGGCCAATCGCCCCGGGCGTACCGTCATCGCATTGAAGCGCCGGCGCGCAACCCGGTGCGGACGCCGCCAAAAACGATGCGGCCCGCGTTCATCACGCGGGCCGAACCGAATTCAATGGAGAAGCAGAACCGTTATGCGCCCTGAGGCGCCGGGTTCCCGAACGGCCCCTTGGGGCGGCGCGTCTTGGGGATCGAGGTGCCCGCGGCCGTCACCGGCCCCTTGAGCGTCGCCGGATCGGGCCGACCGATATCACCATCGGCAAGCAGCTTCTTGATTTCGTCGCCGGAGAGCGTTTCGTATTCGAGTAGCGCACCGGCAAGCGTATGGAGCTGGTCGAGATGCTCGGTCAGCAGCTGGCGTGCACGGGTCAGGCCGCCTTCGACCGTCGCGCGGATCTCATGGTCGATCAGCTGCTGGGTCTCGTTCGACATGTGCCGCGGCTGCGAGGCCGAATAGCCGAGGAACGATTCGCCCTCGGGCTGGGCGTATTCGACCGGGCCGACCTTGTCCGACATGCCCCATTTCG
>CAZBYE010000031.1:0-19270 GCA_964496045.1 uncultured Stakelama sp.
AGGCGCACATGGCCGGCATCAGCTTCGGACAGGACCGACGTGCCGCGGTTGGTGCGAATATACTTCGCGTTATGGCTGCTCAGGCGGTGACGCTTGCCGGCGACGCCGTGCTTCACCTTGCCCGTCGCGGTGAATTTGAAGCGCTTCTTCACACCGCTCTTGGTCTTCATCTTGGGCATTTTCGTCTCCTTTTACGCGCGACGATTACAAGACAGCCCCGGCAGCCCTAGTTAGCCGGGCGGTCCACCTGAATCGCGGAAAGGCGGGCCATTAGTTGGTTCGAGGCGGTTTTGCAACCGCCAGCGGCACCGGCCCGCTCCCCCAACTTGCAATGTTGGAATTCGGCTGCTTGGCTGGCGCGGGCCGCCGATCCGGCCGCGCTCTTTGACATGACAGGCAGGCGTTCGGTGCGCGCCTTCGCGTGAAACCCGCGATTGCGCAGGCTTCAATGACTCGCGCGCGTAGGAGTGTGACTTTTGGGACGTTCCGCGCTCAATGTCCCTGGCAGGCGAGCGCTTCGACCAGTTCCTCGATTCGCGCCGGGTCGCCCGCGGCGATCACCTCCCCGTTGCTGCCGGCATGGAGCGGGTCGCCCTGCCAGTCGCACATGCGCCCGCCGGCGCCCTCGACCACCGGTACCAAAGCGGCGAAGTCGTGGAGCTTGAGCCCGGCCTCGATGACGATGTCGAGATGGCCCGACGCGACCAGGCCGTAATTGTAGCAGTCGCCGCCCAGCACGGTGCTCATCACCGCCGAATCGACATGCTCGAAGGCGTGGAGCTGGCCGTCGGTGAACAGAGCGGGCGAGGTGGTGGCGAGCAGCGCCTTGGACAGCTCGCGGCAGGTGCGGGCATGCGCTGGCTTGCCGTTGAACAAAGTCTCGCGCCCGGTGACGCCCAGCCAGCGCTCCTTGATGATCGGCTGGTCGATGATGCCGAGCACGGGCCAGCCATCTTCGAGCAATGCGATCAGCGTGCCGAAGATCGGCCGACCGACGATGAAGCTGCGCGTGCCGTCGATCGGGTCGAGCACCCAGGTGCGGCCGCTGGTGCCGGGACGGTCGTCCTCTTCCTCGCCGACGATCGCATCCATCGGCCGTTCGGCGATGATCAGGCGCCGCATCGCCGCCTCGGCCGCCTTGTCGGCGAGCGTCACCGGCGAGGAATCGTCCTTGGCTTCGAGGCCATGCTCGGCGCGAAAATAGGGGCGGATCGCCGCGCCCGCCGCATCGGCTAGGCGTCCGGCAAGGTCGATATCGGCTTGGCTGACTGGCATGGCCTTCGCCTAGCCGGGGACCGACGGCTCCGCCAGTCCCCTCTGCCAGCCCGTGTCAGAAGGGGAACCAGCGGCTCTTTTCGCTGAACTTCATATAGCCGACATTGGCGCCCAGCCGCCAGCCGACGCCGAGCCGCACCGGGATCAGCACGACGTCGCCGCGGCGCAGATAGCTGGCCGAGAAGCCGCCGACGAAATAGACGCGGCCCTCACCGGCCGGGAAGCGCTTGTAGAGCTCCTGGCTGTCATAGAGGTTGTAGACCAGCACGAACACCTTGGTGGCGTCGCCGCCGATATCGAAGCCGACCGACGGCCCGGTCCAGAACACTTTGCGCTCACCCTCGACCGCATGGACCATCTGGCCCGAGCCATAGCGCAGCCCGACGACGAACGCGCCCGACCCTTCGCTTCCGGCGATGTAGGCGTTGGGCTCGCCTTGATCCTTGAGAATGTCCTCGATCAGCGAGGCGAGACCGCTCGCGCCCTTGCCGAACACCCCTTCGGCCGCGGCGACGACGCGCACCCGGTCGAAGGTCGTGGGCGATTCGGGTTTGGCAAGGCCGCTGGCGGTTGTGGGGGCGGTTGTGGTCGTCGGCTGCTGCTGCCCCGATGCGGTGTCGGCGGGCGGCGGGCCATAGTCCGAGCCGGGATCGACCGGCTCGTCCACGGGCTGGTTGGCCGGCGGAGCCTGAGTCTGTGCGGGGCGCGGCTGGTTGAGATCCGCGTCGATCGCGCTGTCGGGATCGACCGAACGAATCTGTGCAGCCGCAGGCGCCAGGGCGAGCGAGGGTGCCGCCAGTGCCAGTGTGAGCCAGATCAACGCGCGTCGCATGGTAAATTCTCCCGCCATGATGCCCTTAGAATCCGCTGGTGGTGTCACGGCAATGAACCGGCGATGACCCGAGTCGATTTCGCGTCCACCCGAGTCGATCCGGGGATGAGCCGAATGCGAAAAAGCCCCGTTGATCGCCCGCGCACTGCTCGCTATAGCCCCCGCTTCGCCGCTGGGCACCGGAGACGTGGGTGAGTGGCTGAAACCAACGCTTTGCTAAAGCGTCGTACGGGGAACCGTACCGAGGGTTCGAATCCCTCCGTCTCCGCCACCTGATAATTCAAGCCCTTCAGGGACCCCAAGAAGCCCGGCGTATCCGAGTGGCGCTCGCGAATTTTGCATTGCAGCATCATGCTCAAGCCATTGATTCTATATCTGAATACCAAGGAGTCGTGCGATTTCTGTCGTTCCGGCAACGAGCGGGACAGGCCTAATTCAGCCGGGGGTGACCAGATGCCCCTTCAATCTGAAAAGGAGCCCAGAATGTACTTCCCCCGCCATGCCGGCGCCGTCTCGATCGCCATGGCCGCGATGCTTGCAGCGAGCACCGCCCACGCAGCTCCCGCGCCCGCGAAAGGCGCCCCCGCGCTCGGTGCGTCGCATTGGGACCTGGTCGAGTGGAGCGGGCGCGATCTTCCCGAAGGCAAGCCGTTACGCCTCGACTTCGATACCAAGACCGGGCGTTTTTCGAGCAGCACCGGCTGCAACCGCACGGGCGGCGGTTTTAAGGTCAAGGGCGGCACGATCCGCTTCGGCGACAAAAAGGGTGGTTTCGCCAGCACGCTGATGGCGTGTCCGCAGCCCGCGATGGCGACCGAGCGTGCCTATGTCGACCGGCTCGGCGCCGTCACGCGGTACACACTCAAGGGCGACCATCTCGTCCTGCGTACCGCCAACGGCGCGACGCTGACCTATCAGGCCGCGCACAAGCCCGCCGCCAATGCGCCGCGCAAGTTCATCTATGTTTCGGCCGAGACCAGGCCGTGCACGGGCGTGGCCCCGATGACGTGCCTGCAGGTGCGCGAAAAGGAAAGCGACCCCTGGCAGCTCCACTATTTCGGCATCGCCGATTTCGAGCCGCAGCCGGGGATCGAATATCGCCTGCGCATCATTGAGGAGAAGGTAAAGAACCCGCCGGCCGACGGGTCGTCGATCCGTTGGACGCTCGATCAGGTGATCGAGCAGCGCGTGGTCAAGCCGTAACCCGGACCGGGGCGCCGCATGCGCGCCCCGGCACCGCCGTCGTGCCCCTCAATCGGAATGCACCGCTTCCGCCTGTTCAATCCGTCGCGTCGCCGGCCATATCGCCGCTCGACAGCTGGTCCTCCAGCCAGGGATTGAGGTCCGCGTCGATCACCAGATGGACGCGCGCGCTCGCGCCGGGATTGTCGACGCGGTGCGGATCGGACAGCCTGAGATACCAGACCTCGCCCGAAAGCATCGGCACCGCACGGCTGTTGATGTAGAAGCGCACTTCGGGGTTCGTCAGGATCGGGACATGCAGCCGGACGCGCCCCTCCTCGGCGCAAAGGCCGGGGTCGCTATGTTCGAGGATCGATGCCCCCGGCCCGAGCCGCATGAGCCGCACGCTGTTGAGGGGGCAGTCGAACGCGGACAGCACTTCGCGGAAATAGGGGGTCTGGCGCAGCGGCGGCGCATCGACGCATTCCACATCGGCATGCGCAGTAATCATCAGGATCGGATGCTCGGCACCGCGCGCGGCGCGCAGCGGAATCGCGCCCCATTCACCCGAATAGTTGCGCTGGACGAAGTGCGGTGTCCATGTCTCATTGCCCAGAGATTCGAGATCGGCGGCGAGCCTGCATGGATCAAAGGCGAGGGGAAGCCTCAGCCGATCAGGGAATTCCTTGGAACCGTTGTTCATGTACATGGGGCGATCATGCATGCGGGGGGCTGAGTGACAAGCGGGTTCGGTACTTTCCGGCAAGCGATTCTTGCAGATGATCGGCTTCAGGATGAGCTCGACAGTATGATCTGTCCCGACGCGTTCGTGCTGCAGGCGCAGCAAGTCGGACAAGCCCTGGGACTCGACGTCGACAGCGATGCGCTTCGCCCCCGGTCGCGCGGTCCGGTATCGCCGGGCAGTAGCTGGGCGCCGCCCGCCTGGCTTCCGGTGACGCTTGTGGAAGCCGAAGGACAGGTAATGATCGACTGGGCCAGGTTCGGCCGGGTTGCCGTCGATCAGAGCTTCTATTCCGATGCGGTGACGACGGCGATCTGCCGCCCGTTCAACCGGGTCATCCGGCATGCGACGACGCTCGACGCGTTTATCTCCGCCGCTCCGGCCCAGCCTGCCACAGCTTTGGCAGGCCTGGTCTTTCACATGTCGCGGTGCGGTTCGACTCTGGTCGCCCAGATGCTCGGCGCGCTGGACGCGACGATCTCGCTCTCCGAGCCGGGGCCGCTGGATGCCGTGGTCCGATACGCTCTCGCCCGACCCGACATACCGCAAGAGCGCCATGTCGCGCTGATGCGCGCGATGGTCGCGGCACTGACGCGACCTCGTAGCGGCGAACAGCGCTGCTTCCTCAAGCTCGACAGCTGGCACATTCTGGCGCTGCCGCTATTCCGTGCGGCCTTTCCCGATGTGCCGTGGATCTATCTGTTCCGCGATCCGACCGAGGTGCTGGTGTCGCATCTTCGCATGCGCGGCTATCAGACGGTGCCCGATCTCATGCCCGGCGGCCTGTACGGTGCGATTGAGGAGGCATCATCGGGACCCGCCATGCAATGCGCCAGCATCCTGGCGCGCTATCATGATGCTGCGATCGAGGCACTGGCGAACGGGGATGGAATCGCGGTCGACTATGCAGAACTCCCCACTGCATTCGAGCGACGGATCGTTCCGCATTTCAGCCTGAACCTAGCAGATGCTGAGCGCGCGCGCGTCGCGGCGCGTGGAGCGCGCGATGCGAAATTTCCCGATTCGCACTTCGTACCGGACGGCAAGATCAAGCAGCGAGAGGCCGGCGCGGCGGTCAGCGCAGCAGCCGACCGCTATCTGTCCGCCTGCCACGCGGTGCTGCGCGATCACGCGGGACGACAGGATTGCTGAGTTAAACTTCGCCGATGCGCCATCGCATCGGAATGTGCAGCCCATCCTCGCTTGCGCACGCGGCAAACCCCAAACGCGTGTAGAGCGCCTGGGCCCGTGGATTGTTGATCGCGACATGCAGTGCGATCCCGTCAGCCCCGACGTCGGCGGCATGGGTCTGGGCCCAGCGGATGAGTATAGTCCCGATACCTCGGCCGCGTGTGCCGGGCGCCAGCAGGATATCGACCACGCGCCACTCCCGGGCAGAGCGATCCAGATAGAAGCGGCCAATGGGTGTCGCGCTGGCATCGCAGACGATCCAGAAATCGCCCCGGGGGAACCGCCGCACGAAATGACAGTGCTGCAGCTGGAACTGGTCATCGAGAAAGGCCTGTTTTTGCTCCTCGCTCCAAGGCGCGAGCAACAGCTCGGCGCCGCGGGATCCGGCGTAAAGGCGCGCGAGCAGCGGCAGATCTCCCTGCGTCGCCGGGCGAAGCGCGATTGCATGCTCGGCGAGCTGGATGTTGCCAGACGGGCGCATGCGCGGGCGCGGAAAGGGGGGCATTACAATGCGTTCCATCGTCACCATCGCCATCGGCCAGCATCTTGTGCGGTCATGGCCGCTTCACAACCGGGTTGTCACCGGGCAATCCGCAGCGCTAGCGTGCCGCGCACGGGTGGGGAGGAATTTCATGTATTTGTTGACGCCGGAAGATTTCGAGCCTTGGGTCGGGCGTAAGGTTCGGATCAGCACCTTGCCCAATCCGGTGGAGATCACGCTGGCCCGAATCGAGCGCGGGCGGCCATTGATCGGCATCGATACACGCCTGCCCTTCTCGCTCTTTTTCGATGCGCCGCTCGAGGTCTATCTGATGAATGCCTCGTACGAGATGGATTGCGGCAAGGGCGGCCCGCACGACATCCTGATCAGCCAGCTGGTGCCGTCGGCCACCGCGCGCCACTATCAAGCGGTCTTTTCCTGACCGGCAGGCCAGGTTGCGGCCTGGCCCATAAAAGTTCGGCCGCGTCGCTGCTTGCGCAGTACGCGGCCGAATCCTTTGCTCAATTCAGGCTCAGTTCCGCGACGGGAACACGCCTTCCAGAGCGATATTGGTCTGAATGCCCAGATAGGGCTGCATGAGCGATGACGGCTGGCTGCCACCGGCGTTGGCGACAGTCACAGTGCCGCCGCCACCGCCGCCGCCCGTGATGTTCAGGCCGCCCAAATTGACCGGCGTGGTGCCTGCCTGGCCGGCCGGCACGTAGAAGGTCGGTGCGACGCTGCCCGAGGAATCATTGGCGACGCCGAGGAACGAGCCTGCGGCCGGTGCCGCAGTCTCTGCGGCAAGCGCGCCGGTCATCGCCTGGAGCGTGCCGGCCACCGGAGTGCCGCCGGTCGGTGTGAAGGTGGCCGCATGGTTGTGGATCGGCATCTGCGCGATGGTGAGGACCTGGCTGTTCACGCCGGCAAGCTGACCTATTACGACGGGTGTGAGTCCCGGGCCGTTGCCCTGACCGACGAAAACACGACCCCGCGAGTCGGGGAGGCCGAACGTGGTCTGGCCGTTGCCGCCGAAGTTCGTACCGAGCAGCGCGAACAACGCGGAATTCTGCGAGACTGAGATGAGCTGACCCTGGCACGGCGCCCAACCGCGCGGTGCAAAGCTGAAGCCAACCTGCATGATCTGACCAACAAAAGGTTCTGACATTCTACCCCTCCCACTTTGAAGTGGGGTGGATCGTAACTCAAAAATCGTAACGTGTCCCGTCCATGTTTCCAAATCAGATCAGAATCATCTGTAACATCCGATATGGTGCAATTATTGATGAACGAAGGGTTGACCTATACGAAGTCAGCACGCGGCGCCAAGATTGCGCGCATCTGAATTTATATGCATAATGCGGCAGATTTTTACGATTTCGCCTCATTTGCCGAGTTATCGCATGTAGATGAGGATGTCGCGGTCAAGGGGGATGCTTGCCGCTTCGTCGTAAATCGAGTGCAAAGAATGTGCCGGATGAAAATCCGCTGCGCTGACGTCGGGGTCGGGGGAATATGAAGCAGCTTTTCACGCCAATGGCGGCCCGTGCGGGGAACGTGGCGCGTGCCGGGTCCGAAGGATGCGCGGCGTCGCGTACCTCGGGGTCGCGATGGCTCGCGGAGTTGATGAAGCTGCTTCCCGATCTTGGTTCGCTGTCGAGCAGCGTTCGCGGCAAGGCGCACGCCCTCGTGCTTACGCTGTCGGGAATCCTCTTCCTGCTCACGCCGATGGCTGCCCATGCCGCCGATGGCGATGGCTGCAACTATCTCAGGAACAATCCAAGTTTCTACGATAATGCCAGCTATAACGTCAGCAGTACCGGGCCGTCGGTCCTCATCAATCAGGCACCGTTCGGACCGCAGACCGGCATCGTCAATTTCGCGGCGGGGACTGAGGTCTACTACACGTACACGGTTTCCAATTCCGCGGTGAACGCGCGTCTGAATCGCGCGCCTCTTGCGGGTGTCGCCACCGTCTTCGTGGATACCAACACCAGCGGCAGCGGCTCCATTACCTTGCCGGTCGACTCCCGTTCGATGGCGGCGTCGGCCTATGTGCCGGGTGCCGGTTCCGGTACGGTGACCTGGACGATCTATTGCGCTGTCCGGACCACTCAGGCGGTGGCTTCGGCCACGGGCACCGTGAACACGGCGATGAACTTCACGCCGGTCACTGCGGCCTTCGGCTACGGGACCTATGCCTATGCGCTGAGCGGCGGCACGCTCCCCAGCGGCATGACGTTCAACACCAGCACCGGGGCCGTCAGCGGCACGCCGACCGCCGCGCTCGCCGCGACCAATTTTACCGTCACCGTAAGCCACCAGGGGACGGGCACGTCGTCCAAGAACTTCCAGCTGACGGTGAGCCCGCCGCCGCCCACCGTGACCTCCGTCTCGCCCACTGCCGGCCCGACCGGGGGCGGCACGAGTGTGATGATCAATGGCACCGGTTTCTCGGCGGCGGACCCGACGGGCGCCGTCAAGTTCGGCGCCGCGAACGCGACTTACACGATCCTCAGCAACACGCAGATCTCCGCGACTTCGCCCGCGAATTCCGCAGGGACGTACGACATCACGGTGACGACGCCCGGCGGCACCAGCGCGACCAGCGCTGCGGATCAGTTCACCTATATCACCGCGCCGACGGTCACGTCGGTTTCGCCCACGGCTGGCCCGACCGGGGGCGGGGCCACGGTGACGATCACTGGTACCGGCTTTGCGGCGGCGCCAGGCACGGGCGCGGTGAAGTTCGGCGCGACCAACGCGACTTATACGATCAACAGCAACACCCAGATCACCGCGACCTCGCCCGCCGGCAGTGCAGGCACGGTCGACATCAGGGTGACCACGCCTGGCGGCACCAGCGCGACCAGCGCGGCGGATCAGTTCACCTACATCTCCGCACCGACGGTCACCTCGGTCTCCCCGACGGCGGGTCCGACCAGCGGCGGTACGACGGTGACGATCACCGGCACCGGCTTTGCGGCGGCACCCGGAACAGGCGCGGTGAAGTTCGGCGCGACCATCGCGACCTATACGATCAACAGCAACAGCCAGATCACCGCGACCTCGCCCGCGAATTCCGCAGGGACGTACGACATCACGGTGACCACACCCGGCGGCGCCAGCGCGACCAGCGCGGCGGATCAGTTCAGCTATATCGCCCCGCCGGTCGCCAGCTCATTCACGGCGTCGGCGGTGGCGTACGACGCCGCCGGAGTGAACTTCAGCGTTGCCGGCCACGCGACGAACAGCCCGACCAATTTCGCGGTCGGTTCGGCCACGACCGCGCAGGGCGGATCGGTTTCGGTCGATTCCGCCGGGCTGGTCACCTACACCGCCCCGACCGGATTCCGCGGCAACGACAGCTTCACCTTCACCGCGACCAATCTGGGTGGAACGTCGGCGCCAGCGACGACCACGGTTCCCGTGAGCAATCCGACGCTGTCCTCCTCGCTTGCCGGCGGCAGCGGGACGCGTGGCCAGGCGCTGTCCGGGACACAGATCAACACCACCGGTGGCCGGGCGACCTATAGCTGCGGCACGGTGCCCGCATCGGGCTCGCTGCCTGCGGGAACGACGATCAACGCCGACTGCACCATCACCGGGACGCCCGCCGCGAGCGGCACGTTCAACTTCACCGCGACCGTCACCGACAGCTCGCTCGGCACCGGTCCCTTCACTCAGACGACGGGCGCGCTGTCGCTGACGATCGCGGCACCGAGCCTGACGCTTTCCCCGGCTGCGGGCGCGCTGCCGGGCGCCACCGCCGGCGTCAGCTACTCGCAGACGCTCACTGCCAGCGGCGGCACCGCGCCCTATGGCTATGCGGTTACTGCGGGCGCATTGCCGGTCGGCGTCACGCTGAGCAGCGGCACCTTGTCGGGGATTCCGACTGCGGTCGGCACCTTCAACTTCACCGTCACCGCGACCGATGCGTCGAGCGTCGGGTCGGGCGGCCCGTATACGGTGAGCACCGCCTACAGCATTACGGTGGCCCCGCCCTCGATCACGCTCGCGCCGCCGACGCTCGCGAACGGCACGATCGGCGGCGCCTATTCCGCCAGTGTCACCGCGAACGGCGGCAACGCAGGCTATATCTATGCCATCACCTCGGGTTCGGCTCCTCCGGGGATCACGCTGAGCGCCGGCGGCACGTTCAGCGGTACGCCGACAGGCGCAGGCACCTACAATTTCACCATCACCGCGACCGACAGCACGACGGGTCCCGGCGCCCCCTATTCGGGCAGCCAGGCCTATTCGATCACGATTGTCGCGCCGACGATCACGCTGAACCCGACGACTCTGACCAACGCCACCATCGGCACTGCCTATTCGGAAACGGTGACCGCGAGCGGCGGCACCGGTGGTTACAGCTATGCGGTCACCGTCGGCGCGTTGCCGGCGGGTGTGACGCTTTCGCCGACGGGAAGCTTCTCGGGCACACCGACATCGGCCGGATCGTTCAACTTCACGATCACCGCGACCGACAGCTCGACCGGCACCGGTGCGCCGTTCACCGGCAACCGCGCCTATACCCTGACTGTGGGTGCGCCGACGGTGGTGGTCTCCCCGACCACGCTTCCGGCGCCGACCGCCGGTGTGGCGTACAGCCAGACCGTGACCGCTTCGGGCGGCACGGCGGGTTACACCTTCGCGATCACGGGGGGCGCATTGCCCGCGGGGCTGTCGCTGGATTCCGGCGGTGCGCTGACGGGCACGGCGACCGCAGGCGGTACGTTCAGCTTCACCATCGCAGCAACCGACAGCTCGACCGGCACCGGTGCGCCGTTCGCGGGAAGCCGGAACTACAGTTTCACCGTGGGTGCGCCGACGATCGTCGTCTCGCCGACCTCGTTGCCGAACGGTGCTGCGGGTACTGCCTATAGTCAGACGATCACCGCGACCGGGGGCAACGGCACCCATAGCTTCGCCGTCACCGCCGGCGCGCTCCCGCCCGGCTGGACATTGTCATCAACGGGTGGGCTGGCTGGCACCGCCACCACGGTCGGCACCTTCAATTTCACTGTCACCGCGACCGATCAGTCGACCGGTGCCGGTGCGCCGTTCACGGGCTCTCGCGGCTACACGGTGATCGTAGGGACGCCGAACTTCACACTGACGCCGCCGACGCTCTCGGCGACGGTTGGCCAGGCCTATTCGGGCAATTTCGTTGCCGGAGGCGGTACTGCGCCCTACACTTATACGCGGACAGGGGGCCTTTTGCCGACCGGCCTGATCCTGGCCACGGACGGAACGCTGTCGGGCACGCCGACCGCGAACGGCACGTTCAACTTCACAGTAGTTGCGCGCGACAGCACCGCGGGGCCGGGTGCGCCCTATGGTGTCGGGAGCAACTACACCTTCACCGTCGCCGCCGCGACGATGACGATCGCACCGACCACGGTGCCCGGCGGCACCGTGGGAACCGGCTATTCCCAGACGATCACCGCTTCCAACGGCGTCGCGCCGTACACCTATACGGTCATCGCCGGCGCGTTGCCGGCCGGTGTAACGCTGTCGACCGGGGGTGTCCTGTCGGGCACGCCGACTCAGGGCGGCAGCTTCAACTTCACGGTCAGGGCGACGGACAGCTCGGGCGGAGGCGGGCCTGCCACCGTGAACCAGCCCTATACCCTCGTCATCGCTGCGCCGACGATCACGCTCGCGCCGACGACGCTTCCCGGCGCGACGCCGGGAACGGCCTATAGCCAGACGATCACCGCCTCTGGCGGCACCGCGGGCTATACCTACGCAATTGCCACGGGCGCGCTCCCGGCGGGGGTGACGCTGACGACAGGCGGCGTGCTTTCGGGAACCCCGACCGCAGCCGGAAGCTTCAGCTTCACCGTGACCGCGACCGACAGCTCGACCGGCACCGGCGCGCCCTATAGCGGTAACCACGCCTATACGCTGACCGTCGGCGCACCGACGATCACCGTCACCACTACCACCGTTCCCGCAGCGACGATCGCGACTGCGTATAGCCAGGCGCTCGCTGCGAGCGGCGGCACCGGGCCGTATGGCTATGCGCTCACCGCCGGCGTGTTGCCGGCCGGTGTGACGCTGTCGACCGGCGGTGTCCTGGCGGGCACGCCGACTGCGGGCGGGACGTTCAACTTCACCGTGACCGCGACCGACAGTTCAGGCGGCTCGGGGCCGTTCAGCGGAAGCCGGGCGCTCACGCTCACGGTCGACGCGCCGACGATCGCGGTTTCGCCCGCGTCGCTTCCGGATCCGGCGGTCGGTGCAAGCTATAGCCAGACGGTCACCGCGTCGGGCGGAACCGGCGGATACGGCTATACGATGACCGCCGGCGCGCTACCGGCCGGGATGACGCTGTCGGCAGGCGGTGTCGTTTCGGGCACGCCGACCGCGGGCGGGACGTTCAACTTCACCATTACCGCTACCGACAGTTCGACGGGCGCGGGACCCTACACCGGTGCGCGCGCTTATTCGGTGACGGTGGGAGCGCCCACGCTCACCCTCAATCCGACCAGCCTTGCCAATGGCGCGATCGGCGCAGCCTATTCGGGCACCGTTGTCGCGAGCGGGGGCACCGGGCCCTACAGCTATGGGGTCACCGCGGGCTCGCTTCCTGCCGGGATGACTCTGTCGACCGGCGGCGCGCTGTCCGGTACTCCGACCGCGGGCGGCACGTTCAACTTCACGATCACCGCGACCGACAGCTCGACCGGCGTTGGCGCGCCCTTCACGACCAGTCGCGCCTATGCGCTGACGGTGGGCGCCCCCACCGTCACGATCGCGCCCACATCGCTGCCCAATGGCCAGATGGAGGCATTATATAGCCAGACGCTGACCGCCACGGGCGGAACGGCACCGTTTAGCTATGCCGTCACCACCGGCGCGCTGCCGGCTGGCATGACGCTGGCGGTCGGCGGGGTGCTTTCGGGTACGCCAACGGTCCACGGTACCTTCAACTTCACCGTGACTGCGACCGACAATTCGACGGGTGCGGGTCCCTATAGCGGTGTACAGGCTTATAGCCTGACCATTGCCCCGCCGAACGCGCCGGTTGCGGGGCCGGTCAGCATCGCCGTGCCCTACAACTCGAGCGCGAACACGGTGACGCCGTCGCTGTCGGGCGGCACTGCCAGCAGCCTGACCGTGGCGGGTGCACCGACGCATGGCACCGCCACGGTGGCCGGCATGACGATCCAGTATACGCCCACCGCCGGCTATTTTGGCCCGGACAGCTTCACCTACACTGCGACCAACGCCGGAGGTACATCGGCGCCGGCGACGGTGAGCGTCACGGTGGGCACTCCTGCTGCGCCCACGGTCGCCGACAAGACCGGTGTTGCTGTGCCCTATGCGAGCAGCGGGACGGCGATCGACCTCACCAGCTCGATCAGCGGCGTTCACACCAGCATCGCCGTCGCGAGCGCGCCAGCGCACGGCACGGTGACGGTGGCAGGCAATGTCGTGACCTACACGCCATCTGCGACCTATTTCGGCGCGGACAGCTTCACCTATACCGCGACCGGTCCGGGCGGCACGTCAACGCCCGCGACGGTGAGCATGACCGTTGCAAACCCGCCTGCGCCGACCGTTGTGGATCGCAGTGGCGTGGCGGTACCTTATGCGAGCAGCGGGACGGCGATCGACCTCACCAGTTCGATCACGGGTGTTCACACCAGCATCGCCATCGCGAGTGCGCCCACGCATGGCACGGTGACGGTTGCGGGTAATGTGGTGACCTATACGCCGGCGGCGACGTACTTCGGTGCGGACAGCTTCACCTACACGGCGACGGGTCCGGGCGGCACGTCGGCGCCCGCGACCGTGAGCATGACCGTGGCGACCCCGCCGGCACCGACCGCTGCCGATCGCAATGGCGTGGCGGTGCCCTATGCGGGCAGCGGGACGGCGATTGACCTGACCAGCTCGATCACGGGTGTCCACACCAGCATCGCTATCGCGACCGTGCCTGCGCATGGCACGGTGACAGTGGCGGGCAACGTCGTCACCTACACCCCTGCAGCGACCTACTTCGGTGCAGACAGCTTCACCTATACGGCGACCGGTCCGGGCGGCACCTCGGCGCCCGCGACGGTGAACCTGACCGTTGCCGTGCCTCCGGCGCCGACCGTTGCCGATCGTAGCGGCATTGCAGTGCCCTATGCGGGCAGCGGGACGGCGATTGACCTCAGCAGCTCGATCACGGGTGTCCACACCAGTATCGCTATCGCGACCGCGCCTGCGCACGGCACGGCGACGGTAAGCGGCAACGTCGTCACCTACACGCCGTCGGCGACCTATTTCGGCGCGGACAGCTTCACCTACACCGCGACCGGCCCGGGAGGGACTTCGGCGCCTGCCACGGTGAGCATGACTGTGGCGAACCCGCCCGCGCCGACCGCTGCCAGCCGCAGCGGCGTCGCGGTGGCCTATAATAGCAGCGGGACGGCGATCGACCTCACCAGTTCGATCACGGGCGTCCATACCGCAGTCGCCATCACCACCGTGCCCACGCATGGCACGGCGACCGTGAGCGGGAACGTCGTCACCTATATCCCGACCGCTGGCTATTATGGCGCGGACAGCTTCGCCTACACGGCAACCGGACCCGGAGGCACTTCAGCGCCTGCGACGGTGAGCATGGTGGTGGCGAACCCGCCTGCGCCGGTTGCGGCGCCGGGTACGGGTACCGTAACCGGCAACACGGCTGTGACGAACAACAGTGTTGCGATCGATCTCTCGGCGCTGGTCAGCGGCGTTTCCAGCTCGATCCAGATCGCGACCCAGCCTGCGCACGGCACGGTGACGCTGAGTGCGGGAGCGCCCTATGTCGCCACCTACAAGCCGGCGGTGAACTATTCAGGTGCCGACAGTTTCACCTTCGTCGCCGTCGGCCCCGGAGGGACCTCGACGCCGGGAACGGTGACGATCACGGTGGTTGGCGCGGTGCCGGTGGCGCTGCCCAAGACCGCGGCTACCGGCGATGGCCAGATCGTTTCGGTGATGTTGACCGATGGTGCCGACGGCGGGCCGTTCACCGGCGCCAATGTGGTGAGCGTATCGCCCGCCGGCTCGGTCGTCACGACGATCGTCGCGGCCGGCAACGGGACCTATCGCCTCGATGCGACGCCGAACAACCGCTTCGGCGGGACGATCGTCGTCACCTATACGCTGAGCAACGCCTTCGGCACGTCAGCGCCGTCGACGGTCACGCTCACCGTGCAGGCTCGCCCGGACCCGCGTGCCGACCCGGTTGTGGGTGCGATCAGCGACGCTCAGGCTGAGACGGCTCGGCGCTTTGCCCGCGCGCAGGTGTCGAACTTCATGCGCCGCGCCGAGCAGCTCCATAGTGATGGTGGCGGCTCCGACTCGGCGATGGGCATCACCCTGACCTCGCGCGACGGCACCGGGGCCATGGACCAGTTCGACGATTCGAGCTGGGGGCTGACGATCACTGACCGGATGCGCAGGTCGAGCGAGGATCCGGCGATCGGTCGGGTCGCGAACGATCCGCGGTCGCCCTTCTCGCGGGCGGACCGGCTTGGCGATGGCCGCATGCTTGCCACGTCCGGTGGCGCGTTCGGCGAGGCTCTGCCTGGTCAGGGTGCCCGCAAGGTGGGCGAAGCCGAGGCGCCTGGTTCGGGATTTGTGGACGAGGACGGGAAGCGCCGGAACGGCTCGGTTGCCCTGTGGGCAGGCGGGGCGATCGAAATCGGTACACGCAATGAGACCACCGACCGCAGCAAGATCACCGCGACCACGGCTGGTCTGAGCGGCGGCGCGGACATCAAGCTCGCGGACGGGGTCGTCGTTGGTGTGGGCGGCGGCTACGGCAATGACCTGAGCCGGATCGGTACTGCGGCGCAGGTCCGCGGTACCAGCTCGCTCTTCGCGGCCTATGCCAGCATCCTGCCGGTCGATGGCCTGTTCATCGATGGCATGCTCGGCCGCGGTCAGCTCGATTTCACCACGCGGCGTTTCGTCCTGGCGGTGAATTCGGAAGCGCGCGGGAGTCGCGATGGCAGCTACACGGTCGCCGCGCTCGCACTCGGCATCGATCGTAGCGAGGGACCGCTGCAATGGTCGATCTATGGCCGGGGCGAGTATCTCGATGCGGATCTCGATGCCTATACCGAGAGCGGCGCGGGACGCTACAATCTGCGCTTCGACGCGCGGGAAGTGCGTTCGGTGGTCGGAACGGTCGGCGGGCGCATCCAGTATCGCCAGAAGGTGAGCTTTGGTTCGATCACGCCGCGCCTGCGGGCCGAATGGAACCATGAATTCGCCGACATCGATCCGCAGTGGCTCGATTATGCCGACATCCCCGGCGCGGCATTCTACTCGTTGTCCGGCAATGGCTGGTCGCGCGAGCAGATCCAGCTGAACCTGGGCACCCGGTTCGATCTCCTCGCCAGCCGCTGGTCGCTCGACTTCGAGACCGGCTGGCGCGGTGGCCAGGGTGGCCAGGCGGGAACGTTGCAACTGCGCGTGTCGCGCCGGTTCTAAACGGAGACCGGGCGGGCTGCTTCTCTGTGAAGCGGCCCGCCCGGTCACGTCTTCATGTCAGACCAGTCTCTGGTCCCGATGGGTTGTCAGAGGCTGGCGACCACGCCGGGCCGCTCATTGTCCCAGATCATGCTCATGACTTTCCAGCCATCCGCGTCTTTGTAGAGCTGGATCGAGTTGATCCCGCGCCGGTCGAGATCGGCGGCGTCGGGTGAGCGGCGCGCTTCGTAGATGCTCCACGCATGCGCCATGTTGCCGAAGATGTTGATCCGGCGCGCGGTCTCGATCTCGTAAAAGGCGTTCTCGGCGAAATAGGGAGTGGTGTCGGCGGCATAGGCGTCGCGGCCCATGATCTTGATCGCGGCGCTCCCGTCCGCCTCGATCCACGTCCGCATCTGCCGGCTCTCGTCGTGGAAAATTGCCTTCTGCCGCGACCAGTCGCGCGGCCCGGCCGGCCCCGAGATGATGTCATAAAGTTCGTCCAGAACCTTGCCGATCGCGGCCTCGTCTGCGCTCATTCCTGTCTCTCCCTCTGCACGCGGCGGCTCCCGCCCGCGCGACTGTATGACCCGCCTGTGCGGTTGCCGATAGCCAATGCGTGCCAAGCGACTCGCAATCGTCATCGCTTGCTGGCATCCGGAGCACGATGCGTTCCTTGCTGCTGATCCCGCTCGCCCTGACCGCTGCGCCTGCGCTGGCGCAGGTCCGCGCCGTGCCCACTCAGCCGGCGACCGAGCGCGACGCGCTGCGCGGGGTCGAGGTGATCCTGCTCAACGAAGGGGCGGCGGCGGTGCCCGCCGAAGGGCCGCGCCAGATCGAGGTGACCGCGGCCGATGGCACGCGGATGATGCTCGAACGGCTGCCCATGGCTGCTGCGACGATCGCGCCGGGCGGTTTCGCCAAGGCGCGCTACGTCCCCGTCGCGTATGCCGCGCGTCCGGCGCCCTCGACTGCCGGTGTGCTTCCGCCGGGTGTAGGGAGCGCCTATCCGGCTGACGCGCGCGCTGCCGCGGCTGCCGCAAGCACGGATATCGACGGCGAGACCGAGGTGCGGCGTTCGGCGGGAACCTCCTCCGGCTTCCTCGCGCGCTTCATGCCGCACGAGCCCGTCTATGGCGCGTTCGGGCCGGGCGATTCGGGGACGAAGCTCCAGTTCAGTTTTGCCTTCCAGCCCTTTCGCGGCGAGAGCCCGCTCAGCGGGTTCAAATTCGCCTATACCCAGACGATGTTCTGGCGGCTCGACCTGCCCTCGGGGCCGTTCGAGCATACGACCTACTCACCTGAGGTCTTCTACGAGAAGGCGATCGACGACACCGCGATGTTCGGGATCGGGTGGCGGCACGATTCGAATGGTGAGGGTCCGGCCACCTCGATCGATTCGAACCGGATCTTCGCGCGCTTCACCAAGGCGTTCGACCTCGGCAATGGCTGGCGTGCCGAGGTAACGCCGCAGGCGTGGATCTATGTCGGCAAACAGGGCGTGGCACCCGATCTCGATCGATATTGGGGCAACGGCTCGCTGGGGCTGACCCTGCTCAAGCCCGACAGCCTCAAGCTCAGCCTCAATCTGCGTGGCAGCGCCCGTAGCGGGCGCGGCGCCGCCGAGCTGTTCGCCTCCTATCCGCTTGCGGACCTTGGTGGCGGATTCGGCATCTATCTGTTCGGGCAGGGCTTCACCGGGTTCGGCGAAGCGCTCGACGATTATCGCCGCCGTGACACCCATGGGCGGCTGGGGATTTCGCTGACGCGCTGACCTTGGCGTGGAGCCGCGGGAGGCGCATAAGCGCCGCAACTGAGGAGAGACAAGATGCGCATGACGATCCTAGCCGCCCTCGCCCTGACCGCCGCCGTCCCCGCCGCTGCCCAGATCGCCACCGGCACCGCCGCGCCCGACTTCACGACGCAGGGCGCGCTCGCGGGCAAGGAGTTCACGCTCAATCTCAAGAACCAGCTCAAAAAGGGGCCGGTTGTCCTCTATTTCTACCCGATGTCTTTCACGCCTGGATGCAGCGCGGAGGCGCAAGCCTTTGCCGCCGCTACCCCCGAGTTCAAGGCGGCGGGGGCCACGGTGATCGGCATGGCCGCGGACCCGATCGACAAGCTCAAGGACTTCTCGACCAAGGATTGCGCGAGCAAGTTCGCGGTGGCGCAGGCAACCCCGGCGATCATCGACGGTTATGACGTCGCGCTCAAGCGCAACGGCACGAAGACCGCGATGACCAGCCGCACCAGCTTCGTCATCACCCCCGACGGCAGAGTGATCTACGCGCACAGCGAGATGAGCCCGGCGCCGCACATCCGAAACACGCTGGCCGCGGTGAAGGAATGGCGCGCCAAGCAGCGGAAATAATGTGCTTATTCCCGGTGTAACGATTTCACCGGATTTTAGCAGTTAGGACCTAAGGCCACGTCTATCAGAGTGCGTTTGCGGGCGCGTGTTGCGGCGCCCCGATGAGCGTGGGGATGGATTCTATGACGGTGGCGAGGGCCGCTCGAGCTGCAGGGACGGATGATCCGGCCTGGCAGCTTTATGAGCGCATCGGCACATTTCTGTTCGATCAGCGGTTGGAGCCGGATCCGGCGAACTTCGCGTTCGCCTGGCACCTGCTTCATGACCCCGCCGGACCGCTTGCCAAGGCGGTGGCGGCGCTGACCGATGGCGGGGTGCGGCTGACCAAGCGCGATATCGAATCGCTGGGCGTCGAATCGCCCGCGAATGCGCGTAGCGTGCGCGAGAAGGCCGATGGCCTGGTCGCGAAGACGCAGATGCAGGTCGAAGGTTTTCAGGACATGGTCCAGGCGATGCACGATGAGACGGTCGGCTTCGGTCGCGATCTCGCCGCCAGCGCCGACGCCATCCGCCGCTACGGCAAGGGCGGGGAGGGAGCGATGTTCGACGATCTCTCGCGCGTCACCGCGACGATGCTCGAGCGGGTGCACAGTGCGGAATCGCGGCTCGAGAATGCGACGCGCGAGGCAGTGGAACTGCGCGACAAGCTTGAGGAGGCACGCGACAACGCCCGCCGCGATCCGCTGACCGACCTGCCCAACCGCCGCGCGTTCGAGGAAGCCTATGCCG
>CAZBYE010000032.1:0-18882 GCA_964496045.1 uncultured Stakelama sp.
TCAGCAGCTCGCCGAACGCTTCCTTGACCTCTTCGGCGCCCGAGAAGGGCAAGGGGTTGCCGACGCGATAGACGGTCGCGCCGCCCGGACGGCTTGCCGAGATCGGATCGGACAGCACGTCGACCTCGAACTTGCGCCAGTGCACGCCGCCCGCGAAGCTCACCGTGCCGGCGGGAAGCGAGAACAGATTGCCGCGCACGATCAGGTCCGCGGTCTGCTGCTTCATCTGCCAGTCGCGGATCGAATCGCCGGTGATGTAATCGAGCGCCGCGGCTTGCGTGCCCGGCGCGACCACACCGAACAGGTTGAGCGGGACGCAGCCATTGCCCGGGTTGGTGATGGTCGAGCGGCAGATCGGATCGACCACGCCCGGGGTCGCGGGATTGTCGACCGCGTCGAGCGCGTTGCGCCAGTTGGCGGTGATCCGCGCGCCGGCGAAGTTGGTGTAATCGCGCGCCTTTCCGTAGGTGTAGGAGACGTCGTAGCTCCACGACCCGCCGATCTTGCCGCGCAGCCCCGCCACCGCCTGCCAGTTCCAGCTCATCTTGTTGATGTAGCCGCGCGCATAATCGTTGATCGCGCGGCCCATCACAAAGCTGGTGATGCCCGGATTGGCGTCGAGGACGGTGCGGATCGAGGATGGCAGATAGACGTTGTCGCGCTGGATCGTGATCTGATCATTGGCGGTGATCGACGGCGCATTCTCAATGTCCGAACGCGCATAGCCGAAGCTCGCATAGAGCGTGGCGTTGTTGTTGAACTCGAACTCGCTCGCGCCATAGGCGGCCCAGCGCTTATACGGCTGCTTGAGCACCGCGTCGCAGATGCCGCAGACGCCGTCGCCGCCCTGATGCGCGTTGGCGGTCTGGTTGGTGCCGTAGTTGAACGGGCCGGTCTGGCCGTTGCCGAGGAACTGGATCCCGCGCAGCAGCGCGGTGCCGTTGGCGCCGGTCGCGCTGTTGATCAGGCCACCATAGGAGGCGTTCGACACGCGCGGCTGGTTGACCAGAATATAGGTCGGCGCGGTGTTGGTCGGCGTGCTGGCGGGATTGGAGATGACGGCATAGTCGCCCCATTCGCGCGCGCCATAGTTGAGGATACCCTTGCTGCCCGCGATCTCGCCGCCGACGATGATGTGGCCGCGGCCCTGCGCGAATTTGGTGCCCGCCGCGATCGAGGCGAGGTAGCTCTTGTTATCGCCATAGTCGCTGATGCCGTATTGCGCGTTGCCGCGCACGCCCTGCAGCTTGTGGTCGATCTTGAAGTTGACGACGCCCGCGACCGCGTCCGAACCATAGGCGGCCGAGGCGCCGCCGGTCACGACTTCAGCGCCCGAAATCACCGCCTGCGGGATGTTGTTGACGTTGACCACGCCCTCCGGCGAGGACGGCGTCGGCCGCTTGCCGTCGAGCAGCGTGAGCGTGCGCAGGTAAGTGAGGCCGCGCAGGTCGAGATAATTGCCCGACGACAGCTTGGAGAGGTTGGTCGACGCCTCGGGCGTGACGCTGGGCTTGAGCGCGGGATATTGGTTGAGCGCATCGGCGATGTTAGGCGCGGCGACGCGGTCGAGATCGGCGATGCCGACGACCGTCACCGGGGTCGGCGTGTCGAAGCCGGTGCGCGCGATCTGCGATCCGGTGACGATCACTTCCTGCGGCTCTTCTTCGGGTGCATCCTGCGCCCAGGCGAAGCTCGGAAGAACCAGCGGAAGGCCAAGTGCCGCGCCCGCCATGATCCGGCGCTTCATGCTGCGCCGCATACCCGTCAACTTCGCCATCGCGTGTCCCCTAATTTTCGATTCGTGAAAACCGTGCCCCTGAGCGGCAATGGAGTCGCTTGATCTGCGACTCTCTATCTTTCTGGGATGGCAGTTGTTCTCTTATTGGAGAATGTCGTCAAGACAGAAAATGACATGCCGGACTGGGAAGGGTGAAACTTCCGATCCCGACGCAGTTGCCCGCCAGAACCGATTTCAAATCCGCAAATCTGTGATAAATAGCCGACAAATGAGCCCAAGCCTCGGAACCATCGTAAAACGCCTGCGCCAGGAGCGCGGATGGAAATTGTCGGATATGAGCAATGCTGTCGGCATTCCGCTCTCGACGCTTTCCAAGATCGAGAACGACAAGCTGACGCTGAGCTACGACAAGCTTCAGCAGTTTGCGCGCTCGCTCAATATTCCGCTGACGGCCTTGTTCGCCGAGCCCGCACCGAAGAAGGGCGCGCCGGTGGTGACCGGGCGGCGTAGTCTCGCGACGCTCGATCGCGCGATCCACATCACGACTCCGAACTACGAATATAGCTATTTCGCCGGCGAACTTCGTCACCGCCGGATGATCCCGATCCATGCGCGCGTAACCTCCAAGACGCTGGAGGAATTCGGCGAGCTGGTGCGGCACAGCGGCGAGGAATTCTCCTATGTGGTCAAGGGTGCAGCCATCCTCCACACCGAGTTTTACGAGCCGGTGACGCTCCACGAAGGCGAAGGCGTCTATATCGACAGCACCATGGGTCACGCCTATCTGGTCGCGCCCGGCCATGACGAGGCGGTCATGCTGGTGGTGTGCGCATCGGGTGACGAGCATCTGCAGGACGAACTGATCGCGGAGGCCGCGGCGCGGCAGGGCGAAGACCCGGCAGCGGACTCCGGCGCCCCCCGCTGGTCGCGGCCGGAATAGGCCAAACCAGTTTTCCTCAAGTAGAATACTTTCCAGAATGAAAATCCGCCGCTAGCACTAGTCCGATAGCGATTCGAGATCCTGCGAATCGCGAACAGGGGAGTGGTGCATGAAGCTGCACATTTTCGCCGCGACCGCCGCGGCCAGCCTGGTGATCGCACCGGTGCAGGGCCAGGAACAGGCGCCCGAATATGACATCGTCGTCCGTGGCGGCCGCGTCCTCGACGGCGCGGGCAACCCCTGGGTGTCGGCGGACGTCGCGATCAGGGACGGCCGCATCGCGCGGATCGGCAAGGTCGTCGGCAAGGGCAAGCAGGAAGTCGACGCGCGCGGTCGGTACGTCACCCCCGGCTGGATCGACGTGATGGACCAGTCGGGCCGCGTGCTGCGCACCAACGGCATCGCCGAGAACAAGCTGCGCACCGGCGTGACCACGCTGATCGCCGGCGAAGGCGGCACCCCCGTTCCCGCCGACGAGATCACCGCCTATTTCAAGGAGCTGGAGACCAAGGGGATCGCGGTCAATTTCGGCACCTATTATTCGCCCACGCAAGCACGCCGCGAGATCATGGGCGACGCTGCAGGCACGCCGACGCCCGCACAGATGACTCAGATCAAGGCCAAGGTGCGCACCGCGATGAACGCCGGCACGCTCGGCCTTGCCACCGCACTGATCTATCCGCCGGGCAGCTTCCAGACCACCGATGAGCTGGTTGAGATCGTCAGCACCGCAGCGCCATGCAACGCGGTCTATGCAACGCATATGCGCGACGAGAGCGAAGGGCTGCTCGACGGCATCAAGGAAGCGATCGCGATCGGCGAGCGCGCGGGCGTGAAGGTCGAGATCTTCCACCTCAAGGCGGCCTGGGCGCCCAAGTTCGGCCAGCTGATGCCGCAGGCAGTGAAGCTGATCAACGACGCGCGCGCGCGCGGCGTCGACGTCGCAGCGGACATGTATCTCTATCCCTTCGCGGGCACCGGCCTTGAGATCATCGCGCCCAACTGGGTGTACGAAAAGGGCTTTGCCGAGGCGGTGAAGCTGCTCAACGACCCGGCGCAGCGCGCGAAGATGAAGCGTGACATCGCCGCCGGACCGCAGCCGGGCTGGACCAACATGGTTGTTTCGGCCGGGGGCTGGGACAAGATCATGCTCGGCAACGCGCACAATCCGCGCTGGGACAAATACCGGTTCAAGTCGCTGGCGGAGATCGCCAAGGCCGAGAACGCCGATCCCGCCGACATCGCATGGGACATCACGCTCGCCGCGCTCCCCAAGCGCGCAGTCGCGCTCTACTTCATGATGGACGAGCGCGACATCGAGACCGCGCTCAAGCAGCCCTGGGTCTCGATTGGCAGCGACGCCGGTGCGGCGGAAGTGTTCGGGCAGATCGACGGGCTCGGCCTGCCCCACCCGCGCGCCTATGGCAATGCCGCGCGCACCATCGCCGAATATGTGAAGCGCCGCCCGGTGCTGACGCTCGAGGATGCGGTACGCAAAATGACCTCATGGCCCGCGCACCGCATGGGCCTGACCGATCGCGGTGTGCTGCGCGAGGGGCTTCGCGCCGATGTGACGATCTTCGACTACGACAAGCTCGACGATCGCGCCGCGTTCAACCAGCCGACCGTCTCGCCGGTCGGAATCGATGATGTGATCGTCAACGGCCAGCTGGTGCTGGCGGGCGGCAAGGTGACCGGCGCCCGGCCGGGTTCGATTCTGAAGGGCGCCTGCGCGGCGCCGGGAGCACAACTCAAGTGACCAGATTGAAACTGACGACAAGGCTGGAGGAATGGGACACGCACAGTCCGTTCCGCATCACTGGCAAGGTGTGGACCAGCGTGCCGCTGCTGATCGTCGAGCTTTCCGACGGCACGCATGTCGGCCGCGGCGAAGGCGCCGGCGTCTATTATCGCGACGATACGCCCGCAAAGATGATCCATGAGGTCGAGGCGGTGCGCGACTCGATCGAGGCCGGGATCACCCGCGACGAACTCCTGACGCTCCTCCCGCCCGGCGGCGCACGCAACGCAGTCGACTGCGCCCTGTGGGAGCTCGAGGCGCGGCAGCGCGACACGACGGTGATGGCGCTGGCCGGCGTCCACGATCCGCGCCCGCTGGTAACCGTCTGCACTGTCGGCGCGGACACGCCCGAGGCGATGGCGCAGCAGGCGCTGGCCTATGGCCCGGTGCCCGCGCTCAAGCTCAAGCTGACCGAAGATCCGTCGAATGCGGACCGCGTGCGCGCAGTCCGCGCCGCCTGCCCCAAGGCGTGGATCGGGGTCGACGCCAATCAGGGCCTTAACCGCACAACGACCGAACAGCTGTTGCCGGTGCTGCTCGAGATGAACGTCGCGCTGCTCGAGCAGCCGGTGCCGGTGGGGCTCGACGCGACGCTCGACGGTCTCAAGTCGCGCATCCCGCTCGCCGCGGACGAGAGCGCACAGAGCCTTGTCGACCTGCCGTCGCTGATCGGGCGCTATCAGGTCGTGAACATCAAGCTCGACAAGTGCGGCGGACTGACCGAGGCGCTGGAGATTGCAAAGCAGGCGTCGGTGCTGGGCCTCAAGGTGATGGTCGGCAATATGCTCGGCACCTCGTGGTCGATGGCTCCGGCCTATGTCGTCGGGCAATATTGCGACGTCGTCGACCTCGATGGTCCGCTGCTGCTCGGCCGCGACCGCGATGTCGCCGCGCAATATCGCGATGGCCGCATCGAGATTTCATCGCTGGTGTGGGGAGGCAATGATGCCGCTGCCTTCGCTTGAACTGCCTGCCCCGTATCTGATCTTCCTCGGCGATCTGGCCGAGCCGGGCTATGCCAAGACCGGCCTTGGCCTTGCCGAATGGGCGCGCGACCGCTGCGTGGGTGAGCTGGCCTTTGCCGGGACCGTGGTGACCGCGGGCCTGCCGCGCATGACCATGGCGGAAGCCGTCGCCGCAGGTGCGCGATCGATGGTGATCGGCGTCGCCCATCCCGGCGGCGCGATCGCCGAAAGCTGGGTCGCGCCGCTGGTCGAAGCGATGGCGGCCGGACTCGATCTGGTGAGCGGGATGCACGGCCGCCTCGCCGACCACCCCGCAATCGCGGCCGCCGCCGAACGCTATGGCGTGAAGCTTCATGACGTTCGCGTGCCGCCCGCGGGGATCCCCGTCGGCAGCGGCGACAAGCGCAGCGGCAAAAGACTGCTGACCGTCGGCACCGATTGCGCGCTCGGCAAGAAATACACAGCGCTGGCGCTCGCCCGCAGCTTTGCCGCGCGCGGCGTACCGAGCGATTTTCGCGCAACCGGCCAGACCGGCATCCTGATCGCAGGCGGCGGCATTCCGATCGATGCGGTCGTTTCCGACTTCGTGTCGGGCGCGGCCGAGCTGATCAGCCCGGCGGCGGCGGCGGATCACTGGGATCTGATCGAGGGACAGGGATCGCTGTTCCACCCGAGCTATGCCGCGGTGACGCTGGGCCTTGTCCATGGCAGCCAGCCCGATGTCATCGTGCTGTGCCATATGCCGGGACGCACGACGATTCTGGGGCGGCCCAATTATCCGCTCCCGATGCTCGATGTCGCGATCGACGCCTATCTGGGCGCCGCGCGGCTGACCAACCCGGATGTACGCTGCGCCGGGATCAGCCTGAATACGGTTGCGATGGACGACGCAGCGGCAGCCGCCGAGATCGCCCGCGTGCAGGATCGCTACGGCCTGCCCGCAGCCGATCCGATCCGCGGCGGCGCTGCATTCGATGCGCTGGCGGAAGCCTGTCTGCGCTGACAAGATGAACTGAACAACGGGAGTGATGGTGATGCGGAAACACTTCGGACTGGCACTTGTCTCAATGGCCGTGCTGGCCGGAGCTCCGGTCACCGCCACCCCCGTGCCGGCGCCGACGGCGAGCGCACCCCGCCAGTCGGCGCCGGCTTACGATATCGTGCTGCGGGGCGGCACCATCTATGACGGCAGCGGCAAGCCCGGCGTGACGGGCGACGTCGCGATCCGCGGCGAGCGCATCGTCTATGTCGGGCCGAAGGCGCCAGGCAAAGCGAAGACGGTGATCGACGCCAGCGGCATGGCGATCGCGCCCGGCTTCATCAACATGCTGAGCTGGGGTATCGAATCGCTGATCGCCGACGGCCGGGGCCTGAGCGAGCTCAAGCAGGGCGTGACGCTTCAGGTGTTCGGCGAGGGCGAGAGCATGGGTCCGCTCAACCCGGCGATGAAGGCGGACATGATCCGCCGCCAAAGCGACCTGCGGTTCGCGGTCGAATGGACCACGCTCGGCGAGTATCTCGACTGGCTGACGAAGCACGGGGTGTCGCAGAACGTCGCCTCGTACGTCGGTGCGGCGACGGTGCGCACCCATGTGCTGGGCGAAGGCGATGTCGATCCGGATGCGGGCCAGCTCGCGCGGATGCGCGCGCTGGTCGCGGCGGAGATGCGGCAGGGCGCGCTGGGCGTCGGCTCGTCGCTGATCTACGCCCCCGCCAGCTATGCCGAGACCCCCGAGCTGATCGCGCTGGTCGACGAGGCGGCGCGCTGCGAGGGCGGCTATATCAGCCATATGCGCTCCGAGGGCGACCGGCTGATCGAAGCGATCGACGAGCTGATCGGAATCGCCCGCGCGACCGGCGCGCGTGCCGAAATCTATCATTTCAAGCAGGCCGGGCGCGACAATTGGCACAAGATCGATGCGGCGATCGCGCGCGTGGAAGCGGCACGGCGCGAGGGGCTGAAGATCACCGCCGACATGTATCCCTATGACATTGCCGGCACCGGACTCGACGCGGCGATGCCGACCTGGGTCCAGTCGGGTGGGCTCGAGGCGTGGATCGAGCAGCTGCGCAAGCCCGAGGTGCGCGCGCGGGTGATCGCCGAGATGAAGGCACCGGGCGTCGGCTGGGAGAATATGTACCGTGCCGCAGGCGGCGCCGGCGGGATGATCGCGGTCGGCTTCAAGAACGAGAAGCTCAAGCCTTTGTCGGGCAAGACGATCGCCGAAATCGCCGCGATGCGCGGCACCACGCCCGAGGACACGATCATCGATCTGGTGATCGAGGACGGCAGCCGCGTCGGCACGCTCTATCGCCTGATGGACGAGAAGAATGTCGCGCGCGCAACGTCGCTGCCGTGGATGAGCTTCGGATCCGACGCCGGCGCGCAGGCGCCCGAGGGCGCGTTCCTGAAATCGCGGCCGCACCCGCGCGCTTATGGCAGCTTCGCCCGCGTGCTCGGCAAATATAGCCGTGACGAGGGACGCCTTTCGCTGGCGGAGGCAGTGCGGCGGATGAGCGCGCTCCCGGCGTCCAACCTCGCGCTGCGCGAGCGCGGTTCGCTCAAGGTCGGCTATTATGCCGATGTCGTGGTGTTCGACCCGAAAACGGTTGCCGACCGGGCGACGGTCGAGAACCCCTGGGCACTCGCGACCGGGGTGCGCGATGTGTTCGTCAACGGCACCGCGGCGCTGCGCGGTGGCGAGGCGACCAAAGCGCGGCCGGGGCAGGTCGTGCGCGGCCCCGGCTGGACCGGCTGGCCCGGCGGCGGGGCATGCAAGCCCGCCAAATAGCCGCCGGCCCCCGGCGGTCGGGATCGATGGTCAGCGGATTACGGACAAGGGCGATGAGATCCGCGCTTACGGCACGCGTCAGCGATCCGGGTCCGATGATGGAAATGCATCCATCAGGATGAATGTCGGTTCCTGCCTTTGGTGGGCATTGATGAGCGGAATCAGCCGCGTGAAATGCTCGGTCTGGCAATGCGCGTCGAGAGCGGCGCGGTCCGGCCATTCCTCGATGAAGACGAAATGCCCGGGATCCTTCTGATCGACGAACAGATCATAGGCGATGCAGAGCTCTTCCCGCCGGGTCTGCTCGACCAGTTCGCGGTACAGGGGCAGGACAATCTCAACCGCCTCCGGCCTGATGAAATCCTCGGCGATGACCTTGAGCATAGGCTGGCTCTCCATTTGGCAAACGGGCATATCAACGAGCGGGGATACCAGAATTGACGGTATCTGCAGCCCGGCCGGCACGAACCGGGCCGAACACTATATCAGACGAAGCGATTGCGATGCGCGTTCCGAACGGCTGTGCCGACGCTTGTCTTTCGGCCCGGGTCGCTCGATGATGCGGCATGGCGTCGAAAACCAGGCCGATTGGGCAGATCGCGCGCGCGACGCAGATGAGCGTTATCGTCGATGCCGAGGACTATTTCCGTTTCGCGCATGCTGCGATGCTCAAGGCCCGCAAGCGGATCATCCTTATCGGGTGGGATTTCGACGCCCGGATCAAGCTGATCCCCGATGAAGCGGCACAGGACACCGACGCGCCCTCGACCATCGGCGATCTCGTCTACTGGCTGGTCCGGCACCGGCCCGAACTGGAGGTGTTCCTGCTGCGCTGGGACCTCGGCGCACTCAAATCCCTGTTTCGGGGAAAGACCGCGTTCACCGTCGCCAAATGGATGATGCACCCGCGCATCACGGTGAAGCTCGACAGCCATCACCCGACCGGCGCCTCGCACCACCAGAAGATCATCGTCATCGACGACTGTTTTGCGTTTTGCGGCGGTATCGACATGACGAGTGACCGCTGGGACACGCGCGGGCATCGTGACGACCAGCCGGAACGCGTTCAACCCAATGGGGCACCCTATAGCCCCTGGCACGACGCCACGACCGCTTTGCAAGGTCCGGCGGCAGCGACCCTCGGCAAGCTCGCACGCGATCGCTGGAAGCGCGCCGGGGGAAGCCCGCTCCCCGCGCTGCGGACCCGCCATGATTGCTGGCCAGCCGCGCTCCCTGTCCAGTTTACCGATGTCGATGTCACCATTGCCCGCACCGCACCCAGGATGCCGGATCAGCGGGCTGTGCTGGAGATCGAACAACTCTATCTCGAGCAGATCGCCCGCGCCCGACGCTTCATCTACGTCGAGAGCCAGTATTTCGCGTCGCGGCGTATCGCCGAGGCCCTCGCGCGCCGCCTCGACGAAGCCGATGGACCCGAGATCGTCATCGTCAATCCGGAGCGCGCGCAAGGATGGCTCGAACCGCTCGCCATGGATACGGCGCGCGCGCGTCTGGTGGCCGCGCTGGGCCGTCGCGACCGGCATGATCGTTTGCGGCTCTATCATCCGGTTACCCGTGCCCGGGCGCCGATCTATGTTCACGCCAAGATCCTGATCGTCGACGACCAGATTCTGCGCGTTGGCTCGTCCAACATGAACAACCGGTCGATGCGGCTCGACACGGAATGCGACGTGGTGATCGACTGTGCGAGCCCGCAAAATCGGGGCAATGCGGCGCAGATTGCGGCGATCCGCGACGACCTGCTCGCGGAACATCTCGGCGCCCCGCCCGCGACCGTTTCGCGAAGCATCGCAACGACCGGGTCGCTGATCGCTACGATCGAACAGCTGCGGTTCACTGGCCGCAAGAACGCGCGTAATCGCCGCCGGACCCTCGTGCCCTATGCGATACCCGATTTGTCGGAAGTCGAGGCGTGGCTGGCCGATAACGAGGTCCTCGATCCCGAGCAGCCCGACGATATGTTCGAGGCGCTCAGCCGTCCGGGCCTGTTGCGCAAACTGCGATAGGATCAGAAGCCGCGCCCTTCGTGCCTTCGCAGGTCGCGGGTTTGGCCTGGCCACCTCCCGGAAGCGCGCTGAATCACAAAGCCTGGTCCGTCCCGGGATCGATGCGCCGCGAGGTTCAAGGCAGCTCTTGCGGCGTCTAATTTTATTGCTCAAATTCTCTGATTTGAAATTTTATCTCTTTTTACTTGAATTTTTCCAATTTGTCTGCCCGTATAGAAATCGGCCGGCTGCGGTCTCATTCAGGACCATTCACAAGAAAAATGGCCTGACAAGCAGCGTTCGCCATCAGGGAAGGTGAAGAGGATTCTATGAAGGTTGTTCAACTCCGCTGGCTGCTCGCCGGCACCGCACTCACTGTCATCGCCAGCCAGGGCACGGCCTATGCGCAGACCGACCCGGAGGCTGGCGTCGAGAGCGCGAGAGCCGAAGACGAGGTCGTCGTCACGGGTTCGCGCATCCAGCGCACGGGTTTCGACGCACCGACCCCGACCACGGTGATCGGCGAAGCCGAACTGGCGCTCGGCAACCGCCCGAGCGTGGCACAGGTACTGAACGACGTACCCCAGTTCCGCGCGAGCTCGACTCCGACGACCACCGCCGGCAACACCAACAGCGGCGTCTCGACCGCCGATATGCGCGGGCTTGGCGGGATGCGCACGCTCACCCTGCTCAACGGCCACCGCTTCTCGGGTTCGCAGGACCTCAACACAGTACCGCAGAGCCTGGTCAAGCGCATCGACGTCGTCACCGGCGGCGCATCGGCGGCATGGGGCTCAGGCGCGGTCGCGGGCGTGGTCAACATCATCCTGGACGATGACTTCACCGGATGGAAGCTCGGCGCTCAGGCGGGCGTATCGACGCGCGGCGACGGCGGGCGCTACGGCGCCGACATCGCCTGGGGCACCGACTTCGCGGGCGGACGCGGCCACTTCATGGTCGCGGGCGACTATATGAAGGAAAACGGCATCCTCAGCCGCAAGGGGCGTCCCAACCTCGAGGCTGGCCTGTTCGTGCACCCCACCGAGGGTCTCAAGTTCGCGCGCGATCCCAATTCGACCCAAGTCTATAATGGCGGCTCGATTCTCAGCACCAGCGCCGCTCCCTATGGCCTGGTCTTCGGCCCCGATGGCAGCATCAACCCCTTCCCGTACGGCAGCGTCACCAGCGGCACGACCACGCTCGGCGGCGGCGGCCAGAACACCTTCGACTATGTCGCGGTCAGCGCGCCCTATGAGCGCGTCAACGCCTTTGCCCGCGCCAGCTACGACGTGACCGATTCGCTGAAGGTCTGGGCGCAGTTCAGCTTTCACCGCATGACAGGCAATTACGGCCTGTTCCCCGAGACCGCGGCGGATGCGAGCACGCTGATCCGGCCCGACAATGCCTTCCTGACCGCGGCGAATCGCACCCGTCTGGCCGCAGCCGGCATCACCGGACCATTCCTGCTCGGCCGCTTCCTCGACGATATCGGTTCCGACCGTCGAATGCTGACGCTCAAGTACAACCGCCGCAATCTGGAGGGCGCGATCGGGCTTGAGGGCAGCTTCGGCAATGGCTGGAAGTACAACGCCTATTATGATCATGGCGAAACCCGGCTCGATCAGGGGATCAACAACCAGCGGATCAAAGCGCGCTTCGCCAATGGCGTCGATTCGGTGCTGGTCGGTGGCACGCCGACCTGCCGCATCAATGCCGACGCATCGACCGCCAATGACGACCCCAATTGCGTGCCGATCAATATCCTCGGCAATGGGAAGATCTCCGACGCGGCGGCGAAATGGGCCTTTGCCGGCTCGCACATGATCGCCACGATCAAGCTCGACGCGGCGGGCGCCAGCCTGTCGGGCCAGCCCTTCTCGACCTGGGCCGGACCGGTCGACATCGCGCTCGGCACCGACGTCCGCTGGGAGAAGCAGGTCACCAACTATGTCGACCCGCTGTCGCTGGCCAATGCACTGAGCGTGCTCAATTCGTCGGCGACCAACGGCGGCTTCAACGTCAAGGAAGCCTTTGTCGAAGCGAACCTGCCGCTGATCAATGCCGAGGGCGTGGCCAAGCTCGAGATCAACGGTGCCGCACGTTACTCGGACTATAGCACCAGCGGCGGCATCTGGTCGTGGAAGACCGGCGGAACGCTGCGCCTGGTCAACGACCTGCTGCTGCGCGCCGTCTATTCGCGCGACATCCGTTCTCCCAGCATCACCGAATATTATCTGAGCCGTTCGGTGAATATCGGCGTCTTCCAGGATCCCTATCGGGGCGGCGCGGTCCAGAGCAACGTCACCGTCTATGGCGGCGGCAACAAGAACCTGACCCCGGAGATCTCGCACACACTGACGCTTGGCGGGTCCTATTCGCCGAGCTTCATCCCGGGCTTCCGCCTGTCGGTCGACTATTACGACATCAATATCGACAACGTCATCACGGTGATCCCAACGCAGACGCTGCTCACCCAGTGTTTTGCCAAGGCACCGTCCGACCCGACCTGCGGCGGCGTCATCGTCCGCAAGACGAACGGCGAAATCGACACGATGACGAACCCGTATCTCAACCTCGCCAACTACAACACGCAGGGACTTGATATCGAGGCGTCGTACCGCACGGCGCTCGGTAACGGGCAACTGACCCTCCGTGCGCTGGCCAACCACGTCCTCCACCTGAAGGTCGACGGCGTCGAGGTATCGGGCATCGTTGGCGGCGAGACCGCCTTCTCGACCCCGAAATGGCGCGGGAGCACGACGGTGGCGTTCGACAACGAGCATTTCGGCGCCAATCTGCGCGTCCGCTATGTCGGCGGCGGCACGTACAATGCGCAGAAGATCGTCGACGGCCGCAACGGCAGCCGTACCTATGTCGATATCGGGCTTCAGGCGAAGGTCGGTTCGTTCACGCTGTTCGGCAACGTCAACAACCTGTTCGACCGCGATCCGCCGCTCACCCAGTACATCACGCCGAACTACGATGTGATCGGTCGCTATGTTTCTGGTGGTGTGAAGCTCAACTTCTGACCCTCGAGCTTCATCCGCAGATCACTGGAGGCGGCGGGGTTACCCGCCGCCTCTTTTTGTTGCGCAGCGCTATGGGTCCCGCGATCCGCTTGCGCGGATGCATGGTCTCGCCCAACCTTGGCGAATGACCGTTCACACCCGCCAGGACCTGGAAAGATTGAGCCGGTCCACGCGCCAGCGGTTCAGCCATGCCCTGATGTCGGACACCAAATGGCATAAGCTGTTTGCGGTCGTGCATGAATCCGACTGGCATCCCAGCCTCGTGACGATCAAATTCGTCGAGTCCGACGCAGCCACGCCCCGGCTCATGCGATGGCCTCAACCGCACAGCTTCTGGGGTCCCCCGCAATGGGTCGATACGGCCGAGTTCGGACCTGTCGAACTCCGCTCGATCGAGTGGCTGACCATACCGGCGATTGTCATGGCGCCGGCCGGATACAGGGGTTTTCCCGCAGCAGGATTGCCGCAAGACCTCGCGGCGATCAGGACGGCCCTGTCTAAGGTCGGCCAATTTCCGCTGGAGGATACGGCCGAGGGCTTGAGAATCATCGGCTATCGCTAACAGCGGATCGCCCACGTCGGCACGGGTCTGCGAACCCTGTCGCGCCGAACGGTTTCGCCTCGGCGGATGCATGCGCCAGAAACAGCTTCGCCGCGCCTGACGAAGGGAGCATCGTCTGGCGCGGCGCGCACTATGGAAGCCGCGGCTCGAATGCGAACCGCAGCTTCAGGTAATAGCGTGTGTCAGTAGTTCACGTTCATCGCGATCAGGCCGAAGGTCCAGGCGATGTGAAGCGCCAGCAGCATCGCCAGCAGCACCAGCACTGCCCAGATCGTACGGAACCAGCCGCGCTTCTCCAGAAGGACGATGCGCAGGTTCCACAGCGCGATCGCTACACCGCCGACGAAGACGATCAACCCGGCGATCTGGAGGAACCACAGCCACGGATCGAAGGACGGGATTGCCTTCAGCGTCGACAGGCTGACCAGCCAAGCAGTGGTAAGCGCGAGCACCAGCCCCGACGCGACGCGCACGCCGCGATAGGCGAGCAGCGAACGACGCGCGAGCGTGAGCGGCGCCTTGTAGTTGCGACGGATCAGCGCCGAAACCGGCCATTGCAGGAAGGTGAGCAGCAGCACGACGATGCCGGCATAGAGCGCGGGCTTGATCCACGCCGCCGATTTCGAAGCGGGCGCGCGATCGAACACCATGAAGGGCGAGATGCCGTCCATGCTCCAGCGCACGACCTTGCCGTCGACAACCTGCGCGGCAAGCCGGCCATGGCCATTGGCATTGTGCCAGACGAACGGCGCAGTCTCGACCCATTTTGCGGGCACACCGTTGAGGTCGCGCGCGGCCGGAACGATCAACTCGCCGTTCGCGCCGACGCTGATCGTGACCTGGCCGACGAGCGAGGCGAGCGCGTAGAAGTTCGATTCAGCACGCCGGCTGTTGAGCCAGTTTCCGGCCATCATCCGGGCATGCTCGGCCGAGGTCTTCGCATCGACGCGCGTTGCGGGCATCTCATTGCCCGGCAGATAGCGGTCGGCGAATTTCTCGAACAACGCCTTGCGCACAGGCCCCGCCGCGCCCTCGGCGCCGGTGGCGTTGACCGACAGATACAGACCGATCTTCTCGTTCATGAACAGGTGCAGCGCGGTGTGGAACAGCTGAGTATCACCCAGATGCGCGATCACCTGACGGCCGTTGATGTTGGTCTCGAAGAAGCCCAGTTCCATCCGGTTGAGCGGGGGCAGGATGGTGAGCGGCGAGTCGTGCATCGTCTTCGCGGTTTCAGGCTTCATCAGCCCCGCGCCCTGATTGAGGTGCGCGATCATGAACTTGGCCATGTCGGCGCCGGTCGAGGAGAGAGCTCCAGCCGGTGCCGGGCCGACGATCTCGAACTTCGAGGCCGCGTCCGAACCCTTGCGATACCCCGCCGCCATATGCGGCTCGAAACCCTTGGGCAGCGGCTGGCGAAAGGTCGACTGGGCCATGCCGAGCGGGCGGAAGATGCGCTGCTCGATATAGTCGTCGAACGACATCTTCGACGTGCGCTCGACGATATAGCCGGCCAGCGCGGTGCCGTAGTTGGAATAGGACGGCGTCGTCCCCGCGGCATAGATCCGCCTGGGCTGAACCTTCACATAGTCGCCGAGCGAGATGTTAAACCTGAGGTCCTCGAAGATGGTGCGCTTGCCATGTTCCTCGAACCCGGCGGTGTGCGTCATCAGCTGGCGCATCGTCACCGGCTTGCCCTGATAGGGGCGAATCTCGAAATCGAGATAAGCGTTGACGTCCTTGTCGAGGTCGATCCGGCCCGCCTCGACCTCCTGCATCACCGCGGTCCAGGTGAACAGCTTCGACACCGATCCGGGGCGGAACAGCGTCTTGTCGGGATCGACCGGGGTGCGCTTGCCGACATCGGCATAGCCGAAGCCGCGCTGGGTCACCACCTGACCATCCCTGACCACGACGACCACCGCGCCCGCCAGATCGCCGCGCGCCAGCGCGTACGGCATCAGCCCGTCGAGCCAGCCGTCAAGATCCTCTTTGGTCAGCGGCCTTGCACCCGGCGCCAGGGGCGCCGCTGCCGGGGCGGCGGCCGGAGCCGGCTGCGCCGCCTTCGGTGCCGCGGGGGCGGGCGTTTGCGCCTGCCCCGATGCGCCGACACCCAACAGCAGGGCGAACGGCAACAAGGCTGTTTGCACGATCGATCGCATGTCTCACTCTCCCGGCGCGCTCCGCGATGCGAAGCCGCTCATTCTTGTGTGGAAGTACGAAGCCGGATCAGTCCCCGGCCGGACGGACGACGGCGCCGCCCTTCATCACGAAATGCACCGTCTCGAGCTGCTTGACGTCCTTGAGCGGATCACCGCGCACCGCGACGATGTCCGCCGCCTTGCCCGCCGCGAGCGAGCCGATCTCATTTTCCAGCCCGATATGCGTCGCGCCCCAGACGGTCGCCGCGCGGATCGTGTCGAGCGGGGTCATCCCCGCCTTCACCATCAGCGCGAACTCGCGGGCGTTCTCGCCGTGCTTCGACACGGCGGAGTCGGTACCGAAGGCGATCTTGACGCCGCCCTGATGCGCACGACGCAGCGCATCGACCATCAGCGGACCCACCGTGCGCGCCTTGACGCGGACCGGCTCGGGCATCCAGTCGGCGGTATCGGCCTGCCGTGCTACCGTGTCGCCGGCAAGCAGAGTCGGGACGAGATAGCTGCCCTTCGCCTTGAACAGCCGGATCGATTCCGGGTCCATGAACGTGCCGTGCTCGACCGAGTCCACGCCCGCACGCAGCGCCGCGTTGACGCCGTCGGTGCCGTGCGCGTGCGCGGCGACCTTGCGCCCGAGCCGGTGCGCGGTCTCGACGATCGAGACCAGTTCGGCGTCGCTCATCTGCTGGCCGAGGCCCGCCGCGGTGTTCGACATCACCCCGCCGGTCGAGGCGGTCTTGATGATGTCGGCACCCGACTGAATTGCCTGCCGCACCGCGCGCGCGCAATCGTCGGCGCCCGAGCAGAGCGTCGGCGAACGGAACAGGTCGATGATCTCCTGACGATAGCCGTGAGCATCGCCATGCCCGCCATGTGCGGCAACCCCGCCCGCGGCGATGATGCGCGGGCCAACGATCTTGCCGCTGGCGGTCGCGTCGCGCAGCGCCTTGATCGCTTCCATCGATGCGCCGAGATCGACGACCGTGGTGAAGCCCGCGCGCACCGTGCGCCCGGCATAGACAACGCCGTCGAACGCCTGGTCTGTGGTCGACTTGGTCACCGCGTCGAGCCGGCTGGTCGGGCTCGATTCAAAAGTCAGGTGAACATGGCTGTCGATCAGCCCGGGCATGACGAATGCGTCGCGCAGGTCGACCACCTTGCCCTCGCCGACATAGCCGTCGCGCAGGTCGACCACCTTGCCCTCGCCGACATAGCCGTCGCGGATCTCGACGATCTTGCCGCGCTCGACGACGATCGTCTTCGCCGTCTCGACCTTGCCACTCGCCGGATCGGCAAGCAAACGGCCGGCATGGACATAGGTCCGTGCCGGCGTTTCCTGCGCGATGGCGGGCGGGACGAATGCGGCGCATGCCAACGCCGCGAGAATCACCTTCTTCATGCCCCTGTTCCTTCTTCTGTCGGTTCGCGGCGCGGTCATCCGCGTCCCCAGATTGCCTCGCTGCACCAGGCATCGCCATCGCGATATTCGATCGATGGCGTGCGGTCCGCGGCAAGGAAGATCGGTCCGTCGAGGTCGACGATGTCGCAGAGCTGGCCGACGATAAAGGCGGGCGCCATCGCGAGGCTGGAGCTGACCATGTTGCCGACCATCACGCCAAGGCCGAGCTCGCGGGCGCGGCGTGCCATGGCAAGGCCCTCGGTCAGGCCGCCGCACTTGTCGAGCTTGATGTTGACGACGTCGAACCGGCCAACCAGCCCATCGATATCGGCGAGCGTCAGCACGCTTTCATCGGCGGCCAGCGGGATCGGGCTGCGATAGCCGTCGAGATCAGCCTCACGCCCGCGCGCGAGCGGCTGTTCGAGCAGCTTCACGTCCGCCGCGACCAGCGCGGCGATCAGCCGGTCCAGCTCGCCGATTGCAAAGCCCTGATTGGCGTCGACCCCGATCCAGCAATCCGGGCGCGCCGCGCGCACCGCGTCGACCCGCGCGATATCGAGATCGAGGTCGCCGGTCAGCTTGAGCTTGAGCGCGCGCGCCTGCGCGAATTCGCGCGCACCCGCCGCCATCACTTCGGGATCGTCGGCGCCGAGTGTGAAGGTGGTGCGCAGCGGACGCGGTGCGGGCAGATCCGCCAGCTCGTGCACCGGCGTGTCGCTGCGCCGTGCGCCAAGCTCCCACAGCGCGCAGTCGATCGCGTTGCGCGCGCCGCCCGCCGGCAGCAGGTTCTGCAATCCGTCGCGCGTGATTCCGGCTTCGATCGCCGCGCGCGCGCCCTCGATCGCCGCGACCATCGCCGGAACATCGTCGCCGAGATAGTAGACGCCAGCCGCCTCGCCGCGTCCGATATGGATGCCGTCCGAGAGGGTGACGATCACGACCGGCGACTCGGTGAAGACATGGCCGGAGATGCGGAAGGGCTTGGCGAGCGGAAGCGATTCGATCGCCAGGCTGAGTGAAAGCTGGGTATTAGTCATCGAAATTTATCCTTCGGTCGGTTCACGGCGCCGTCTTGGCAGGCGCCAGCGCCGCGGCGATCCGCGACAGATATTTGTTCCAGTCGAAGCTCTGCCCCTCAGGGGTCCAGCCGAGCCGGACGATCACCGCGTCCTGCGAGGGAATCGCCGCGACGATCTGAAAACTATGCCCCCGCGCCATCACGGTATCTTCGGGCAGGTCCGGGTAGAGCTTGCGGCGCTCGCCGTCGCTTTCGGCACGGTTCAGCCAGAGCTGCGCGCCATAGACGGGTCGTGGCGAAGCCCTGGTCGGCGTCACCGCGAAATCGAGCCACGCCTTGGAGAGCAGTTGCCTGCCCCCGACCTTGCCCCCGTTGAGGTGAAGCAACCCGTAGCGCGCCCAGTCGCGCGCGGTGGCATAGGCGTAGGAACTGCCGACCTGCACCCCGGCTTCGTCGGGCTCGATCAGCGCGCT
>CAZBYE010000033.1:0-18846 GCA_964496045.1 uncultured Stakelama sp.
GGACCTGGCGGCTGCGCAGCAGCTTCCCGAGACCCTCATTGTCGATCCCGGCGTTGTTAGAAGCGATCGTCAGATCTTTGACGCCCGACGCCTGAATCGCGTCGATCAGCCGCTCAGGAATGCCGCACAGGCCGAAGCCGCCGGCGCAGAGCGTCATGCCATCGTGAAGCAGACCGTCAAGCGCGGCCTCGGCGCTGGGATAGAGCTTCTTCATCGCGGCGATTCTCTCCTGCGTGCGTTTGCGAGCGCGAATAGGCGCGCGATCCCCGGACGGTCAAGCGAACCTGAACCCAGTTTCAACTCGCGAAACTAGCACGAATTCGCGCTGCATTGCAGCAAAGTTGCGGCGAGCCGAAATTGAAGCGTTAACCCATTCCCGGTAATTCTTAGCCGAGTTTCGGGGCGGGACCCAGCGCATGATCGAGTTTTCTGTCTTCCTCTACGGGCTGCTGACAGCATTCGTGCTGATGTCGGCGGAGCAGAACCGCCGCCTGTCACGGCCCAATCCGGCGATGGTCACAGCGGTGGGCTGGGGCCTGTTTTCGATGTCCTCGACGCTCGCGGTGCTGATGGGTGCGATCGCGCTGGCTTTTGCGCTTGGTATCCCCGTTCCCGACTTTTCCCATCTCGCGCTTCGCTGACGCAAAAAGAACGGGCGGCCGAAGCCGCCCAGGTGCTTGGGAAGGATATGCCCGGGTCAGCGCATCGAACCGCGCCGCACCAGGTTCACAATTCCGAGCAAAACGACCGCGCCCAGGAACGATACGAGCAGCGATGTCAGGCTGAAAGATCCCTGGGTGATCGGCACACCGCCAATCAGCGGTGTGATGAGCAATCCGGCCAGCACTGCGCCGACGATGCCCACGACGATATTCAGGAAAATGCCCTGCTGGGCGTCGGTACGCATTACGATGCTGGCCAGCCAGCCCAGAACGCCGCCTACAATTAGAAGCACGATAAGGTTCACCATCGAGCGTCTCCTGCAATCCGGCTCGGCAGCGCCGAGTCATGAGGATATACGGTTGAAACCGCGGGACGTTCCGTCCGGCCAACAAATTTGAAGCGAGGAAATGATGGCCGTCTATGCGTTCGAGGGTATGGCGCCGTCGATTCACCCCGATGCCTGGGTCGCGCCGAGCGCAGACGTTATTGGCGACGCGCGGCTGGCAGAAGGGGCAAGCCTGTGGTTCGGCGCTGTGATCCGCGCGGACAATACCCCGATCATCATCGGCGAACGCAGTAATGTGCAAGAGGGCGCGATGCTCCATTCGGACCCGGGAATCCCGCTCACCATCGGCGCGGACTGCACCATCGGCCACCATGCGATCCTGCACGGTTGCACGATCGGAAGCCGCGTCCTCGTCGGTATGGGCGCGATTATTCTCAACCGCGCGGTGATCGGCGACGATTGCCTGATCGGCGCCGGAGCGCTGGTGACCGAGGGAAAGGAATTCCCGCCCGGCAGCCTGATCGTCGGCAGCCCCGCGCGTGCGGTGCGCGAGCTTGACGCTACGACACGCGCTGCTTTGCTGATTTCCGCGCACAGTTACACCGATCGGCAGCGCCGTTTCCGCACTGGCCTGACCCGCGTCGACTAGCCTTTTCAAATATCCGGTATGGCATTCTGGTGAGCCATACCGCGCCCGCTGGACAGGAAATTCAGTTCGGGTATGAAACGCAAATGGCCCTACCCGCTCTGTTCGATCGCCTGCGCCTTCCCGTTATCGGGTCGCCGCTCTTCATCGTCTCCGGTCCGGAACTGGTCATTGCCCAGTGCAAGGCCGGGATTGTCGGCTCCTTCCCCGCGCTCAACGCCCGGCCGCAGAGCCAACTCGATGAATGGCTTCATCAGATCACCGAGGAACTCGCGGCGTGGAACCGCGATAATCCGGGCCGCCCTGCGGCTCCCTTTGCGGTCAACCAGATCGTCCACCGTTCAAACGACCGGCTCGAAGCCGACCTCGCCACTTGCGGAAAATGGCAGGTGCCGATCGTCATCACCTCGCTCGGCGCGCAGGAGGCGCTGAACCAGGCCGTCCACAGCTGGGGCGGCATCACGCTGCACGATGTGATCAACGAGCGGTTCGCGCGCAAGGCGATCGAAAAGGGCGCCGATGGCCTGATCCTCGTCTGCACCGGGGCGGGCGGCCATGCCGGCCAGCTCAGCCCCTTCGCCTTTGTGCAGGAGACGCGGGCCTGGTTCGACGGCCCGATCATCCTCTCGGGCTCGATCGCCAATGGCGGCGCGATCCTCGCCGCTCAGGCGATGGGCGCCGACCTTGCCTATATCGGCTCGCCCTTCATCGCGACGGCCGAGGCCAATGCCGAGGCCAGCTATAAGAACGGCATCGTCGAAAGCTCGGCATCGGACATCGTCTACACCAGCCTCTTCACCGGCGTGCACGGCAACTATCTGCGCGCCTCGATCGTCGGCGCGGGTCTCGACCCGGACAATCTGCCTGAGAGCGATCCGAGCAAGATGAACTTCGGCTCGGGCGGCAATTCGAAAGCCAAGGCCTGGCGCGACATCTGGGGCTCGGGCCAGGGCATCGGCGCGGTCCACGCGGTCACGCCGGTCGCCGAGTTCGTCGATCGGCTGGATAGCGAATATCGCGCCGCCCGCGCGCGCATCACGGGGTTGTCCGATGGTGGCTGGAGCGCCTGACGCTAGAAAGCGTGCGATAGCCGATCGAGCATCCGCCGCGCCGGGCTGACTGGCACCGGCGCCTCATCCCCTTGCGCCGTGTCGATCCGCGCGACCCGGCGATAAAGATCCTGACTAGCCGCGATCAACCCTTGCGCCGTGAACGGCATCATGTCGAACGCGGCAGAGTCGGTCTCGGGCGCGGTGCCCAACCGTCGCGATGAATGAAGCGCATCACGCATGGGAATCTCGCCGGCATCCACAGCACGCTGAGTCAGCAGCCACGCGATCACATGCATCAGCCGCGTCGTGACCTTGAGCGACTCGCAGGAGAAGACCACGCGCGTCATCGCGTCGAGCGTATCGCGTTCGCTACGGCCCATTTCGTCGAAATAGGCGCGCGTCTCATCCGCCAGCACCATCGCCTCGGTATAGAGCGAGTCGATCAGCCGCCGATGGATTCGCGATGTTGCGTCGCCTTTATTCATCGCGAGTGACGCTGACACAAAGGGTCCGGCAGCGAAATAGGCAATCCTCGCAATCCCATGTCCCAAAGCGATGCGTTGTTCATAAGGGGGATCATGCAATGATGTCGGGGATCAGCCGGTCCTCCAGCATTGCGATCTCGTCACGCAGCCGCAATTTGCGCTTCTTCAGGCGCGCGATCTGGAGCTGATCCGGTGCATTGCTGCCCGACAGCGCTTCGATCGCCGCGTCCAGGTCGCGATGCTCGACCCGAAGCAGTTCGAGGCGACGCAGAATCTCAGTGTCTTCCATTCGCTTACGCACCCCGGGCGACCTGCGCCTGAATCGGCCCGTCGCAGAACCCCGTTGCCCTGTCGATGCAGCGATTCGCAAGGGGCGACAAGCGCCGCGAATCGTGATTTACTCCGTAATCCTCGCAACCCACGAGCAGGAGGATAGCTTCCCATGCAGAACGCGCATCTCTCGGCACTGACGGCCAAGCACGAGACCCTCGATCGCAGGATCAGCGTCGAGTCGCAGAGGCCAATGCCCGATCAGATGATCATCGCCGACCTGAAGCGCCAGAAACTTAGGGTAAAGGAAGAGATCACGCTCACCTGAAGCGTGTCGTGGTGTCGCCCTGGCTCGATAGCCGGGGTGACGCCGTATCGTTGCAGCATCATGACAGCCCGCCTGACAGAGTCAGGCAAACTACCCTACATCATCAGGATCGAAAGAGCGGACGTGCAGGGCGCGGCGCAGTCTCGGTCGCCTTTGCATAGCGCGGTGTGTGGGTTCCGTTTCCAACCGGCTTGCGTGCCGCCATCGGATCGATTTCACGGTCGAATGCGATCCCTACCCGACCTTCCGCAGTCCAGGCGATTCGGCCGCCAACCCACCCAACGCCGCGCACATCAACCTCGACTCGCGTGCCGATCGTTACCGGATTGGCATATTCCGCCATCAGCCCGCCCGCCGAGAGATTGCGCACGCGCACGGAGACTTCAGCTTCACCGCTGACCCGCAGTTGAGCGGATAGCATCAAGCTGTCACGCGAAGCCGAGCGCTGGCTCGAGGGGTCATCGCTCAAATTTGCGTTCAGGGGATCGGTCGGAAACTGGTCCATCTGCCGTTCTGCAAACTCGCTCTCATGCGCGAATTAAAGCAGCAATCGCTATCCAAACCGTTAATCGGAATGGGTATCCGCGTTCAATTTCGGACTATTCTTCGCGCGAAACCTTCTCGTTCCGCTCATGGCGCTCCTGCGCCTCGACCGTCATGGTCGCGATCGGACGCGCTTCAAGCCGGCCAAGGCTGATCGGCTCCCCCGACACTTCGCAATAGCCATATTCGCCATCGTCGATCCGGCGCATCGCTGCGTCGATCTTGGCGATCAGCTTGCGCTGCCGGTCGCGGGTTCGCAGTTCGATCGACCAGTCGGTCTCGCTCGACGCGCGATCGGTCAGGTCCGCTTCGCGCAGCGAATCGACCTGAAGCTGCGACAACGTGCCCGCCGCCTCGCGATGGATCGCGTCCTTCCACGCCAGCAGCTTCTCACGAAAATACTGCAGCTGCCGCGGATTCATGAAGGGTTCTTCGGGGCTTGGCCGATAACCATCCGGTAGGTCATTGGCAGCCGGCGGCGCCTTTTCAGGGTCGTCGCGATGCTCGTAAACGGTCGCCATGCCACTCTCCACCCCGGATCAGGACGGCGATGCCGACGTGATCCGACTTTTGCCCGACGGCGCTATAGGCAGGTGCGCCCGGCTCCACAAGCGTCCGAATCCACAGATTCGCACGCCAAACTGTTCTTGCAGTGCGGAAAATTGCATGGACCTGAACCGGATCAAGCCCGCCGGCCCCGGTTAACCATTCATGTTAGGGCTAACTTCGCACCCCGGGCACTTCTGTCTCGCTGCGGCACATTAACCATCTGGCAAACGCCATCCCCAGATAAAATTTCCTCCGGGCCCGCGAAACAATAGTTAACACGATTGCACTTAATGGTTTGTTCTGCACTTTTCGTGCATGAGCCTGCTCAGGCGCTGAGTCTGCGGCACCAGTGCAGTCTCCGGGAAAACTAGAGAGAACGATCATGTCGGTTCGGATGGCCTTGGCTAAATTGTGCGCATGCGCGTGCGGCGGCGCCGTAATCGGCGGTGGTGCGGTGCATGTCGCCGAATCCCGCGCTGAGCGGTCTTACATGTCGAAGCAGCCTGTTGCTGTGAAGCGCGTGATCACCAAGCGTGCGGTCGTGAAGCGTCCCGCGGTCCGTAAGCGGATCGTACGGCGCACCGTCACTACAGCGCAGTGCCAGCCTCAGGTGCTCACGGTCACCGCGCAGGGCGCGCCCGTCCCCCTTCCCCCGCCCGTCTATGCGGAAATGCCCGCAGTCGGTGGTGGCGGCGGCGGTGGCGGCGGTGGCGCCGCTGTCGGCGGTGGCGGCTTCGGCGGCGGCTTTGGCGGCGGTTTCTTCGCGGGCGGCTTCTTCGGCGGTTCGGGCGGTTCGGGCGGCAGCGGCGGGATCGTGATCTCGTCGACCTCGTCGGGCGGTTCGACCAGCACTTCGGGCGGTTCGACCTCGTCGGCTTCAGGCGGCTCGGGTGGTTCAGGCGGTTCTTCGACCTCTACCTCCACCGGCGGCGTGTCGAGCACCAGCACCTCTTCGACCGGCGGTTCATCGACCTCGACCTCTGCCGGCGGATCCTCGACCTCAGCCTCGTCGTCGGGTGACGTGTCGACGTCGACATCCACCTCGGCCAGCTCATCGGGCGATGTCTCGACCTCGACCTCGAGCGGGTGGAGCACGTCGAGCGGCTGGAGCAGCACCTCATCGACCAGCACCTCGACCTCGACCAGCACGTCGAGCGGCAGCACCGGCTCGTCGGGCGGTCCCGATCCGGTCCCGGCCCCGCCGATGGTCCTGCTGTTCGGCGCCGCCGCAGCGGCTCTGGTCGTGCGCAAGCGCTTCCAGAACCGTAAGGCGAAAGAGGCCGACGCCGCGTAACTATTCGGCGGCGATCAGCGCCTGCTCGATGTCAGCTATCGTATGGCGGGTGAGGTCCTTGTCGATCTCGCCCGCCAATCGATTCTCGACCTCTTTGTGATAATGTTTCCGCAGCTCGCCGAGTGTCCTGGGGGGCGCGACGACGATCAGCGACTCGAAGTCGTTGTCGAGCGCACGCCTGTTGAGCAGCTCTGCAGTATCGGCAGCGAACCGATCCTCCTCGATCTGATGGAAGTCGGCATTGTCCATCGTGCCACCGCCAGAAGCGAAGGTTCCGCCCAGCATCCGCGTCGATTGTGCCCGGCCTGACAGATCGGCCGACTGTTCATGCGTTGCGGGATTTTCCTGCACACGCTTGCGCTCGACCTGAAGGTTCGGGTGAGTCGCATCGCCTGCGTTCCTCAGGAACAGCATCTTGCGGCCATCGGCGACCACGACAAAGGCATTGTGCGGAAGCTGCATCACTCTTCTCCTTGTTGGTTGCAGGGTGAACGCATGCCGCGCGCACCGGGTTGCGCGCGTCATCGCGCCCCGCCATAGCCTCGCCGCATGCATGACATCCGCCTGATCCGTGAAAATCCCGAAGCTTTCGATGCGGCGCTCGCGCGGCGCGGTGCGGAGCCGTTAGCCACCAGCCTCGTCGCGCTCGACGAGAAGCGGCGTTCGTTCACCACGCGCCAGCAGGAGGTTCAGGCACGCCGCAACGACCTGTCGAAGCAGGTCGGCCAGGCCAAGGCAGCGAAGGACGAGGATCGCGCGCAAGCGCTGATGGCGGAGGTCGGCGCGCTCAAGGACGAGCTCGAACAGCTCACCACCGATCAGACTGAAGCAGATGAGGCGCTGAAGACCGCCCTTTCCGCCATCCCCAACCTTCCCGCCGCCGACGTCCCCGATGGCGCGGACGAGGACGACAACCAGCTTGTCCACACCCGCGGCACGCAGCCCGTCTTTGCCTTCGAACCGCGCGAGCACGACGCCTTCGGACCCGCGCTCGGCCTCGACTTCGAGACCGGGGCGCAGCTCGCCGGCGCGCGTTTTACGCTGGTCCGCGGGCATGCCGCAAAGCTCGCCCGCGCGCTTGGCCAGTTCATGCTCGATACGCTGACCGGCGATCACGGCTATGAGGAGGTCAATCCGCCGATTCTCGTCCGCCCGGACGCGATGTTCGGCACCGGCCAGCTTCCCAAATTCGCCGAGGACAGCTTCCAGACCACCGATGGCCGCTGGCTGATCCCGACCGCCGAAGTCAGCCTGACCAACATCGTGCGCGAGCAGATCCTCTCCGCTGACGCACTGCCGCTGCGCTTCACCGCGCTCACGCCCTGTTTCCGCTCGGAAGCGGGCGCCGCGGGTCGAGACACGCGTGGCTATATCCGCCAGCACCAGTTCGACAAGGTCGAGATGGTCTCGATCGTCACCCCTGACGACTCCGAGGCCGAGCATGAGCGCATGACCGCTTGCGCCGAGGGCATCCTCACCGCGCTCGGGCTGAACTTCCGCCGCATGAAGCTGTGTGCCGGCGACATGGGCTTCAGCGCGACGCGCACCTATGATCTCGAAGTGTGGCTGCCCGGGCAGGCCCGCTACCGCGAAATCTCTTCCTGCTCGACCTGCGGTGACTTCCAGGCGCGCCGCATGAACGCGCGCTATCGCAACGCCGATGGCAAGCCCGCGTTCGTCCACACGCTCAACGGCTCGGGCCTCGCGGTCGGACGCACGCTGGTCGCGGTGCTCGAGAACTACCAGCAGGAGGACGGTTCGGTCGCCGTGCCTGAGGCGCTCAAACCCTATCTGCGCGGCCTCAACCGTCTCGAACCCGCAGCGTGAGGATCCTCCTCACTAACGATGACGGCGTCCATGCCCGCGGTCTTGAGGTGCTCGAACGCATCGCCCGCACCCTGTCGGACGACATCACCATCGTCGCGCCGCTCGAGGAACAGTCGGGCAAGGGCCGCTCGCTCTCGCTGACCGAACCGGTGCGTCTGCGCAAGTTCGGTGAGCGCCGCTTCGCAGTTACCGGCACGCCGACCGACGCGGTGATGATGGCGCTGGCGGAGCTGATGAAGGATTCTCCGCCTGACCTCATCCTTTCAGGGGTCAACCGCGGCGCCAATCTGGGCGAGGATGTGAGCTATTCGGGCACCGTCTCCGCCGCGATGGAGGGGGCACTCGCCGGCATCCGCTCAATCGCGCTCAGCCAGCGTTATGCTGTGCCGTCGCCCGGCGAACGCGTCAACTTCGAAGCCGCTGAGCAATGGGGCGGACGCGTGCTCCGCCCCTTGCTCGACGCAGATTGGGCGCCACGCACGCTGATGAACGTCAACTTCCCGCCGGTTCCGGCTGCGGAAGTGAAGGGCATCAAGGCGGTGAGCCAGGGCCTGCGCGACTATGGCCGGATGAAGCTCGACAAGCGGACCGACCCGCGCGGCTTCGACTATTACTGGTTCGGCCTTGGCCGCGTGGATCATACGCCGGTCGCTGACACCGATCTCGAAGCGATCGAAATGGGTTACATAACCGTCACGCCGTTACATCTGGACATGACGCATCGCGAATCCCTTGATATGGTTACTGATATATTTCGTTGATGCCGGGGGAAGGCATGGTTGGCCGGGGGGCCCTTAGTTGGAAGTTGATCGCGGTGGCACTGCTGCCGCTCGCCTCGGCATGCATTCCGGGCGGGAGCGGTCCGCCGCCCACGCGCAGCTATTCCGATGACGAGCCGCAGGACCCGACTAGCGTCCCGCGACGGGAGGACGTGACCGCCCTTCCCGCCCCCCTACCTGCCTGGGAGGCGCGCCGGGTCACTGCGGATGCGCGTTCGATCCTCGCCTCGACCTATGTTGTTCAACCCGGCGATACGATACGCGGCATCGCCAACAAGACGGGCGCCGGTTCCGAAGCGATCGCGCGCGCCAATGGCCTTGAGCGTCCGTTCACGATCCGCACAGGCCAGCGCCTGTCGATCCCCGGCGGCCGCTACCACCTCGTCCGGGATGGTGAGACCGGCATCGCCATCGCACGCGCCTATAGCGTTGCCTGGAACGAGATCGTCACCGCCAACGACCTCGCCGAACCCTATATCCTGCGCACCGGCCAGCGCGTCCTGATCCCCGGCGCCGAACGTCCCCGTACCCGCGAGGAGCGCGCCGCGGCCTTCCGCCTCGACATCGACGATATCGTTACAGGGAGCCAGCCTGCGATTCCCGAGCGTGCGCGGCCGACCCGGCCCACCGCATCATCGGCCCGCGTCCTCCCGCCCACCGCTGCGGTAGCTCCGCCTGCTGCGCTGCGCGGCCAGTTCCAATGGCCTGCGCGCGGCAATATCGTCCGGCGCTTCGGTCCGGTCGCCTCGGGCGAGCGCAGTAATGGCATCAAGATCGCGGTCCCGCTCGACACGCCGGTTCTTGCCGCCGCCGATGGCACCGTCGCCTATGTCGGCAGCGACATTCCCTCGTTGGGCGGGCTGGTCATTCTTCAGCATGGCGGTGGCTGGACCACGGTTTATGGCCATGCCGGACAGCTTCTCGTGCAGCGTGGGCAGAGCGTGAAGCGTGGGCAGATGATCGCGCTTTCGGGCGACAGCGGCGCCAATCGCGCGCAGCTCCATTTCGAAATGCGTCAGGGCCGTACGCCGGTCGATCCGATACCGAGGCTCCCGGCGCGACCGTAAGCGCACGCATTGATCGAACTGCGATACCGGCTAAGCTTCAACCCGCATGCGCTTCCTTCCCCACGCCACGCTCAAGCGCAAATCGACGCTCCCCGTGTGGGTCTCGATTTCATGGCGCGTCCTCACGGTCATCGGCCTGCTTGCGCTTGCGATTGGCGTCCACTGGTTCGATCGCGAAGGGCTTCGCGACAATTATGACGGGCACATCAGCTTCGTCGACATCGTCTATTTCACGATGATCTCGATCACCACGACCGGCTATGGCGACATCGCCCCGGTCACCGAACGCGCGCGGCTGTTCGACGCGCTGGTGGTCACCCCGATCCGCGTCTTCGCGGTGCTGCTGTTCCTCGGCACCGCATATAATTTCGTCCTCAAGCGTACATGGGATAGATGGCGCATGGCCCTGATCCAGCGAAACCTCCACGGCCACATCATCGTCGCGGGCTTCGGCACCACCGGCTCCGAAGCCGTTGACGAACTGATCGCGCGCGGCACCGATCCGGGCGACATCGTCGTGATCGACGGCAATCAACAGGCACTGGACCGCGCCCGCGAATGCGGCTGTATCATCCTTCAGGGCGACGCCACGCGCGACGCGACGCTGGAGGACGTCAGGATCACCCGTGCCCAGTCGATGATCGTCAGCGCGGGGCGCGACGATACGTCAGTCCTCATCACGCTCACCGCCCGCCACCTCGCCCCCGATCTCAGGATCAGCACGGTGGTGAAAGCCGAGGATAATGAACTCCCCGCGCGTGCCGCCGGCGCGACCACGGTCATCAATCCCGTCAGCTTTGCCGGACTTCTCCTCGCCAGTTCATGCAAGAGCCGGCACGTCGCCGATTACATGATGGACCTCGCCTCAATCGAAGGGCCCGTTGCGCTCGCCGAGCGCCAGGTGAAACCAGAGGAGATCGGCCAACCGCTTGCCGCGACGTCTAGTGGTATCGGTCTGCGGCTCTATCGCGGCGGCCAACCGTTCGGCTTCTTCACCGATGAGGCGAAGGCACTTCAGGCAGGCGATACCATCGTCGAGGTCGTGCGGACGAAATAGGGCCTAACCGATTGGTAATGCCTGCGAGCTACCCTCTCCTGCGATAGTCAGGGGATCGCAATGACCGGACACATCGCCTCCAACCGCGCAACCATCCGCGTCAGCGCCGGCCTGCTACTTCTGTTCTGCTCCGCTTGCTCACAGAATCCGGGGAACGAGCAGCTTGTCGAGGGCAACGCCATCCGGGCCGAAGAACACATTGCCGACGACGCCAACGATCGCGCCGATCATCTCGATGAGAAAAGCGCCGAACTGGCGCGCGAGGCGGAGGCTAAGGGCGCCGGCGGTCAGGCACTGCGCAACGAGAGCAACGCCGACCTCGAAGCTGCAGCCGCGATCCGTGCCGAAGGTCAGGAACAATCTGTCGAGGCGCGGGACAAGATCGAGCGCGACGCCAAGATCGTGGGGAATGGCAACTAGACCAGTCGATCGCGCGGGCAGGATCCTGAACGGATCCGATGCTATGACGGCACGGGAGGCCCTCCATGAGTCTGCGCAGCATCTGGAGTTTCGTCATTCGTCATAGGTTCGCCATTCGCGATATCACCCTGTTGCTGGCCGCTTTCGGCGTGCTTGCCTATGTCGTGTTCGCGATCGACCTGTTCGAGCATCAGGACCATATCGACACCGCCACCGCGATCGTTGAGCTGGACGAAGCGTTGCTGCTCGGGACGCTGCTTGCCTGCGCGCTGTTCGGGTTCGGCGTCCGGCACTATCTGCGCCAGAAGCGCGAATTCGCCCGTCGTCTCTCCGCCGAGCGCGAAGTGCGTAAGCTTGCCTATCAGGACGTGCTGACCGGCCTCCCCAATCGCCGCCGCTTCGACGATGCGCTGCGTGCCGCGCTCGATGCGCCGCCGCGCGCCGATGCGGCCCATGCGGTGCTCCTGCTCGATCTCAACGGCTTCAAGCGGATCAACGACGTTCACGGCCATGGCGCGGGCGACGAAGTGCTGATCGGCGTCGCGCAACGACTGCTGACCGCGATGCGCGACGGCGACATGGTCGCGCGCTTCGGTGGGGACGAATTTGCCATCCTCGCAACGCATCTGGCCGATCCCGAAGCCGCGACCAATATCGCGCTCCGTGTGATCGAGGCACTCGATCTCCCCATCGCCGCGGCGGGCGCAAGTCACCGGGTCGGCGTGGGCGTCGGCATCGCACTGGTTCCCTCAGATGCGACGACGATCGCAGAAGCGATGCGCAAGGCCGATGTCGCGCTCTATCGCGCCAAGGGCGAACGGCGCGCTGCCTTGCGCTTCTTTGAGCCCGCCATGGATGCGCAAATCCAGGAGCGCGCCGAGGTGGAGGACTCGCTTCGGGATGCGCTCGACGATGGACGTATCGATGTCGTCTATCGCCCCACCTTCGACTTGCGCACGCACGCGGTACTCGGGTTCGACGCAGCCCCCCGCTGGCTCGATGCGCAGCGCGGCGAGATCCCGCTTGAGCGGTTCATCGCGATCGCGGAGGAAGTCGGCCTGATCCACTCGATCGGTGAGCGCGTGCTGCGGCTCGCCTGTATCGCGGCGAAGACCTGGCCCGAGCATGTGACGCTGTCGATCGATATCCACGCAAGCCAGCTCCGTGACCATCTGCTGGCCGAACGCATCACGTCCATTCTCGCGGAGACAGGCATTGCGCCGGAGCGGCTCGAAGTCGACGTAACCGAAAGCGCGTTCGTCGCCGACCTCGACAATGCGCGCACCGTGCTGGGGGCGCTGCGTGAATCCGGAATCAGAATTGCGCTCGATAATTTCGGAACCGGTTATTCCAGCCTCTATCACCTGCGCAGCTTCCGCCTCGACAAGATCAAGATCGACCGAAGCTTCGTTCACGCGATGACCAGCCAGCGCGAGAGCGCGGGCATCGTCCAGGCACTGGTCGGACTGGGGCAAGGACTGGGCATGACGATCGCCGCCGCAGGGATCGACGCGCAGGATCAGGAGGGCGCGTTGATCGGTACGGGCTGCGAACAGGGCCAGGGCGATCTGCTGGGTCGCCCACTGGATGCGCAGGCTGCGGCAGAATTGTTCGGTGCCTCCACCGACACAAAGTGAGAGTGATTCACCAGTCAATTCGGAAGCACCGCTTGAACTGGCAAGTCAAACCAGAATTCTCTCTGAAAAACTTCTTCATCACGACTGATGAATTGCGTTCATGACGCACTTTTTACACCGATGGCGATGCCCTTGGATATGATACGCCATATCAACTTCCGAACAATTTGGTTTCGGTGGTGACAAGCTTCGAACAACACGGTATTGCACCGCCGCAATGATCCGCCTCTTTACCCTGATGCTGTGCGTGTTCGCGCTGCTGTCGATCGGCACGGCGCCGGTCGCGCATGCGGTCGAGCGGGTCGTCTGCGTCGAGGCGAGTCAGACCGTCCAAAGCGTCGATTCGGATCATGCGACGGGCACCCCGGATACGGATCAGGGCGACAAGAATGTCGCGCACCAGCATGGCGGTTGCCACGGGCATCATTTCGCTTCGCTGACCGACATGAGCGTTGCCACTGAGCATGCCTCCCGCGCCGGCCTGCGTGCCCGCGGCCCCACCTCTGCGCTCGCTCCTGCCGCACTCGATCCCGCGCTGAGACCGCCACAAGCCTGACGACCACTCACCGCCGGCATTTGCCCGGTGGCTGTTTCTGGTTGTCAGGAGTTTTCCATCATGAAGTCCATTTACGCGGCGTTGCTCGCCGCGGCGTCCTGCGCAGGAATTGCGCAGGCGCAAGAGGCGTCCCCGCCCGCACCCGTTGCGGTTGGAGAGACGCTGACGCTCGATCAGGCGTTGGCGCAGGCTGGGGCTATCTCCCCCGCCAATGAAGTCGCAGCGCTTGAGATCGAAGCGGCACAAGCTGGCCGTGCAGTCGCGGCGTTACGCCCCAACCCGACGTTCAATGCGGACGTCGAGAATGTGATCGGCACCGGCGCCGCCCGCGGCCTTAGCGGAGCGGAGACCACGATCGGCTTCGCCCTTCCGCTCGAACTGGGCGGCAAGCGTCCGGCGCGCATCGCGGTGGCCGAAGCGCAAACGGCGCGCGCGCGGATCGACGCGGTGATCGTTCGCGCCGATCTGCGGTTGCAGGTCACTCAGGCTTATATCGAGGCGGCATCGGCTGAGCGCCGACTGACCGTGGCGCGGGATCAGGTTGGCGTCACCGCCGAAAATCTGCGGATCGCGCGCGACCGCGTCGTCGTCGGCGCCAACTCGCCAATCGACGAACAGCGTGCGGCGCTGCTTGCAACCAATGCCAGGACCGAGCTCGAACGCGCGCTGGCCAGCGTCGAGGCAAGCCGGACATCGCTGGGACAATTCACCGGTGCCAGTCTGTCAGCTTCGCTCGACCAGGCCTGGTTCGACCGGGTCGACAGCGCACGTGCCGGGCCTGCGGTACCGCCGAACGCCGAGGGCACGCTCGCGCTTGCAGCGGCGGGAGCGGATGTAACCACTTCCGAAGCGCAACTGCGGCTCGCGCGCAGCCAGCGGATTCCCGACCTGACGGTGAGCGCGGGCACACGCCGGATGCAGGCAAGCGGTGACATGGCGATGCTCTTCGGCGTGTCGGTGCCGCTGCCGGTGTTCAACAATGGCCGCGCTGCAGTGGGTCAGGCCACTGCGCTGCGCAACCAGAGCGAGGCCCGGCGCCGGCTTGCGCGTTTCGATGCCGAGCGTGCAATCACCGCCACCCGCGCCGATCGCGATCGCGCGGCGGCGAGCGTTCGCGCCTCCGGTCCGGTCCTGACCGCGGCGCAGGAAGCGGCACGCATCGCGCGGCTCGGCTATGGCGAGGGCAAGTTCGACCAGCTTGTCCTGCTCGAGGCCGAACAGGCGCTGCTCGACGCCCGCACCGCCGCGATCGAGGCGCGTGCGCAATATCACGACGCCGAGGCGCGGCTCGCCCGGCTCACCACGCCCGCAGCGGCGGAAATGGGGACAACACGATGAAGAAGCTCATGATCGGGGCAACAGCCCCGCTCGCCCTCGCCTTGCTGCTTTCGGCGTGCGGAGGGACGGATGAAGCCGCCAACAACACCGCCGAGGCCAAGGCTGAAACCGGCGGAAACGAAGCGGCACATAACGAAACCAGCGAAGCTGACGAAGGCGCGATCACGTTGCCCGCACAGCAGATCAAAGCGGCAGGCATCGAGGTGATCCGTGTGACTGCGAGCGGCGGCGGCGCGCTGACGCTTCCCGCGACCATCGAGGGCGATCCGCAGGGCACTCAGGTCGTGTCGGCGGCGATCGGCGGGCGTGTCGTCGCGCTCAACCGCAATCTGGGTGAGTCCGTCGCGCGCGGTCAGGTCGTCGCGGTGATCGAGAGCCGGGAAGCGGCCTCGCTGCGCGCCGAGGTCGAGGCTGCAGGGGCACGCGCGGCCCTCGCCCAGTCGAACCTTCAGCGCGAGGACCGGTTGTTCAGGCTGCGCGTCTCGCCCGAACGCGACCTGATCGCGGCGCGCACTGCCGCGACCGAAGCCGGGATCGCGCTGCGGCTCGCCCGACAGCAGGTTTCGGCAGCGGGTGTCGGCGGCGGCGCGCTCAACCGTATCGGCGTGACCGCGCCGATCGGCGGGCGCATCACGGCGCGACCCGTGGTGCTCGGTCAGACGGTGGCGGCCGATGCCGAACTGTTCCGGGTCGCCAACCTCGCGCGCGTCGCAGTCACCGTGTCGCTGTCGCCTGCGGACGCCGCGCGCATTGCGGTCGGAACGCCGGTCGAGGTCAGTTCGGGCGGTCGCCGTTCGGTGGCGCGGATCAGCTTCATCTCGCCGGTGCTCGATGAGGCAACCCGCCTCGTCACCGCAATCGCGTTGATCGACAACCGCGCAGGCCAATGGCGCGTCGGCGAGCCGGTGACCGCAATACTCGGCCTCCCCGGCGAAGGCAGCGGCACCGTCAGCGTGCCCGCAGCCGCAGTCCAGACGGTCGAGAATCGCAGCGTCGTGTTCATCCGCACGCCAACCGGCTTCCGCGCACAGCCGGTCACGCTCGGCGCCCGCGGCGCCGGCACCGTCGCCGTCACTTCGGGCCTGACCGGGCGCGAGGAGATCGCAGGCAATGGCAGCTTCACCCTCAAGGCCGAACTCGGCAAGGGCGAAGCCGAGCATGGGCATTAAGTCATGATCGAACGCATCGTCACCTTTGCGGTCGAGCGGCGCTGGTTCGTGCTGCTCATCACCCTCATCGCCGTCGTCGTCGGCGCCTTCTCCCTCTCCAGACTGCCGATCGACGCCGTTCCCGACATCACCAACAACCAGGTCCAGATCAACGTCCGCGCCTCTGCCCTCTCGCCCGAGCTGGTCGAGAAACAGGTCGCTTTCCCGATCGAGACAGCACTCGCCGGTATCCCCGGTCTTGAATATACCCGGTCGCTGAGCCGCAACGGCTTCGCGCAGGTGACAGCGGTGTTCACCGATGCGACCGACATCTATTTCGCGCGCCAGCAGGTCGCCGAACGACTGCGAACCGCCGAGGAGACTCTGCCCGAGGGTGTCGCGCCCGAGATGGGGCCGATCGCCACGGGTCTGGGCGAAGTCTATATGTGGACCGTCCACATGGCCCATCGGCCGGAGGACAAACACAAGCCGGGCGATCCCGGTCTGCAGCCCGACGGCAGCTATATCACCCCTGAGGGCGACCGGCTGGTCAGCGAGGCGGACAAGGCGACCTATCTGCGCACCGCGCAGGACTGGATCGTCGCGCCCCTGCTGAAATCGGTCCCCGGCCTTGCCGGCGTCGATTCGATCGGCGGCTATGTGAAGCAATATCAGGTGGTGCCCGACGTGCAGCGCCTGACGGCGCTCAAGCTCAGCCTGAGCGACCTCGCCACCGCATTGGAGGCGAACAACAAAGCCGTCGGTGCTGGCGTGGTCGACCGCAATGGCGAGGGCCTTGCCGTGCGTTCGGACGCGCGTATCGCCAATGCCGACCAGCTCGCCCGTACCGTCATCGCCACGCGCAACGGCGTGCCGATCCTGCTCAACCAAGTCGCCACGGTGAAGCTCGGCCAGGCGATCCGCATGGGATCGGCGTCGGAGAATGGCGGCGAAGTCGTCGTCGGCACCGCGATCATGCGGATCGGCGAGAACAGCCGCAACGTCGCCTCCTCGGTCGCGACACGGCTCGACAGCATCAACGCCTCGCTGCCCACCGACATCATCATCCAGCCGGTGCTGGACCGCACGGGGCTGGTCAATTCGACGATCAAGACGGTGGCGAAGAACCTGTCCGAAGGCGCGCTGCTGGTCGTCGTCGTGCTGTTCCTGCTGCTCGGCAATTTCCGTGCAGCGCTGATCGCGGCGCTGGTGATCCCGGTCACCATGCTGATGACCAGCTTCGGGATGCTGCGCGGCGGGGTTTCGGCAAATCTGATGAGCCTCGGCGCATTGGACTTCGGCCTGATTGTCGATGGCGCCGTCATCATCGTCGAGAATGCGCTGCGGCGCATCGCCGAACGCCAGCACCATATCGGCCGCACGCTCGACAAGGGCGAACGGCTTCAGGTGGTGGCGAGCGCAACGCGCGAAATGATCCGCCCGTCGGTCTATGGTCAGGCGATCATCATCCTCGTCTACGTCCCCTTGCTCACTTTGACCGGGGTGGAAGGCAAGACGTTCACGCCGATGGCGCTGACCGTCATCCTCGCGCTCGTCTGCGCCTTCGTTCTCTCGCTCACCTTCGTGCCGGCAATGCTCGCCATCTGGCTGTCCAAACCGGTCGAGGAGAAGGAGGGGCGGATCATGTCGTGGCTCAAGCGACGCTACGAGCCGGGTCTGACCCGCGCGATGCAGCGGCCGCGCACCACGATCGTGGCGGCGGTGGGTGCGTTCCTGATCGCGATCGGCGCGTTCGCGACGCTGGGGCAGGAATTCCTGCCCCAGCTCGACGAGGGCGACGCGACCGCACAGGTGCTGCGCGTGCCGGGCACTTCGGTCGAGCAGAGTCAGGCCATGCAGTTGCGCGTCGAAAAGGCGATCGCGGCGATCCCGGAGGTGAAGTTCGTCTTCTCCAAGACCGGCACCGCCGAGCTCGCATCGGACCCGATGCCGCCCAACATCTCCGACACCTTCATCATCATGAAGGACCGCAAGGACTGGGCGAATCCAAAGCTGCCCAAGGCCGAACTGGTGGCCAAGATCGAGAAGGCGCTGGAGGGACTTCCCGGCAACGCGTTCGAAATCAGCCAGCCGATCCAGATGCGCTTCAATGAGCTGATCGCGGGCGTGCGCGGTGACATCGCGGTCAAGGTGTTCGGCGACGACACCGATGCGATGAACGCGACCGCCAACCAGATCGCCGGCATCCTGCGCAAGGTGCCGGGGGCGACCGATGTCCGCGTCGAGCAGACCGAGGGTCTGCCGATGCTCGACATCCGGCCCAATCGCGACGCGATGGCGCGGCTGGGCATCACCGCGCAGGTCATGCAGGACACGCTTGCCGCCGCGATTGGCGGGCGTGACGCCGGCATGATCTTCGAGGGCGATCGGCGCTTTGCCGTCACCATCCGGCTGACCGACGCCGCGCGCGCCGATCTGCAGACGCTGGGACAGGTGCCGGTGCCGACGCCGGACGGCGCGTTCGTGCCGCTGGAGAGCATCGCCGATATCGCGGTGACGACCGGGCCGAACCAGATCAGCCGCGAGAATGGCAAGCGCCGCGTGGTGGTTCAGGCCAATGTCCGCGGCCGCGACGTCGCGGGCGTGGTCGAGGAGGCGCGGGCCGAAATCGCCACGCAGGTGCGCCTGCCGGCGGGCGAGTATCTCGAATGGGGTGGCCAGTTCGAGGACCTCCAGTCGGCCAGCCAGCGGCTGTTGCTGGTGGTCCCGGCCTGTTTCGCGCTGATCATCCTGCTGCTCTACGGGGCGTTGGGAAGCGTGCGCGATGCGGCGATCGTGTTCACCGGGGTGCCCTTGGCACTGGTGGGCGGGGTGCTCGCGCTGTTCCTGCGCGGGACGCCTTTCTCGATCCCCGCGGCGCTGCGGTTCATCGCGGTGTCC